>NZ_JBBMFD010000019.1:0-49542 GCF_040096205.1 Solibaculum intestinale | reverse complement strand
CCCCCCCCCCCCCCCCCCCCCCCCCCCCCCCCCCCCCCCCCCCCCTTCTCTGCGTTGTTTGTTTTCGAACTAAGAATGGGTTTCTCCCAGGCAGCTGGCCAGAATATCCATGGCCTTTTCCACAAGCGTTCGGGGACAGGCCAGATTGATACGCACAAAGCCTTCGCCGTTTGCCACAAATTCGTCCCCAAACTCGATGAAAAGCCCCGCCCTGGAAATGCGCTCCTTGAGCTGCCGGTCGGTGAGCCCGAAGCCGCGCAGGTCAATCCAGGCAAGATAAGTCCCCTGGCCGATGGAAAACTTCGCCTTGGGCAGATCGACGCGCAAACGCCGCTTGACTAGGGCGAAATTTTCATCCACATACGCGTTCATCTGCGCCACCCACTCGTCGCACTTCGTGTATGCCGCCTTGCAGGCGGCGATGGACAGCGGGTTCGGAAACCCGCAGGCCTGTGTCTCCCGCCATTCCCTGGCCAGGGCCTTGTCCGCCACCACCAGGTTCGCCAGCTGGTTGCCAGCTAAGTTAAAGGTTTTGCTGGGAGAGGTGCAGGTGATGATCCGCGTTTCCTCGGGGTAGAGCTTTGCCAAGGGAATGTGGGTTTCCCCCTTGCGCAGGATGTCGCTGTGAATCTCGTCGCACACCACGAACACCCCGTTTGCAAAGCACAGCCTGGCCACCTGCCGCAGCTCCTCCTCCCGCCAGACCCGGCCGGTGGGATTGTGGGGGCTGCAGAAGAAGAAAAGGGTGTTGCGCGGGTCCTTAGCCTTTCGCTCCAAGTCCTCGTAGTCGATGGTATAGGTCCCGTCCCGGTAGAGAAGGGGGGAGTAGACCGGGGTGCGGCCGAAGCGCTTGATGGTATCGTCAAAAGGGTGATAGGCCGGGGTATTGAGAAGGACGCCGTCACCGGGCTTCGTCAGCCGTTCCACCGCCGTATGCATGGCGCTTACCACTCCGGAACTGAACACAATGCTGTCCGCGTCCACCCGCCAGCCGTGCCGCCGCCAGAACCATCCGGTTACAATTTTAAAATACCCCGGATCCAGCAGCATGCTGTATCCCAGGATCCGCCGGTCCAGCCGCTCCTTCATGGCGTCGAGCACCGGCTGCGGACAGGCGAAATCCATGTCCGCCACCCACATGGGCAGATATTCGTCCGGAAGATATGGGTTCATCACCGGGCCGCCGTCGTATTTGAGACTGTCGGTACCCGTGCGGTCGATGATTTCATCAAAGTCGATCATAAATGTGCTCGCTCCTTTCGCGCGCCTTTGCGCAAAAATCAATCCCACCAGAAGTACCAAACGGTGGACTTAGTTAAAGAATCAGCCAGTTTTCCCACGCTGCCGTCCTCTTCGCATTGCTCCACCCGGTCCGGGCAGAAGGCGTACTGCTCCAGCGCCAGCTTTTGAGCGGCATTTGGGTCGGATACCGGCGCAGGCAGCAGGAACTCCAGCTCGTCGTGACTGATACAGGCAGGCACCGCCCCAAAGGCCTCCTGCCACCGTTTGGCCACCGCCATCAGCTCGGGCGTGTCGGGGCAGTCGTTCCAGTTGCCCATGGGCAGCCAGGCGAACACCTGCCAGGCCTTGTCGGTGGGGATCATTGCCAGAATCACCTCGTCGGTAAGGGACGTCTCGTAATTCCAATAGGCGGAGAACCGGTCATTTGGTTCGCCGCCCGTCCTCTCGCCGAGCACGTCGTCCCAGGGGAATCCGTCGTCTTCGGCTTCCTCCCGGCGCTGCATCTCCCATTCCTGAAGGCAGTCCTTCCCGTCGGGCAGCGCCTCGCTTAAAAGCCGGGCCCGGTAAGCGCGCACGGCGGATAAGGCGAAGTCCGGTTCGTTTTCCTCGTCCGCGTTCATAACCAGGCACTCCATTAGCGTATCGTCCACCTTCACAAGCACCGGGGTAAATCCTTCCCGAAGTCCCTCCTGCCGGGCTTCCTCATAAGCGGCCAGGAGAGGATCGTCGTCCGCCATAGGGGCGAATACCTTACAAGGGCAGTCTAAATACCGTATCATCTCTTTGGCAAGAGCACTGGGCTGATAGTCGGTCATTGGCTCCATCCTTTCTTTCCATCGGGTAAAAAGTACACCCGATTTTACACGGAGGCGCAGAAGTACGCGCCGTTATTTTGATCCCGTTTTTCCTGGAATCCCGTCTTTTGCAGGAAGAACGTCACAAACGGTAAGCCGTCCGTCCGTCACGGTGAAATGCACCTCTACCCCGGCGAACTCCATTTTGTATATCCGCCCGGGCGTATCCTGATAGCCGGGACGCGGATCCTGCGCCAGCACGCGTAAGAGGGCGTCCCGACAGGTTGGAGGAACGCGCTCGAGCAGCCCGGCCGCAGCGTCCACCTTCAGCACATCCTCTTTGGAGGAAAAGGAAAAGCCGTCGGTGGCCTGGGGATGGGCGTCGGTGTAGGCGAGATAAGGCTTGATGTCAAAAATAGGGGTGCCGTCCATCAAATCTGCGCCCGACACACGCAGCACAGGGCCCAGCTTTTTATCCATCGCGATTTCCCGAAGCTGCACCGAGGATAGGCCGATGGGGTTGGGGCGGAAGGGCGAGCGGGTGGCGAATACGCCCATGCGTGTGTTGCCGCCCAGGCGGGGCGGCCGCACGGTGGGGGACCAGCCTTCCCGCACGGCTTCGGAAAACTGCCACAGCAGCCAGATGTGGGAATACCCCTCCAGGCCGCGCAGGGCGTCGGGATTGCGGTAGTCCGGCTCAAATACGATGGTGGATGTCAACGCGTCAACCAAACCGCTTTGGCGGGGAATACCGAATTTCGAGGGGAAATCGCTGTGAATGCGGGCGATGATCCGCATCTCGACCGGTTGCAGCATGTCTTCATCTCCATTTCATTGGGTATCTTCCAGTATAAAAGGAGAGCGGGCCGCGGTCAAGCCTCAAGCAGGCTCTGCAACAGCTTGGCGTCTATACGAATGGCCTTGTGTTTCTTTCATCTACAAACAAAAGATTTCCGCTAAAAAAACGCGCATTGTTTGTTGAAAAACCATGAGGAGTATGCTATGTTGGGATTACAGAACATGAGAAAAAGGAGAGAATAATGTGAAGAAGTTTATCGAAGAATTTAAGACGTTCGCCTTGCGCGGCAATATGATGGATATGGCGGTGGGCATTCTCATCGGCGGCGCCTTTTCCGGGATTGTCACGTCCTTGACCGATAATTTTATTACGCCGATTTTGAAGTTCGTTACCGGGGCGGAAAGATACAATCTGCAGGACGTGGCGGGTTTCGCCTCGTCGTTTGTGTCTGCCTTGGTTAACTTTTTCATTATGGCGTTGGTGCTTTTCTGCCTGCTCAAAGTCATCAATAAGCTTATGAAGCTGGGCCGGAAAAAGGAAGAGGCGGCAGCCCCGGTCACCAAAAAATGTCCGTATTGCATGAGCGAAATTGCCATCGAAGCGACGCGCTGCCCCCACTGTACGTCTGAACTGCACATGGAAGTAGAGAAGGAATAAGCCTGATTTCGCTATTGGGGTAAAAGAGGCCGTTTTTCGTTCAAATATGCGTAAAAAGAGTCCGGTCATTTGACCGGACTCTTTTTACTTTACTTATATACATAATTTATTGTCATACCTAAGCTGTGTTGAGCCGGCAGAACTTTCTTGTCAGGGTTCCGGGATAAACTCGGCGATATCTTCCAGCTTGCAATCCAAAACAACACAGATTTTATTCAAAGTTTTGGTCTCCACATTTTCATTGGCTTTCAGCCGCCGAACGGTTTTGCTGTCAATGCCGCATTTTTCACGCAGCTGATAAGTGGAAACGTTCTTTTCTCTCATAACATCCCACAGCTTATTAAAAACGATCATAGGACACCCCCACCGTAACATTTGCTATTATGGGGGTTATAATCTCAAATATTAAGGGGATGTAATCCCCATGTCCGTTTGTCAGAGGCATTCTGCAATTCGACTGCGTCCAGTGTTACACTGGCGCGTGAATTGCATCAAAAACCGCATTGGTTTGTTATTCCAATAAAAAATCCGCACTTACGCAAAATAGTTCCGAAAATGCTTTCAGTTCGATATCAGTCACATATCTTTCGCCATTTTCAATTCGTTTGATTGCGGTCTTATCCATGTCAATCCCTTTTATCTGCATTTTTTCAGCAAGCAATCTCTGTGATTTTTTTCCGGTAAATTTTTTCTCAATGCAGCGATTTTTTTACCACACAAATTTCGGGTACCGCCACTTGCCTTATGCTTAAACATTTCCTCCTCCGTATCATCCATATGAGTATTGCAAGTACAAAAAATCACGCACTTGTTACCGTGCGCGATTGATCCGCGGGGACTTGTCTGGGTACGTCGATAGCGCTTACATCCAAATTATTTCCTATATTTCAGCCTGTCTGTTTCAGACAACACGATTTCACCTTTTTCCGACTCGAATTCCTCAATGCAGTTTTGTGCGAGATATTCCAATTGCGCATTGAGAGA
Source organism: Solibaculum intestinale (assembly GCF_040096205.1). Classification (NCBI taxonomy): domain Bacteria; kingdom Bacillati; phylum Bacillota; class Clostridia; order Eubacteriales; family Oscillospiraceae; genus Solibaculum; species Solibaculum intestinale. The sequence goes on along the minus strand of NZ_JBBMFD010000019.1, from coordinate 45,066 downwards.
GCGGTGATTTTTCTTAGCAATATAGGTGATTTTTAAAAGCATATCCTCTGTAAAACGAATACCCGTCTGAATTTTTTCAGTAGCCACAAAAACACCTCATTATCAATATGATAACATTTTAATGACTATTGACTTGCGTTGATACAAACACTGTGTTATCATATACAAAGGCGTTCTATTTATACGAAAGAAAAGATAGGGAATGAATAGATGATTCTTGATGTAACGGGCATTCCTCTCACCCCTGGGAATAACGGAGACGATTGCCTTGGTAACGGTGAGCATACCGATAATAATGGCCTTCCCATTGAATGCTGCTGCGACGAATGCGACTATTATTTGGAGTGCTTTCCTACGTTGATCAAAGAAGAGCACACGATGGACATTGTTGATTAGGCCTGCGCCCTTGGCCGATATGCAGGAAAAGAAAGATCATCAAAAGCGAGACGGCAAACAGAATGTGGCGTGTTTGCAGGTATAAAAAAACAAATCGCACACTCAGATAAGTGCGCGATTTGTTTGCGGCGACTGGCCGCTGGTGCGGGTAACAGGGGTCGAACCTGCACGCCTTGCGGCACAGGATCCTAAATCCTGCGCGTCTGCCAATTCCGCCATACCCGCCGATTGATAAGGAGACTGCTCCGGCAGCCTCCTTATTTTACTGGATTTTCCCCAAGAACGCAAGAGCGAAATTAGGCTTTGTTGTATACCTCCAAAAGAAGCATGGTTAGGTTGGTTTCTCCGGTGTTGTAAAGCGCGTGGGTGCCGTAGGGCGGGTTGACGATGATATCGCCCACCGCGACCTCCCTCTTTTCCCCATTGACCTCACAGACTCCGCTGCCCTCCAGGATGATGTACAGCTCCTGGTCGTTGCCGTGGGTGTGCAGCCCCACGCCGGAGCCGGGTGGATAGGTGGAGAAACGGACAAAACGAATGGGCACCTCAAAGTCCGGCTCTTTAAAAACAAAGCCGGAAAAGCTCTTTGCCTGGCTTCCGTGCGATTGGTTCCATTCCCGGTCGCATTCCAAGAAGTTGCGTACCAGCATGGCCAAAACCCCCTTTTCCTGTTTCTATTCTTATTCTACTCGCTTGCCCCGAAAATTACAAGGAAAACCAAGGCCCGGCGGTTGACAAGCGGGAAAAATTCCTCCATAATGAAAGGCAAATCAAAATTTGGGGGTGTCGGTTATGCAGCGCGAAATTGAACTGTTTGATTCCACCTTGCGCGACGGTGCGCAGGGAGAAGGAATCTCCCTATCGGTGGAGGATAAGCTGGCGATTACCAGGCTGTTGGATTCCTTGGGGGTCGCCTACATTGAAGCGGGAAACCCGGCCTCCAATCCAAAGGACATGGAATATTTCCAGCAGATTGAAACGATGACGCTTGCCCACGCGACCATCGTCGCCTTCGGTTCCACCCGGCGAAAAGGGATAAAAGCGGCGCAGGACGCGAACGTGCAGGCCCTTTTGCAGGCGAACGCGCCAGTGTGCTGTATTTTCGGAAAGAGCTGGAAGCTGCATGTGACGGAAATCCTGGGGACCACCCCTCAAGAAAACTTTGCCATGATCGGGGACACGGTTCGTTACCTCAAGGAGAACGGGAAACAGGTTTTTTTTGACGCGGAGCATTTCTTCGACGGCTATAAGGACGATCCGGCGTTTGCCTTGGCAGCGCTGCAGGCAGCAGCGGACGCAGGCGCAGAACGCTTGGTTTTGTGCGACACCAACGGCGGCACCTTCCCCGATGAGATTGGAAAAATTACCGGCGAGGTGGTGAAGCAGTTCCCGGAAGGGACAGTGGGAATTCACTGCCACAACGACTGCGGCATGGCGGTCGCGGGGACAATAGCCGCGGTGCAGGCGGGGGCTGTTCAGGTGCAGGGGACCTGGCTTGGCTTTGGCGAGCGGTGCGGCAATGCGAACCTTTCCACCATTGCGTCCAATTTGCAGCTCAAGCGGGGAATTTTGTGCATCCCGCCGGAGAACCTCGCAAGCCTGACGCCGGTTTCCAGGGAAATCGCGGAAATCGCCAACGTTCGCATTCCCCATACCCAGCCCTTTATCGGTGCCTCCGCCTTTGCCCATAAGGCGGGGATGCACGCGGACGGGGTGCTGAAATTGTCCCGGTCCTTTGAGCAGGTAAGCCCGGAATCGGTGGGAAACGAACGGCGGTTTCTCATGTCCGAGCAAACGGGCCGGGCGGCTGTTTTGCAGCGGGTGCAGCGGGTCTGTCCGGAGCTTACGAGGGAGTCCCGGGAAACCCAGGTGATTCTCGACCGGTTAAAGCAGCTCGAGCATGACGGCTATCAGTTCGAGGGGGCGGAGCCCAGCTTTGAACTGGTGGTGCGCAAGGCGCTAGGGATGTACGAGCCCTTTTTTGAACTGGTCAGTTATAAGGTGCTCGACGAAGAGCCCAGGGACGACACCGGCAATTCCGCCACCGCCACCATCAAAATCCGGGTGGGCGGCGAGCTTTGCATTGCGGCGGCAGAAGGGGACGGCCCGGTTCACGCGCTGGACCTGGCTCTGCGGGAAGCGTTGTCCCATTTTTACCAGTCCATGGGCCGGTGCCGGTTGATCGACTATAAAGTGCGCGTGATGGACTCCAAGCAGGCCACCGCCGCCAACGTCCGGGTTCTCATCACCTCCACCGACGGCAAGGACGTGTGGACTACGGTGGGCGTTTCCACCGACGTCATTCAGGCAAGCTGGCTTGCCCTGGTGGATTCCTTCGAATACCGGCTGATCCGGGACCATGCGGCCCAATAAAAGGGCGGGGCCGGTTTATACTAAGCATAGTAAGCTAAGGCCGCCGGACATGCGGCCTGCAAAAAGGGACGTCTCACAGAATAGGAGAACAGCATGTTTGTAGACAGTGCAAAAATCATGGTACGTGCCGGCGACGGAGGAAACGGATGCGTTTCCTTCCGCCGGGAGAAATACATTGCCGCAGGCGGGCCGGACGGCGGGGACGGCGGCAAGGGGGGGGACATTGTCTTCCAGGTGGACGACAATCTCACCACCCTGTCCGACTTTCGGTACAAACGCAAGTATACCGCCCAGACGGGCGAGGCGGGGCGTGCAAACCGCTGCTTTGGCAAGGGCGGGGAGGACACCATCATCCGTGTCCCGCGGGGTACTGTCGTGCGGGAAGCGCAGACAGGCCGGCTGCTTGCGGACCTGTCCACGGACGAGCCGGTGGTTATTGCCAAGGGCGGCCGGGGCGGCTGGGGAAACACCCACTTTGCCACCGCCACCCGTCAAGTTCCCCGCTTTGCCAAACCGGGGACGCCGGGGGAAAGCTTGGAGCTGAAGCTGGAGCTCAAGCTCCTGGCAGACGTGGGGCTGGTGGGCTTTCCAAATGTGGGGAAATCCACCCTGATTTCGGTGGTCAGCGAGGCAAAGCCCGTGATTGCCGACTACCATTTTACCACCCTGACCCCGGTACTGGGCGTGGTACGCATCGCCGAGGGCGTTTCCTTCGTCATGGCGGACATACCCGGGATCATCGAGGGGGCCAGCGAAGGCGTAGGCCTGGGGCATGAGTTCCTGCGCCATATCGACCGCTGCCGGCTGCTGGTTCACATTGTGGACGTGGCGGGGAGCGAAGGCCGGGATCCCATTGCGGATTTTGAGGCCATCAACAAGGAGCTTGCCGCCTATCGTGAGGAGCTGGCAGGCCGCCCCATGCTGGTGGCCGGGAACAAGTGTGACTTGGCAAGCGATGAGCAGGTGGCCAGATTCGAAGCCTATGTCAAAGAAAAGGGGTACTCATTTTTCCCCATTATGGCAGCCATCCATTACGGGGTGGACCCGCTTATCAAAAAGATTACCGAGGAGCTTTCCAAGCTGCCTCCCATCGTTACCTACGAGCCGGAGCCTGCGCCTCAGGAAAAGTTTGAGAAGGGAGGCCGTCCCTTCACCATCCGCCATCAGGACGGCGTCTGGTTTGTGGAAGGCGAATGGCTGCTGAAGGTCATGTCCGGGGTGAACTTCGATGATTATGAATCCATGCAGTATTTTCAGCGTGTTTTAATTCAGAGCGGAATCATTGAAGCGCTCCGAAACGAAGGCATCCAGGAGGGAGATACCGTGTGTATCTACGACCTGGAATTTGACTTTGTCAACTAAGGAAGGGGAAGAAAGGGAATGCAGCAGTTCTTCCCCTTTGCAGGAGATCTAAAGACCATCAGCCCCCTGTCCCTGGCCTATGTGGGCGACGGGGTTTATGAGCTGATGATCCGGGAGCGGCTGATTGGGGCGGGAAACTATCCGCCCAAAAAGCTGCACACGGCGGCGGTGGCTCTGGCGAAGGCGCCCGCCCAGGCTGCTGCTGCCGCCCGGATTCTTCCCCTGCTCACCGAAGAGGAGCAGGCGGTTTTCCGCCGGGGACGCAATGCCCACCCGGCCAGGCGGGTGCCGCAGAACGCGTCGGTGGAGGAGTACCACCAGGCAACGGCGCTGGAATGCCTGTTCGGCTGGCTCTACCTGAAAGGGGACGGCGAACGGCTTCGGGCGCTTTTTAGAGAAGCCGTGAAAGAAGAGGCGGATAGATAAGAAAGAAGGAGGCCCGATGGCCTCCTTCTTTCTTATCTGATATTATGCTTCCATTTCGATGTGTAAGTGCCGGAACTGGAACAGGTTGTAAATTGATCGCTGATCTGGACCGAGCAATTCGTTTCGTAGTACTCCATTTGCATGATAAGATCATAATCCCAAGTCTCCCAGCCGTCCAGATTAAAAATATCATATGTAAAGATAACACCTTTCCAATTTGGATCGGGGTTCGGAAGATTGGGAAAGATATAGTCATACAAGGGCGGCTTTACATCCACACGAATCATATAATAGCCCTTTTCCCCACCTGGAAAGCTGGTACTAAAAGAATGATCTCCCGTACGGTCAAGCGTAAGAGGGACCCATTCATATCCATACGTAGAGGTATAATCCATCGGAAGAGCGTCTGAAAGGTTGCTTGTATACCGTCTGAGTATCTCTCTGATCTTGATTGGCGCATCCAGATCGTCGCCGATATACGCATAGCTGAATGCAACGCATTCCTCAATGGGAACCGACGCATCAATATCGTTTACCGTCAAATTGATATGAACCCGGTCACCCCAGTGAAGATACTGATAATAGAAGTTCTGGTTATAAAGGAAGAAGACCGACACGCTCCCGCAGACCAGCACCACCGCCATAATCAAAGACAGCACCCGGTTGCGTAGCTTTTGAAAGGGCCGTTTCTTTTTGAGGTTTTGGGCCGGGTCTGGCAGCTCATACTCCTTTGCCTGCATGGCGTCGAGCATCTGCCGGCAAGGCTCACACCCGCGCACATGCTCTTCCACGGCTTGCTGGCTTTGCGCACTGCAAAGACCGTCCACATAGCTTGGCAGCAAATCCTGAATGATGTTGCATGGATAACTCATTCGTTTGTTCCCTCCTTTAGATTCGCTTGAATTTTCAGTTTCGCCCGGTAAAAGGTGGTCCGAGCCCAGTTTTCGCTTTTGCCGAAAAGTTCCCCGATCTGCGCGAATTTCAGGTTGCCGAAAAGGCGCAGGTTTGCCACTTCATTATAAGGCTGCGCAAGCCGGTGAATGGCCCGGTAAATTTCCATGGCTCCCTGTGCTGCCAGAAACTCTTCGTCCACAACCGAAGAGGAAAGAAGCTCTTCCTCCGGAAAGGCTACTTCCGCATGCCGTTTCTTTTTGCGCAGGTATTTGTAAAACTGATGCTTTGCAATTTGGCACAGCCAAACATACATCGTGCATTCGCCGCGAAACCGGTCGATGGACACCACTGCCTGACAAAAGGTTTCCTGGGTCAGGTCTTCGGCCAGCGCGGCGTTTTTGGTCAAGGAAACCAGATAGTGATAAACCTGTGAATAGTATTGCTCTGCCATGTCGTCCATCCGCCCCATCCCATTCCCCCCTTTTTCGATCATAAGTACCCAAAAGATGCGAAATGTCACAAGTGTTATGGATTTGTAAGCAGATATGATAGCAAAAAATGCCCGGACTAGGTCGTTTGATTGACCACAGTCCGGGCAATCTTCCTTTATCCCCACGGTGTCATTTTAAAACACGGTTTGGGTATCCGCTCGACGCGAAAAACCAGTTAAGTCGCCGCTTCTTGGGCGATGCTTTCTCCCTTGCGGCAGGCGGATCATCGGTAAGCTCCATTTCGTTTGCCTCCATGGCGTCGAGAAGCTCCCATCATTCCTCGCATCCGCGTACGTGTTCTTCCACTGCTCTGCGTTCCTCCTCGCTGCAAAGGCCCTGTACATAGTGGGGCAGCAGCTGTCGCAGTTCCCGGCAACTTGCTTGCATAGCTTCACTTCCCTAATCTATATTTTTATAATGACCTTATCTGCGCTTTCATTTGACGAAGAAGCATATGGCGGCTTTGTCAGCCGTGATAATAGTGCCATTGCTCATTTGCGGATACCGGCTGCGTGAGACAGCGCATCCTTCTGGCCAGCATAGTGCGGTATCCATCTGTGGAAAAAGAGGTCTTCAGGTCAAGGTCCATTTTCCAGGTATCCCACCCATTTGCATTGTAAAAATCAAAGACGTAAACCCGCCCCAATTCGGGCTCCTGTGTAGACAGGCCAGGATGCAGCGAATTATAGAGCGAAGGAGTTACCTCAATTTTTAGAATATAGTACCCAGGCTGCCCGCCCGGAAACCCGGTGGTAAGGGAATCGCTCTCTAGATGACTTTCCAATTCCAGAGGAACCCAATCCAGTGTCGAAGCGTCAAAGGTGCCCGGAATGGGATAAATCCAGTCATAGTTTTTTACGGCACTGTAGGTCGTGGTATCCTCCCCCACATAGAGATAACTCAGCTTTAGGCATTCGTCGGTAGGGAAAGAAGGGGACAACCCGTCAACGGTGAGAGTTATGTGCATCCGGTCGCCCCAATAAAGGTACTGGTAATATAGGTTAGGGTTATAGACAAGGGTGACGGCTGCGGTTGTGAAAACCAGTGCCACCGCCGTGACCAATGCGAAAATCCGCCTGCGCCGCCGCTTCTTGGGCGATGCTTTCTTCCTAGCGGCAGGCGGATCATCGGTAAGCTCCACTTCGTTTGCCTCCATCGCATCGAGAAGCTCCCGGCATTCCTCGCACCCGCGTACGTGTTCTTCCACTGCTCTGCGCTCTTCCTCACTGCAAAGGCCCTGTACATAGTGAGGCAGCAGCTGTCGCACCTGTTTGCAATCGGATTTCATGAAAAATTCCCTCCTTTTTATTTGCACGCCGGCCTTAAAAAGAAGCGGCGCGGATTTCCTTAAATTCTATCCTACTTTCAAATGAGCGAAACTTTCCTCCAAGCCTCGTTAGAACCGCCTTGCAGTCGCCCCTGGCACCTGCCGCACAAAAGAAACCGTTGTAAAGGAGCGGCGAGTCAACCGCCTTTGATGTTATAAGGCGAAAATATGAATATTTATCACCAAAAAAAGAAGCCTGGACAACCGCCCTGTAGGAAGACGGCTGTCCAGGCATTTTCTATTGCAATTGCTGAGGGGGATCTTCTTCGCCGCCCTCCGACGTGCCGGCGACAGGCAAGGTAATGATGACATCGGTGCCGGAGTTTTCCACCGATCGGAGCTCTAGATTGCCGCCGTGCATGCGGATAATTTCATCCGCCACCGCCAGCCCGATTCCAGAGCCGCGGCGGGTGTGATTTGCCTTATAGAATTTCTCCTTTACCTTAGATAAGTCTTCTGCGGAAATGCCGCATCCGGTATCGCTGATGACCACACGGATTTCTCCGTCGCCTTCCTCTGCCTCCACCCGGACCCGGCCTCCCGCGTCGGAATACTTAAAAGCATTGTCCAGAATATTCACAAACACCTGCTTGAGCCGGTTGCGGTCTCCCAAAACAGGCGGGAGCAACTCAGGCTCGTAATAGATCAGTTCGATGTTTTCCCGTTTGGAGCGTTCCCGGAACATGAACACCGCCTCGCCCAATTCTGCGAGGATGTCGATTTTTTCCATCTTCATGGTCAGCCTTCCGCTTTGCAGCCGGGAGAAATCCAGAAGCTCCTCCACGATTCCGGACAGTCGTTCCGATTCCCCGATAATGACCTCCATGCCCTTCTCCATCATTTCCCGGTCCTTGACCGGGTCGAGATCCATCAGCGTCTCCCCCCAGCCTTTGATGGCGGTCAGAGGGGTGCGCAGCTCATGAGAAACGGAGGAAATGAAATCGTTTTTCATTTTTTCGGTGGTGCCCAGCTCGCCTGCCATATAATTGATGGTGTCGCACAGGTCGCCGATTTCGTCGTTGTACTTCTTTTCCAGCCGGGCGTTAAAATCGCCTAAGGCGATTTTGCGGGCCGTCACGCCGATCTCCTTGACGGGGATGACAATGGAATTGATAAAATAGGAGCCGGACATGATGACAAACAAAATCACCGCAATGCCGATCACCAGCAGCACCGACACAATGATGAAAATCTGCCGGTCCGCTCCCGAAAGGGACACCACCAGCCGCACGGCGCCCGTCATTATCTCGGCGTTGGTGAGAATATAGGTATACGCCATAACGTTTTCGCCGCTGGAAAGGTGGTAGGAGGAGACCCCGATGGGCTGCCCCGATTTCTCATTGAGCACCTTCAGCGCCATGTCATAGTCCGGCCGCTGGTCGAGCTCCGGAGTAAAGCCGGTGGAAGAAAGAATAAAGTCGCCGTTTTGATCAAAAACCTGCAATTCCACCTGTTCTTTGAGGCTGAAATTTTCCACCGCGTTGATGGAGCGGGACGCAAATTCCGATTGGCTTTGGTTGGCGTAACGGGAAAAGCTCTCCTGGGTGGTGGTCATGATGTTCCCCAGCTGCCAGCGGATGCCGCTGTAGTAATAGTCCTGCACAATAAAGGCCATGGCCAGCTCAATGACGATCAGAATGGCCAAAATCAGCCCCAGGCTGTTGAAGAGCCACCGCTGGGTAATGCCCTTGGAGGACATGTGCTCCACACCCGGCAACGATAGTTTTTTTCGCATGGTTATGCCTGCCATTTATACCCCAAGCCCCAGACGGTAATGATGTGCTTGGGGGCCGATGGCTCCTCCTCGATCTTCATCCGCAGCCGCCGCACATTGACGTCCACGATTTTTTCTTCCCCAAAGTACCCTTCGCCCCAGACCTTGTTGAGTATATCGGTGCGGCCCAGAGCCTTGCCGGGATTGGTCATGAAACACTCCATGAACTGGTATTCCACATGGGTCAGCTCGATCATTTTTCCCTTATGGGAAAGGGTTCGGTTGCGTACGTTAAGGACAAAGTCACCCGAGACAATTTCTTCCGATGCGGCCTTTTTGGGCTTGTTGCCGTTCATCTCCACCCGGCGGTAGAGGGCGTCCACCCGTGCCACCAGCTCGGAGGGGGAGAAGGGCTTTGTCACATAGTCGTCCGCCCCGATCATCAAACCGCTGACCCGGTCCATTTCCTGGGACCGGGCGGTGAGCATGATGATTCCCAGGTTGGGGCTTTTTTGCCGCAGCTCCCGGCAGGCGGCCAGCCCGTCCATCTCCGGCATCATGATATCCAAAAGGGCAATGTCCACGTCTCCCTGGAGGCTGTCGAACAGTTCCAACGCTTTCTTTCCGTTTTCCGCTTCATAGACGGTGTACCCCGCCCGCTTCAAATTGATGACGACAAATTCGCGGATCGCGCCTTCGTCCTCCGCTACCAAAATGCTTTTCATCCCGTTCCCTCATTTCCAAGTGGTAGTCTGCCTTCCTCAGAGATCCGCCATAATGACGAAATTCTCCTTGACAAAGTCAAGATCAATGCCGAAATCGGCCCCGCTGCGCGATATTTTTACCGCATACACAACACTGCCGTGCTCACCCAGATATTCGTAGCCCGCATTCGAACCGCTGTTTTCCCACACCGCGCTGGTAAAGGCCCGCAGAGTCATCAGCAGGTCGGTGCGGCGGAAGCTTTCTCCGTCCCATTCATACGCGTAAAAACTGGAGGTGCGGTCGGTGGAGTTACGCTCAATGGTTACCGACTGCTTGGATACCCATTCTTCCGGGAAACTGAAATAATACCCGTCGGTGCTGTTGATGTTGCACGAGAGCACCTTTTGCGCATCCTTCCCGGTTTCTTCGTCCACCCGCCCGTCGTACCGGTACCAGGTGGTCAGCCACAGCTTTTCCGAGGCTTTCTTGTCGAAATAGCCCGGCAGCTCCGACACCTGCGGAATTTCAATCCAGCCGTCCTTATTGATGTCCATAGACAGCATCGAACTGGGACGCATGGTTTCCACCACGCTTTCCGCGGTATAATCGTAAAACAGGTTGCTCAATCCTGACCCGTTCCAATAGAGCACCTCGGTAATGGTATACTCGCTTCCCTTCGCGCCGTCCACAAAAACCGCGTTGATGCCGCTGCGCAGCTGGGCGGTTTTGATGTCCAGATAAGGGGACGCGCCGGTGGTGCGGGGGGAAACGTTTCCGTCCATCATCGCTTTATACATGTGCTCGTTGTCGATCCCATCCGGAGTCAGCCGGTATAAGGTGGCCATAGCGGTTTTGTTGGTGGAGTCCACCTGCATCAGCAGCAGCTCGTCCTGGGAATCCCCGTCCAGGTCCACAATCTGCATACCGGTAAAGCCGGCCTCCATCTTCAAAGAAAGGGCGTGTTCGGCCTCCTCGCCGTCAAAACTATAGACGGTAAGCCATTTGTCCGAAGAACTGGTGGTCAGCCAGCTGATGATGACCTCCACGCTTCCGTCTCCGTCCAGATCAGCGGTCTGCACCGCGTAAACCTCACTGTCTGCCCCCTCGATGTCGTCGATGGAGCGGTAGGCCCCGTCTTGCTCTACGATGACATTGATGTGGATTTTTGCTCCGTCCTGTTTATACAGGGCCAGCACCGCCGCGCCTTTTTTCCCGAAATCTACCGGAATGAAGGCGGATCGTTCCTTTCCGCTTTTCGGGTATTTGAGGGTATAGCTTTTGTTTTTTAAAGATTGCTCCAGCGCCTGCTGAATGCCGGACTGGCTGCCGGTCAGCTTGGGCGGTTTCATCAAATTGTTCATATCGAAGCCGGCGAACAAGCCGCCTCCCGAACAGCCGGTCAGCATCACCGAAACGGCTGCCAAAAGCGAGAGAAGTAGCTTCCATTTTCTTGGGTATTTCATTCGTCTTTGGCTCCTTTGATTTACTTTTTGCCGCTTCTATTGTATCATCGCGTGAAGGGGAAATCTGTATCAAAACGGTTACAAATTTGCCTGTTTTCGCACAGAAAAGGAGAGCAGGAAAAATAGAAGCGCGGATGGGCGCGAAATGGATATAAATAATGGAAAAAAGGAGCTTCCTTCAACGGATTTGGTTGACAAACGGGATTCGTTTGTTATACTTAAAGATAAGCAAATAAATTTTGATTCTGAGAGAGGTGCATTATGAGAAAACATGGGAAATGCTTAGCTGCCTTATTGGCGGTAATGCTGTTTGCTACAGCGTCCTTCAGCGCGGCGGCTTACAACGAACAGGATATTCTCAATTTTGTCAAAGGCGAGTATACGGTAGGCAGTGAGGTTTTCCGCTTTAAGGACGATCAGATTGTCCGGGTGGAGCGTTACCTGAGCGAATATGACGTCAGCGATGAGGCCTGTGATATTGTAATGGCAAACTTCCAGAAGATCAAGGCCATCTTTGAAAAGAATGGGTCCACCAATCTGCAGACTCTGAGCACGCAGGACAAGACGGACATTATTTCCGCCATTGAAGCCAGTGCGAAGGCGGTAGGCCTGGAGGTCGTGATCGACCGTACTGCCGGCACCTATGGTTCTTTTATTTTCTATAAGGACGGCAAGGTTTACGACAAAGTCGATCCCGCTACCGTGTTCGCTGTAACGGCTGCCGATCCGTCGGCGGATCTCTTTACCATGCTGGCTGGTTTTGGCCTGGCGGGTCTTCTGCTTCTCGCGGCTGGTTTTGGCGGCGCGGTTCTTTACAAGCGTAAAAAGGCGCTTGCATAAGAATGAATTGGAACAAAAAGAAAGTGGCGGCAGTAATTGCACGGAATGTTGCGATTACTGCTTCCCTTTTTCTCGTGGGATTTTTGTTGGTTGGGATGGGCGGCAACATCCTGATTCCCCTCTATTCTTCCGCCGATTACTTCCTGACGGAACCCGATCAAGGGCTTCCTTCGGAAGAGTCCCCTGCCACAACTACTTCCTCGCCTTCGTCCGGCACGGCCCAGGGAGAAGGCCAAGTGACCGCCAGCGGGATGGAATACCCGGAATACGGCGAGGTATACGCCACTCTGGAGCTGCCCGCGCTGGGACTGACGCTGGACGTTACCTTTGGGGATGACCTTAAGCTCATTAAGAAGAACGTGGGCCAGTTTACCGGCAGCTATATGCCTGGGGAAGGCGGTACGATTTTGTACGCCGGCCACAACGCCCGCAAGATTTTCGGGCGGCTGGGGGAACTGCAGCCGGGCGACGAAGTGATCGTTACGACCAGCTACGGTACCTTCACCTATCAAGTGACTTTGGGAGAAGTGGTGGACATCATCAACGAACCGCCCATCAACCGAGACCGGGAAGAGCTGATTTTGTATACCTGTTATCCCTTTAATGCGGCCGGATTCCCCAGCACCCGTTATTTGGTGCACTGTGACCCGGTGGAAGCTTCAAGCAGCGGGCAGGAGAGTTGATATGAACAAGATACGTTACATACGCAGTGCGGTCTGTTACCTGCTGGCCCTTTTGCTGATGCTGCTGGTGGCGGGAATTCAATTGGGATCCACCTATCTGCTGACGGTGGAAAACAAGGATGCAATCCTGCGTTCCTTTGCGGAAATGGATTATTTTGAAAAAGCGGCGCAGAAGGCCCAGGAGGACTTTGGGGATTATATTGTGCAGTCCGGTTTTGAAGAGGAATTATTCGAGGACCTGGCTACACCTCAAATGGTGGAACAGGACCTGTCCGCGTTTATCGACGGGTTCTACGCCTACATCCGTGGGGAAGCCGATGCGGTGGATATGGAAGTCCCTTCTCCGGTTTTGCAGCAAAAGCTGCAGGAGCGCATCGACGAGTCGGTTGCGGCGAAAGGCTTGGAGGATTCCCAGGCTTTGCGTGACAACATCACCGTGTTTAAACGCAGGATCCTGTCTACCTATGCTTCCAACGTTCTTCCGCTGGTTTCTTTTGACAACCTGGCGGCGGTGGTTCGCAGCTTTCATCTGAAGGTGCCGATGGCATTCGGCATTGGAGCGGGCGCGGCGGTTCTGCTTTTGGCAGGGCTGTTTTTTGCGGCGGGCAAGCGGCGGTTTTTACCATGGCTTTCCCGAACTCTTTTTGCAAGCGGTTTCTTTGTCTTGATTCCTACGATTTTTTTGACCACCTCTCATCTGGTCAATAAATTTTTCTTTTCGATGGACTACTTCTCGATTTTTGCCCGGGAGTTCGTGCAAAACGCGCTGTTTTTGCTTCTTCTTTTGTCCATCGCGACGCTGACGCTGGGCGTCCTTGCAGCGGTGGGCGCGGGCCTGGCGGCAAAGAGGAGAAAAAACAGAGAACCAGCACCAATTAACTGATAATTGATTTGATTTTATCGAAGAATGGTATTATAATGATAGGCGGCAGATGGTGACATCTGCCGCCTTTTTGTCAAAAAAAGCGCGCGTCCAAAAAGGCGCGCAGGAAGGGGCAGGTATGTTTGCACGGCTTTCCAGCATGGGCCTTTTCGGTATGCAGGCCTTCGAGGTAGAAGTGGAAGCGGATATTTCTACGGGCCTGCCCGGCTTTGATGTGGTGGGCCTTCCCGACGCGGCGGTGAAGGAAGCGCGGGAACGGGTGCGATCCTCTTTGCGAAACTGCGGCATGGAGGTGCCGCTGGGACGGATCGTGGCAAACCTGGCCCCCTGTGACATCCGCAAGGAGGGCCCGTTGTACGATTTGCCTTTGTTTTTGTCCATTGCTCTGGCATCCAACCAGCTGGACTTTGATCCCACCGGCATGGCGTTTGCCGGAGAGCTTTCCCTGACCGGGGAGGTGCGGCACGTAAACGGTGTGCTTCCTATGGTGATGGAAGCCAAGCGGGTGGGTTTTCAGAGCATTTTTATTCCCGCCGACAATGCGGCGGAAGGCTCGGTGGTGAACGGCATCGAGGTTTACCCGGTCAAGTCGGTCACACAGTTGCTCTCTCATCTCAAGGGGAAGGATTTGATTGAACCGGTGCATATGGAGCAGCTGCCCCAGGCGTCCTTTTTCGGCGTGCCGGACTTTGCCGATGTAAAAGGACAGCTGGAGGCAAGGCGGGCCATGGAAATCGCCGCCGCCGGAGGACACAATGTTTTGTTGATCGGCCCGCCCGGTTCCGGCAAGTCCATGCTCGCCAAGCGCCTGCCATCCATCCTTCCGGAAATGACCTTTGAGGAGGAACTGGAAGTCACGAAGGTGCATTCCATCGCCGGCTGCCTGCCCCAGGATACGCCGCTTATTACCGTCCGTCCCTTCCGCGCGCCTCATCACACCGTGTCGCCCGCGGCGCTGGCGGGCGGCGGTTCCCTGCCCCATCCGGGGGAGCTGTCCCTGGCCCACAACGGGGTTCTTTTTTTGGACGAGCTGCCCGAATTTCCCCGCAACACCTTAGAGGTGCTGCGCCAGCCCATTGAGGACGGGCAGGCCACCATTTCCCGGGTCAGCGGTACGCTTACCTATCCCTGCTCAGTGATGCTGGTGTGTGCCATGAATCCCTGTCCCTGCGGTTATTACGGCCATCCCACCCGGCCGTGTACCTGTAAAAAGGGGGCGGCGGCCAATTACCTGGCGAAGGTGTCCGGCCCGCTGCTGGACCGGTTGGACCTGCATGTGGAGGTGCCGCCGGTGGAGTTTTCCGAGCTTTCGTCACAAGAAAAGTCCGAATGCTCTAAGGACATCCGCCGCCGGGTCAACGCGGCAAGGCGCCTTCAATTGGAGCGGTATGAGGGAACCGGCGTGTCCTGCAACGCCCGGCTGACTCCCGCCCTGGTGCAGGAGCACTGCCGCATGACGCTGGACGCGAAGCGCCTTTTGGAGCAGGCGTTCGTGCGGATGGGGCTGTCCGCCCGGGCTTACGACCGGCTCATCAAGGTAGCCCGCACCATTGCGGACTTGGACGCGGCCGAGCAAATCCAGTCGCCCCACATTGCCGAGGCGGTGCAGTTTCGAAGCCTGGACCGCAAATATTGGAGATAAGAAAGCGCCGGTTTTACGGCGCTTTTTTCTGTAAACGGAAAAAGTCGTCGCCGCCTTGCCCAGAAATCGGTGACAGGGAAAGACCGATTCTCAAAAAAACGATGAAAATGGGTGCAAGCCATTCCCTTTTGGGGCGTATACTAGTATAATGTGAGGAAACCATTGGGTAGAAAAAGGAGGCCGGTTTTATGGAAGGACCCAGAGCAAAACGGGTGAGCGAATCGCGCACCGAGCAAATTCAGATTTTGATGCCCGAGCATATCAACGGGTATGACCGGTTGTTCGGCGGTCGGCTGATGGAATGGATTGACGTGGTGGCTGCGGTTGTCGCCCGGCGGCATTCCGGCTGCAACGTGACCACCGCCTCCATCGACAACCTGCAATTCAAGGCAGCGGCCCATGTCAACAGCACTCTGTTTCTGATCGGGCAGATCACTTACGTGGGCAACACCTCCATGGAGGTGAGGGTGGATACCTATGTGGAAAAGCTGACGGGCGAGCGCAAAATGATCAACCGGGCTTATCTGGTGCTGGTGGCGCTGGACAAGGAGGAAAAGGCCGTTCCCGTGCCCCGCCTGATTCTGGAAACAGATGAGGAAAAGGCGGAATGGGAAGCGGGTAAACGTCGCAACCAGCTGAGAAAGCAGCGCCGGGCAGAGGCTTTTTAAGGAAACGAAACACAGCGCCGGACCACGACTTGATGTCGCAGTCCGGCGCTGTTTCTTTTCCAAAGAAGGCGGTTACAGCTGAGTGGTGAGCATCTGAATCAAGGCACCGCCGGAGATTAGATATAAGAAGAGAGCCAGGCCCACCAGGCCGATGCAGACCCAAGGGTGCTTTCCCCGAAAGGAAAGGCCGAAGATCAAAATTCCGGTGAAGCTCACAACCTCCAGCACAAAAGCCAAAAGCCCGTAGCCGACAATGGAGATCAAGGATACAATAGGATCCCTGAGAAACAGGTTCATGCAGGTATTCAGCGTAAAGCCGATCAAAAAAATCAGAAGGCCCAGCATCCATTTCTTGAGGGGCTTTTTTTCGGTGGTCTGTTTCAATGCAGCGCGTCCTCCTTGTTCTAGTTCCTGTGTTTGGTCAGCGGGTCGCCATCATTTTGCGCAGGTACCCGGCGGCCTGAGCACGGGTGACTGGATTTTTCGGCGCAAATGCGCCCGATTCGTCCTCCGGGCCCATGAACTTCATTTCGTCCGCTGCCCGCACGAAGTCGAGAGCCCAGGGCGAAATCTGCGCCCGGTCCGGATAATGGGAAACACTGCCGATGATGGCCTTGTCCGGTGCGCGGAGGTTATAGGTAGAGACCAGCAGGGCCGCCAGCTGTTCGCGGGTGACCGGTTCCGAATTTTCCCCGTCGAAGGGAAGGAGATCCCGGGCCTTTGCGTCCTCCACGCCTTCGCCGGGAAGGCCCAGCGAACGAAGCATGGCGGTGGCGGCGTCCTTAAGAGAAAGCGGGGCGTCAGGAGAGAAGACGCCGGGGGAAACCGGGCTTAGGACGCCTTTTGCCAGCAGCTCCAGCACGGCAGCCTTCTGGGGGCAGCCGGCCAGATCGGTGACGGTAGCGGTGTTGATCTTGATTTGATCGTTGAGCAAAAAGCTGGTGGATCCTCCCGCACTCTGGACCGGCCGGATTTTACATGCGGGCACCTCA
Source organism: Solibaculum intestinale (assembly GCF_040096205.1). Classification (NCBI taxonomy): domain Bacteria; kingdom Bacillati; phylum Bacillota; class Clostridia; order Eubacteriales; family Oscillospiraceae; genus Solibaculum; species Solibaculum intestinale. The sequence continues at coordinate 28,207 of NZ_JBBMFD010000019.1, read as the reverse complement.
TAGGGAACGAAATCCTCCCGGATAAAGCCGCACAGAGGCGTAATACCCTGGCGGACGATTTCGCTTGCCACAAGACGGGAAATCAGCGCGCCGCCCAAATCGTTGGGGTGGGTGCGGTCTACCGATTTGCCGTCGTTCCAGAAGAAGGAGGGAGCCTTTTCGGGGCCGAAATCGGTGAAAATGGCGGTGGTCTGCGAAAGCAGGTCGATAAACGGGATCCCTTCCTCCTGGGCCACCGTTTGCACCGCTTCGCCGTATTCGCCCAGCAGATCGCGCAAAGCGCCGTTTTCCTCAAACAGGATGCGGTTGATGGGAGAGCAGAGGATGGGCTGCACCCCGTGTTCCCGGCATTCGCCCACGTACCGGCGCAGGTTGTCCAGATATCCGCCGAAAGCCTGCAGCTCGTCGCATTTCTGGTCGTTATGGCCGAACTGGAAGAGGCAGAAGTCCCCAGGCTTCATGTTCGCAAGCGCCACTTTCCAATGTAGGTCGTTTCGGAAGGTGTCGGTGGTCAGGCCGGACTGGGCGTGGTTGGAGATGGCCACGCCGGGCAAAAACCACTGGGACAGCATCTGTCCCCAGCCGCAGTAGCTGGTTTTGGGGCAATAAGGATAGTTGGCGCTCTGGTCGGTCACGGTGGAGTCTCCCGCCACAAAGACGGTCACCCCCGCCGCTTTTTCGATCTCTACTGCCGACAACACCGCGTTTTCGCCCAGAATACCGATGCATACCCGGTCTCCCTTTACCAAGGGGAGCTCGTTTGGCTGCACGTCACAGACGTTTACCGAGAAGGAAACCACCTTTTGTTCGCCCTGCTTCACCGGGCAGTCGATGAGATGAAACCGCCGATGGGTAGAGAAGAGGGTGACCCTGCCGTCTGCGTTGCCCCCTTGCAGCGTTACCGTCACCCGGTATACCCCCGGCTCCTTCACCAGCGCTTCAAACTGCAAAGGCACGTCCGCCCGGCTGGAACAAACGCCGGTGGAGCCTGCCTGGATTTGGGACAAAGGACGGTTGTCCTCGTCCAAGAACAGGCGAAAGCCGTATGCGTCCGCCTCCATCAAATGGCTGGCCTCCACGAGAACAAAGCCCTCCCGGGGCGCGCCGAAGCAAAACCGTTGAATCTGTTCCATTTCCTTCACATCCTTGCAAAAGTCGCGGGGTCCCGCGCCGTTCCGCCAGGAAGGGCCGAGCCCTGCAAAAAGACGGACGGCGCAGAGAAAAACCGCCGCGCACACAATAATCTTAAGTATACCACACCCGCATGCGGATGGGAACCGTCCTGCGCATTTTCCAGCAGCTTTGCCGGAAGAACCCCTATGCCGCCGCAAGCCCGGTAATGCGGTAAGACCCGTCTTGGGCGGCCAGGGTGTAGCTGACGGTTTTCTGCGGGCTGGGAGGAATGGTGTTTCCCTCGCTGTCCCGCTGGTACCCGCCCGCAGCGGTGGAAATACAGGCGACCTGGGCTGTCATCACGCCGTTTTTGGAGGTGACCTGGGTGACCTTTGGAATATAATACCCCGTCTGGGCTACATGGGGAACATGGTAGCAGTTTTCCGCCTCCACGTATTCAAAGATGGTGGAACCGCTTTGAATGGTGGCGGGCGTCAGTGTCACGCTGTCCCCGAATAAGGCCGCGCCTTTTTGCCGAACCAGGTCAAAGGACACGATGATCCGGCCGCTGTCGTCGGTCAGGGGAGAGGCGGCGGATTCATAGGAGGAAAGTAGAGCAGCCCGCAGGGCGATTTCCGTCAATTGTACCGGGTCCGCCTGGGACAGGTCGGAAAAAGGCGCGGGGTCCACCATAACGGCGGGGGCGAGCAGGGCTTCGATCTGAGCGCGCTGTTCAGATTGGTCAAAGAGCCCGCCCATGCCGGAAAAGACCGGCGAAAGAACATAGAGCAGCGCCGCAGCCGCCGAAAGCAAGAGAAAAAGCCCCGCGATCCGCGGAGCTTTTGAACGTCTTGGTTTCGGAAGGCCGCAGCGGACAAACGGATGCGCCGCCATGTGGGTCCCTCCTGACTGAAAAAGGTCGAGGTCAGCGGATTTGCCCGTTGCCCCGTAAAATGTATTTGGTTGAGGTCAGCTCCAAAAGGCCCATGGGCCCTCTGGCGTGCAGCTTCTGGGTGGAAATGCCGATTTCGGCGCCCAGGCCGAATTCCTCTCCGTCGGTAAACCGGGTGGAGGCATTGACGTACACCGCCGCCGCGTCCACCCCGTCGGTGAACTGCTGGGCGGCCTCGTAGCTGCCGGTGACGATGCATTCGCTGTGGCCGGTGCCGTGGGCGTTGATGTGCGCCACCGCTTCCTCCACGCCGGACACCACCTTAACCGACAGGATATCATCGAGAAACTCGGTGTCGTAGTCTTCTTCGCAAGCGGGAACCGCGCTCGGCAAAATCCGGCAGGTCTCCGGGCAGCCGCGCAGCTCGACCTTCTTCGCGGAAAGCTTCTCAGCAATCACCGGTAGGGCTTTTTCTGCAATGGCTGCGTCCACCAGCATGCTTTCCGCGGCGTTGCACACGGAGGGGCGCTGGGTCTTCGCGTTAAAGACGATGTCCGCCGCCATTTGCACGTCAGCGCTCTGCTCCACGTACACGTGGCAGTTGCCCACACCTGTTTCAATGACCGGCACCGTGGCGTTCTCCACCACCGAGCGGATGAGCCCGCCGCCGCCCCGGGGAATGAGCACGTTTAAGTATTTGTTTAACCGCATCAGGGCGGTGGCTGTTTCCCTGGAAGTGTCCTCCACGAGCGCCACGCAGTCCTCCGGCAGCCCCGTCCCGGCCAGCGCTTCCCGCATGACCTTGGTAACCGCCTTGTTGGACTCAAAGGCCTCCTTGCCGCCTCGCAGGATGACCGCATTACCCGCCTTTAGGCAGAGAGCCGCGGCGTCGGAGGTTACGTTGGGCCGCGCCTCGTAGATAATGCCGATCACCCCCATGGGAACCCGCACCTTGGAAAGCTGGATGCCGTTTGGCAGGGTATGACCTTCCACCAGCTGGCCCACCGGGTCGGGCAGCGCCGCAACCTTCCGGATTCCCCCGGCCATACCGGCGATCCGGTCAGGGCTCAGCGCCAGCCGGTCTAAAAGCGATTCCCGCAGCCCCGCGGCCTTTCCGGCTTCCAGGTCCCGGCTATTCGCGGCAAGGATTTCATCCATGTGGGCGAGCAGAGCATCGGCGGCGGCGAGCAGCGCGGCGTTCTTCACCGCAGTTCCGGTTACCGCCAGAATGCGGGAGGCGGACTTGGCTTTTCTTCCTAAGGTGTTCAAATCATACATATGGTTCCCCCCTAAAAATTAGTACAAGTTACCTAGCACAAAAAATCGTCCCGGCCTCTTTCCCTTCAAACAGGTCGTACAAAAGCTGAGGCGTTTCCCCGGCGATAATCACCGTGGGAATGCCGGCCCCTGTGGCGATTTCGGCGGCGCTGATTTTGGTGATCATTCCGCCTGTGCCGCGGGAAGAGCCTACCCCGCCGGCCAGCGCTTTGACCGAATCGTCGATGTGCTCCACCCGGGGAATGCGTTTTGCGTCCGGATGCTTGTGGGGATCGGCGGTGTAAAGCCCGTCGATGTCGGTGAGGATGACCAGCGCATCCGCCTTCATCAGCTTGGCGACGATGGCGGACAACGAATCGTTGTCCCCGAAATTGATGCCGATGAGTTCGTCCACCGCCACCGTGTCGTTTTCGTTGACAATCGGAACCGCACCCATGTCCAAAAGCCGTGCAAAGGTGTTGACCACATTGTGGCAGCGTTCCTTGTCGTCAATATCGTCCCGGGTCAAAAGCACCTGGGAGACGATCTGACCGTATTCCGAAAACAGCTTATCGTATGTAAACATCAGCTCGCATTGGCCCACCGCCGCAGCCGCCTGCCGGCCGCCCACGTCGGAGGGGCGCCGCGGCAGCCCCAGCTTTCCGACGCCGACCCCGATGGCGCCGGAAGTCACCAGAATGATTTCCCGGTCTGCGTTCTTTAAGTCGGACAGCACCCGCACAATCCGTTCAATCTGGCGGAAGTTGAGCTTTCCGCTTTCGTGGGTGAGGGTGGAGGTCCCCACCTTCACCACAATGCGCCGCGCGTCCTGTAAATCCTGTCCCATGCTCTGGTTCCGTTCCCTTCCAAAAAGAATTCTATCGTTGTTTAGTATACCCTTCCTGTTCTCCCGCGTCAATCAGCCTTTGGTAAGTGTCCCTTGCTTTTACCCGCCCGGCCGCCGCCAGCGCCAGCTTTTCAAAGTCCAGCGCGTGCTCGGCCGCCTCGGTTACCTGCTCGAGGGTCATCCGGTCCACAATGTCCAAAAGCTCATCCTCCGTACGCACCCGGCCTTCCAAGAGAATCCCTCTGGCCGCGTTGCCACACCTGGCGGAAATACCTTCCCCGTTCATCACCAGCCCCGCCTTGAGCTGCTCCTTGCTGCGGGTCAGCTCCTCCTGGGTCATGGAGGTCCGCATGGAGCAGAGCACACGAAATGTCTCTTCCAGCGCCTGCTCCTCGCAGTCAGGCGTTACCGTCAGCGCCACCCCGAAAAGCCCCGCCTTCGCGTGGGCTACATGGTAGGAATACACCGAATAAACAAGTCCCAGCTCTTCCCGCAGCCGCTGGAAAAGCCGCGAAGAGGCGTTGGCGCCCGCCATGTTGGAAAAGACGGCCAGGGCGTAGCGCCGTTCGTCCTGTGAAGGCAGGCCGGGCAGGCCCAAAAGCAGAGCCGTCTGCTCAAAGTCCTTCTCCCGCAGGGAAAGGCAAGGAGTCCACAGGCCACATTCCGGTGCCTTCGCCTCCTGGCCCCGAAGCGCGTCCCCGAAATACCGGTCGATGATGTCCCGGAACGCATCCTTGTCAAAATTGCCGCACACGGAGATCACCAGATGATTGGGGGTATAGTGCCGGGCGTGAAAGGCACGCAGGCTCTCGGCGGTCAGCGCCCCCACCGTCTCGGCGGTGCCGAGAATCGGGCGGCTTAGCGGCTTCCCCGGCCATACGCCCGCGTACAATAGGTCCGCTGCCACGTCGTCGGCACTGTCCTCATACATGGCGATCTCGTCGAGAATGACGCCCCGTTCGGTTTCCACGTCCTTTTCGTCAAAGCGGGGATTGGCCACCATGTCACACAGCATTTCGAAGGCTTCAGGCGCATGGGTGCTCAACGTGTGGGCGTAAAAGCAGGTGTATTCCTTGGTGGTGTAGGCATTGACCTGGCCACCGAACAAATCGGTTTTCACCGCAATGTCCATGGCAGACAGGCGCTTTGTCCCCTTAAACGCCATATGCTCGATGAAATGGGAGGCTCCGTTTTCCGCCGCCGTCTCGTACTGGGAGCCGCAGCGCACCCAGATGCCGAAGGAGGCCGAACGAAAAAAGGAAATGGGCTCGAATGCCACCGTCAGTCCATTTTGCAACGTCTTTTGTTCCATTGTCATCCGCCGTTTCTCCGGTGAAGAACTGGATACGTTGGCCGTCACCGGTCGGCCCATGCCAATAGCGCTGTCCTCCTTAGCCTTCCCGCCTCCGGGGGCAGACATGCGCCGAAAAACAAAAGGGCCGGATGCCAGAAGCGTTTCTGACATCCGGCCCTTGTAACATTTACAAACCGAATCCTTAGTTCCTTCTGGGAGGACGATGCCCGCCCATGGGAGGCCGGCCGCTGCGCTGGGGCCGGGTGGGAGGCACGTCGTTCTCCGGAACCAGGCCCTCCACTTCGATGAGCGCATCCCGGCGGGACAGGTTTAAGCGGCCCTGGGAGTCGATCTCGGTGACCTTGACCATCACTTCGTCGCCCACGTTGACCACATCCTCCACCTTTTCCACGCGCTTGACGTCCAGGCGGGAAATGTGCACCAAGCCTTCCTTGCCCGGAGCGATTTCCACGAAAGCACCGAAGGTCATCAAGCGGGTAACCTTGCCCTTGTAGATGGCGCCGATCTCCGGATCGCTGGTGATGGTCTTGATCATGTTGAGCGCCCGCTCGGCACCCTCGGTATTGACCGAGGCGATGAACACCCGGCCGTCTTCCTCCACGTCGATCTTGCAGTCGCACTCGGCGCACATCTTCTGGATGATCTTGCCGCCGGGGCCGATGATGTCGCGGATCTTATCCACCGGAATGGTAGTGGAAAGCATCTTGGGCGCGTATTTGGAGAGCTCCTTGCGGGGCTCGGGGATGACCTTGAGCATCACGTCGTCGAGGATGTAAAGGCGGGCCTTGCGGGTCTTTTCCAGGGCTTCCTTGATGATTTCCGGGGTCAAACCGTCGATCTTCAGATCCATCTGGATGGCGGTGATGCCCTTGTGGGTACCGGCCACCTTAAAGTCCATGTCGCCGAAGAAGTCTTCCAAACCCTGGATGTCCACCATGGTCATCCAGCGCTCGCCTTCGGTGATGAGGCCGCAGGAGATGCCCGCCACCGGCGCCTTGATCGGAACGCCCGCGTCCATCAGCGCCAGCGTAGAACCGCAGATGGAGCCCTGGGAGGTGGAGCCGTTGGAGGAAAGCACCTCGCTGACCAGGCGCAGGGCGTAGGGGAATTCGTCCACGTCCGGGATGACCGGCTCGAGGGCGCGCTCAGCAAGGGCGCCGTGGCCGATTTCCCGGCGGCCGGGTCCGCGGCTGGGCCGGGTTTCGCCCACCGAGTAGGACGGGAAGTTATACTGATGCATATAGCGCTTGAATTCCTGGGGATCAATGCCGTCGAGCATCTGCTGATCGCTGACCGGACCCAAAGTCGCCACGGTGAGCACCTGGGTCTGGCCACGGGTAAACATACCCGAACCGTGTACCCGGGGCAGCAGACCAACCTCCGCCGCTAAGGGACGGATTTCGTCCATGCCGCGGCCGTCCACCCGCTTTTGCTCGTCCAAAAGCCAGCGGCGCACCACGTATTTCTGGGTGCGGTAGAGGCACTCGTCGATAGCGGCCGCCTGGTCGGGGTACAGCTCGTCGAACTTTTCATGCACCGCCGTGTACACCGGTTTTAAGCGCTCGTCGCGCACCTTCTTGTCGTCGGTGTCCAGCGCCGCCTTCACGTCCTCGATGGCAAACGCCTTGACGGCCTCCAGCAGCTCGGGATCGGGCTCCAAAGAGGGCACGACCACCTTTTCCTTGCCGATCTGGGCCTGGATGTCCTGAATAAACTGGACGATTTTAAGATTGGTCTTATGGCCGAAGAGGATGCCTTCGAGCATCACGTCCTCTGGGATTTCATTGGCGCCCGCCTCGATCATGGCCACCTTTTTCTCGGTGGAAGCCACTGTTACCGCCATCTGGGACTTGGCCTTCTGCTCGGCGGTGGGGTTGATGACGTATTCCCCGTCCACATAGCCCACCGAAACGCCGGAAATCGGGCCGTTCCAAGGAATGTCGGAAATGGTGATAGCGGTGGAAACGCCGATCATGGCGGCGATTTCCGGGGAGCAGTCCTGATCCACCGACATGACGGTAGCCACTACCGACACGTCGTTTCGCATGTCCTTGTTAAACAAGGGGCGCACCGGCCGGTCAATCAAACGGGAGGCGAGAATCGCCTTGTCGGACGGGCGGCCTTCTCTTTTCAGGAAAGAGCCGGGAATCTTGCCCACCGAATAGAGCTTTTCCTCAAAGTCGACCGAGAGCGGGAAGAAGTCGATGCCGTCCCGGGGCTTTGCGGACATGGTGACCGCACAGTGGACGGCGGTGTCGCCGTAGCGGACCAGGCATGCGCCGTTTGCCAGGCACGCCATTTTGCCCGTCTCGATTTTGAGCGGCCGGCCAGCCAGCTCCGTTTCAAATACGCGGAAGTTTTCAAACATAGATGCAATTCCTCCAAAGTAAGAATTTCAGTCGTGGAGGCCGGCGCGCATTTAGCAATGAAACCAGCCTTCGGCAAAGATTCCGAACGCTCGTTTTACTGCTAAAATCGCTTCCGTACTCCGGTGAACAGGCGGACGAGGGAAAGAACAAAAGCAACATGAGGCAGGCGCAATTCGCGCCTGCCTCCCAAAGCTACTTTACTTACGGATGCCCAGCTTCTCGATGACGGCGCGGTACCGCTCAATATCCTTCTTCATCAGATAGTTGAGCAGGTTGCGGCGATGACCGACCATCTTCAGAAGGCCGCGGCGGGAATGATGGTCCTTCTTATGCACCTTCAGGTGTTCGGTCAGATCGTTGATTCTCTTGGTGAGAATGGCGATCTGGACCTCAGGAGAACCGGTGTCCCCTTCGTGGCGGGCATTGTTGACGATGACGGCTTGCTTTTCTTCTTTGAGCATCATAGCGCAGATACACCTCTTTCTAAGATTCGCCCGAAATCGAAGCGCGCGGCAGGTGAAATTCCCCGAAACGGGGCGCAAAACCCAACGGCTGCGAAATGGGTCAAAAGTAACCGTCTCATTATAACATCGGCGTTTACAAAAGTAAAGGGCCCAAATGGAAATTTACACGGTTTAGTCTTCCTTGATGACGCCCAGCATATACGCGGCCAGCAGCCGCTTTAAATCCGCAATCTTCGCCAGAAGCTGGGCGCCGGTATCCGTTTCCCGCACCAGGATGCGATGCTGGGCGGTTTCATAAACCACCGAGGTGGAGATAATGTCCTTATTTTGCTGAATGGCGGACACGGTGGAGTCAAAAGGCTCGTGGGAAGCAAGACGGATGCCGTAGGAATTATAAAACAGGGTATACCCGGCAATGCCGGTGGCCTTCTGGTAAGCCTTGCAGAAGCCGCCGTCGATGACGATGAGCTTGCCGTCCGCCCGCACCGGGTCCTCTCCGTCCCGGGAGCGCACCGGGATGTGGCCGTTGATGATGTGGGAATAGGGCTTATCTCCCAGGCCGAACTCGCTTAAAATCTTTTCGCAGATTTCCTTTTGCTGAGTTAAGGTGTAATAGGCGTTTTTCGGCTCCACCCAGGTGGACTCGTCCTCAATCAGCATCCGTTCAAAGGTAGCCATGCGCAGCCGGCCGAACAAGGGCGAATTCTTCCCGCACCACAAAAACCAGAGAAAATCCTCCCCGTACTGCTTCTGGGGGCTGCCGGGCCGGCTGTAATACCCCTGCCGGGCCACTTCCTCCGCATAGTCCACCAGCTGCTTGCCACAAAGGCGTTCCCCTCCGAAGGAGAACTCCATAAAGCTGCCGTCCTCCTGAAAGGGGATGCAGCCGTGATAAAGCAGGTTTCCGTTGAAGCATTTGTAAAGCCCGCCCTCGGAATAGAGAAACCGGGTGTGCCGCTGGAGCTTTTCGCTGCCCTTGAAGGAGGAAATGAGCTGCTCGACCACGCTTTCCTCTTCCTCGGTCAGGGCATAAGGATCCTTGGGGTCGATGGTGGGGAACTGGAAGTCCTTAAGCGGATACGTCTTTTCCCCGATGGTCACCGTGCCGTTCTGGTAATCCACCTTGTCCAGCAGGAGCCGCTCCTCCATCTGGAATTCCGGATGCCGCTTGATGATCTGCCCTTCCAGCTTGAACTGGATGACCAAAATCGCCTTGTGCATTTTGCTTACCAGCCGCAAATCCTTGGGCCCGTATTTCTTCTCGTCCTTGGCGTTCTTGGGCGCAAAGCAGGAGGAATAATGATAGGTCTCCTGAGCGAACACCGCCAGCGGCCGCAGGTTGATGCCGTAGGCATTCTCGATCACGTCTAAGTTGCTGTACTGCATGGAATTGTTGAGCACGTTTGCAATGCACGCGGGGCTTCCCGCCGCCGCGCCCATCCAGAGAATGTCGTGGTTGCCCCACTGGATGTCCACACAGTGGTGGCTCATCAACCGTTCCATGATGATGTCTGGCCTGGGGCCCCGGTCGTAAATATCGCCTACAATGTGCAGCCGGTCCACCACCAGACGCTTGATGAGCCCGGCCAGCGCCTCAATAAACGCGTCCGCCCGGTCCAGGTCCACAATGCTTTGAATGATACTCTCGTAATATTGCTCTTTGTTCTTGATTTCGTAGTTTGTATGCAAAAGCTCGTCGATGATAAACTGAAAGTCCGGCGGCAGCAGCTTGCGCACCTTGGAGCGGGTGTATTTGGACGCCACCAGCCGGCACACTTCGATCATCCGGTGAAGGGTCAGCCGGTACCATTCGTTCATGTCGGTCACGGTCTTTTTGACCTCGTCGAGCTTCTGGTGGGGGTAATAAATCAGGGTAGACAGCACCGCTCGGTCCCGCTTGGACATGGAGTTGCCGTAGAGAATATCTACCTTTTCCCGGATTACCCCGGAGCAGTTGTTGAGAATGTGCTCAAAGGCTTCGTATTCCCCGTGCAGGTCGCTCATGAAATGCTCGGTGCCTTTGGGAAGGCCCAGAATGGCCTGGAGGTTGATGGTCTCGGTGGAGGCCGACTGGATGGAAGGGTATTCCTTGGCCAGCAGCTTTAAATAACGCAGATCGCCCAGGACCTCGGCTTTGTCACAGTTCATGTTCCTACCTCCCAGAGTGAAATGAATCAGGCTGCGGCTCTGAAACAGCCAGCCTGTACCCGGTTTTGCGCACCCCGCTTTGCCCTGTTTTGTCGAGCGCTTCCCGAAAAGGGAGGGAAAGGGCGGTTCCCTCCGGATAAAGCTCCAAAAGCGGGACGAGCACAAAGGCGCGCTCCAGCATCCGTGGATGGGGAAGGGTCAGCTCCGCGTCGTCACACTTGGCCCCATCGTACAAAAGCAGGTCCAAATCCAGTGTGCGCGGTCCGTTTTGCATCCGCCGCACTCGCCCAGCCGCCGCCTCAATCCCCAAAAGCGCACCCAAAAGCGCATGAGGAGACAGGGCAGTAGACAGTACGGCCGCACCGTTATAAAAGGTTGGCTGTTCGGCATAGCCCACTGGATCGGTTTCGTATACCGCCGAAACCTTCGTCACCTTCGTGCCGGGCAAAAGGGAAAGTGCATCCACCGCCCCCTGCAGGGCGGCCAGCCGGTCGCCTAAATTGGCGCCCAGGCCGATGACCGCGTCCGCCATATTCTCACACCCCCGTCTGTTTGCGTTTGAGCTGCACCGCCACCGTCTCAAAGTCCGCCGCGATGGGTGCCCGGGGCTTATAAAGGGTCAAATCCACTTCCCGGATTTCCGGGAAGCGTTCCAGCAGCGCGTCGCACACGGCTTGTCCCGCCCGCTCGATCAGATTAAAGCAGCTTCCCTGCATGGTGTTCACCGCCGCCTTCGCCACCTCGGCGTAATTGATGGTGTCCTCCACGTTGTCGCTGCGGCAGGGCCTTAAAAGGTTCACTTTCAGCGTAAGGTCCAGCACAAAGGGCTGCCCCGCCTGTTTTTCGCTGTGAAATACCCCGTGGTTTGCAAAAACACGAAGTCCCTTAAGTATAATTTTGTCCATAGGTTCCTCCAAGTAAACATCCGAACCGGATTTTTTGGCGGCGGGAAAGAAACCCGCCTTACCCCAGGGCCGATTACAGGGAGAATCCCGTCTCCCGTAACACCGCGTCGGTCAGCCGCGCCGCCTGCGCCGCTTCGAACACGTCGTGCACCCGCAGGATGTCCGCCCCGGCAAGCTGGGCGAGCGTGTGGGCTGCCACCGTGCCGCCTACACGCTGGTCCGGCGGGGCCGGGCAGGCGTCCACCGTCACCCGTTTGCGGGAGGCCCCCACCAGGTAAGCGTAGCCCTCCGCCCGGGCGGTTTTAGAAAGAAGGAGCGCCCGGTTTTGCTCCATGGTCTTGCCGAACCCAATCCCCGGGTCCAGGCAGATCTGCTGCGCCGTTACCCCCTTGGCCAGCGCCTTTTCCGCCGCGGCAAGCAGGAAGTCATGCACCGCCTGCCCAATGTCTCTGCTCCCGGCATACTGGGCCGTATCGGCCGCGTCGCCTGGGTGCATCAGGATCAGGCCCGCCTGACAGCGGGCCGCAATCGTGAACATGGCTTCCTCTTTGCCGCCTGTGATGTCGTTTATGATGTGCGCCCCGGCCTTGAGGGCCTGCTCGGCCACATCGGGGTAAAAGGTGTCCACAGAGACGGGGACGGAAAGCTTCCCCGAAAGCCCTTCGAGCACCGGGCGCAGCCGCTCCCATTCCTCGGAAGAAGACACCGGTGTAAACCCCGGCCGAGTGGACTGGGCGCCGATGTCGATCAGATCCGCCCCTTCCTGTTGCAGGCGCAGGGCGTGGGCCACCGCCCTTTCGGGGTCAAGATATTGGCCCCCGTCCGAAAAGGAATCGGGGGTTACGTTTACAATCCCCATGATATAGGTCTTTTCCCCCAAAGGAAAAGAAAACCCGTTGCCGGAAAACTGCATGCGCATCCCTCCTGTTATTTGCCGCTGAGCAGAGCCATAACCTCCGCCCTGGCCCGTGCGTCTGACCGCATCAGCCCCCGCAGGGCGGAGGTCTGGGTGCTGGCCCCGGCGGCCCTGGCGCCCCGCATGGTCATACACAGGTGTTCGGCATTGATGACCACCGCCACCCCGTAAGGGTCCAGCTCGTCCATCAGGAAGTTGGCGATCTGGGAAGTAAGCCGCTCCTGCAGCTGGGGACGGCGGGCAAAGCTGTCCACGATCCGCGCAAGCTTGGAAAGCCCCAGCACGTTTCCGCCTCGGGGGATGTAAGCGATGTTCGCCTTGCCGATGAAAGGGAGCAGGTGATGCTCGCATACGGAATAGAGCGGAATGTCCCGCACCAGAACCATCTCATCATGCTGGGTGTCGGTAAACACCTTCAGGTGCCGCTTAGGGTCGTCGTTTAAGCCGGAGAAGATCTCCTCATACATCCGGGCCACCCGCTCAGGGGTCTCCACAAGGCCCTCCCGGTCCGGGTTCTCGCCCACGGCCAGCAGGATTTCCCGCACCGCCGCTTCAATTCGTTTCTTATCCACCAATTGATTCGTCACCGCCGTTTCTCCAGCGGCAATGAACAGGTTCCGCCTCCGCCGCTGGGAGGATGCGGACCTTATGACAACACGAAGGAGCGCCGTTTTCGAAAAAACGGCGCCGGCAGGAGCTTACCCCTTTTTCTTTTGCAGCAAATGCGCGGGCCACAGCAGGATGATGAACACCGCCGTGCCAAGCGAAACGCTGCCCGGCTTCCCGTCCACCTGCTCTTGGGCCGCAGCCGACTGGGCCTTCAGATAGAAAAAGAATCCGAAAACCAGGTAAATTGCAAACAAAATCCGCACCGCGACCCAAACGATATCCCAAACGTCCAACGAACCCCCCTCCTTTTATCCAGCGCTTGCAAAATGCAGCAGAATGGTGATCACATGCAGGCTTTCGTCCGCCGTTCCAAAGCCCACGTTGGTGTCGTCCAAGAGCGGGCTTTCCAGCGACCCGTTCGCCTGGGTCAGCAGAGAAAAAATCTCATTATTGCGCACGAGAGAGTCGTATGCGGCGTTTGCCGCTTCTGCCGAGGAAAAGCGCAGTTCCAGAGTGGATTCCCCGCTCATGGCGCTCATGGCAATGGCGGAAACGATGGCCGCCCTGGTATTGTCGTCAAAGACGTCGAACATCCGTCCCATCCGCACAAAGTAGTTGTTGTCTCCCGCCGCGCAGCCGGGAGAGGCAAAATCGGAATGGGTGGCGGAAATTTCTTCGTCGGTTAGGTTAAAGTAAAGATGGCTGATTTCCTGGCCGCCTTCGGTCATAATGGAATCGTCCCAGGTGGCGTCCAGATGGTACAATGCCCCATCCACCGTCACCAGGTTCCACATATGCTCGTCGCCCCCCGCCTTACCGGAAATGAGGCTGCACCCCATCCCCGCCTTGCGCAGCAGCAGCTGCATCGCTCTGGCGTACCCTTCGCACACCGCCTTGCCTTCCACCAGCGCCCCGTACACCGTGTAGGCCTGGGGGTACTCGCCGGTCTGGTCGGCTGCGGCGGTGCTGTCATATTCCACCCGGCGCACCACCCAGTCGTGCAGAAGAAGCTCCCGGTTAAATTCGTCCGCCCCTTCCGGCAGAACTGCCATGGCCTCCTCCACCGCTTCTTCCAGCTTGAGCTGCTTTTCCCGCAGTTCTTCTTCCGAATCCACCGAATAATCCAGGTAAATGCGCACTTCCCCGTTGTCGGTGATCATCTTTAAGGATTTCTGCAGCCAGAAGAGCTCCGGCATGTCCGCCATCACCGCGTTGAAAGCGCTGTCGATGTCCGCCATCACCGTCTCGGCCGGCAAAACCACTGCCGACCGATTGAGGGAATTGGCCGCATAGACGATGCGCCGGTAAATGGTCTGGCCCAGTTCGTTGAGCCCCCGGTACTGGTCCGCCGTGTCGACGGCGATCTCCGCCTCCAGCGTGGCGGGATCAGAGGGGAAAGACTGGGCGGGCAGGATAGGGCTCCCGCTTTGGGAGGGGCCGCCCCCGGCGGAACAGGCCGTAAGCGATAAAGCCAGCAGCAAAGCAAGCGTAGCAGTATATCGTCTCTTCAAAAATCCGGTCCTCCGTTCTTATCCTAAGGTTCTTCCGTAAGCGTCGGCGATGGCGTGCACCGTTTCATCCGACAGAATGAACACCTGCTGCGCCGTGATTTCGCCAGTCACTTTGATCTGCTGGGCCACCGTCCCTTCCGCGTTGAGAGACACCAGCCGCTCCAGAGCGGGGGTCATCTTTAAAAGATCCAGCGCGCTGATGTCGGTGCGGCTTTCGTTGAACGCCAGGGAAAACAGCGCGTCCTTGTTTTCCAGGTTGTTTTCCGTCATGTATTCGTTGAGCATGGAGCACAGCGCGTAGCCGGTAAAGTCCCAGCTGCCGTGAAATTCCGTCCATCCGGAATACTTGGAAAGGCTTACGAGCTGCCGCCCATTTAGCGACTGCTTGCCCTTGACCACGTTGACCGTCTCGCCGCTTTCATCCGTAAAGTTCACCGATTCCGGCAAATCCAGCGTAGCCCCGCCGAACTTGTTGATTACCGTCTGAGCGCCGGAAGCAGGCATGGAAACGTACTTGTCGATCTCTACACCCAGTAGCTGTTCTGTGGCGTCTTTCGCTAAAAGCACCCCGCCGTAGGAGAAGTATCCCGCCAGGGTATCGGTGCGGTCCTCCAGCGTCACCTGGGCGATGGGCGGCAGGGAAGTCACATAGACCGCCCCTTGTTCCGGGTCGAGCCGGACCAGGGCAAAAAGGCCCGCCGTATTTTTATCGTTGCTGGTGCCGACTAGGAAAATATTGGTACAATCCTCCGCGGAAAAAATCAACTCGTCGGACAGCTCCGAGGTATTGAGCCGGTCAGGCTGCTTGGGCGGCGCGATCACCAGGAAATAAACCCCGGCAATGGCGATGAGCGCCACGCATATGATCAGCAGCGTGGCGGTGAACAACGCAATATTCCCGAATACGCTGCGTTCCTTTTTCTTTTTTGCCGGATGGCGGGCTGGCATAGCGTCCACTCCTGTTATTATAATTTGTTTTGATATCGCTGGTTTGTCCGGGCGTACTGCCCACCTTTTCTATTATATACGGATATTTTGTCAAAGAAAAGCCTTTTCCCATACGGTCAAATGAATCCGTATGGGAAAAGAGCAGGTTTCCTATGAAAGAAAAGGGCTTATGCCCGGCGACGGCGCCGACCGAGAAGGCAGAAGGCCGCGGCCCCGAAGAACAGAACTGCCACAACCGGCGCGGTCTGGGCAAGGCCGGTGTCGGGAGAAGGTTCCTCGTCGGGGGTAACGGGGGTCTGCGCTGTTTTAGCCGTCAGATTGGGAGTGTTGGCCGCCGCCGCTAAGGCGTCACCGTCCTTTACAAAGGCCAGAATGGCTTCCTCGCAGGTGCCGTACTCGTTGACCGACCGTGATGCCGCCAAATCGGGATAATCGGAGCTGGTTGCCACATAGTTGTTGGTAGCCACCCGGTAAAGGGCGTCCGGATCCAGTTCCTTACCGTCAATGGTTGCCGACAGCACCCGGCTTCCCGCCTCTTTGGCCGGATCGTATTCCACCGTGATGCCGCCAAACTGCAGATAGCTGCCGGAATTGTCCGGCCAGGTGTACTGCATGGGATCCTCCCCGGCTTCCACCGCCGCCAGCTGTTTGTCGTACACAGCCTTGCTCTGCAGCCCGATTTCAATGGAGGTTTCCAGCGTTTTCAGCAGCGTAGCGCCGGTCACTTCCTTGACCACAATGTAGTTGCCGTAAGGGGAAATGCTGATGATGTTCTGATAGAGAATGTCGCCCTCGTCAATGCCGCCGCGGATGCCGCCCGCGTTCTCGATGGCCACGTCCGCCCCGGTCTGGGCCAGATAGGAGGCGGTCACCACCCGGCCTACCTTCTGTTCTGCCACCCGGATGTCCTCCCAGGAATAGGGCATGGCCTCCTCGCTGTGCCCCACCACCTGCTTGAGAATTCCGGCCTGGCGAGCCGTGATTTCGTCGATCTTCGCCTGTACCGCCGGGTCGTCGGGCAGCGCCTCACTGTCGGCGGCGGAAATGAGCTGTTCCTGAGTCAGTTCCGGGACCAGCTGTTCCTTCTGGGTGTCATACACCAGGGAGAGCACACCCACATTCGCAAAATGCGAGCCGGTTTCCACTATGCGCACCGGCTTTCCGTCCAAATCGGCGGCATCCTCGTTGATCACCTTGTGCTCATGGCCGGCGATCATCAGGTCGATGCCCCGGGTCTGGGCGACAAAGGCGGCGCAGTCGAGATGATGGGAGAGCAGGATCACTAAGTCGCAGCCCTCCTGGGTTTTCAGCCGCGCGGCCAGGTCGTTTGCTGTCTGTACGTCGTCGAGAAAAACCAAGCCCTCTACGTTTTTGGGCGCCGTAGAGGAAGAAAGCCTGGGATCGTATATGCCGAATACGCCCACCCGGATGGTGCTCCCATCCTCAGCCGGGATTTCCTTGATTCGATACGGGGTGTCGAAAAAGGCGGAGCCGTCCTCCTTTGCTACATTGGCGGCCAGGATTACGCCGCCGGTCTCTGCCTGCATGGCGTCTCCCAGGCTCTTGAGAGCGTCCTTGCCGTAGCTCCAGTCATGGTTGCCTGGGGTCATCGCGTCGTACCCCACCGCTTCCATCAGCTCCAGGATGCTCTGGCCTTTCTCCACCGTGGCGAAGGCTTGACCGTGAAACGTGTCGCCCGCATCCAAAACCAGGTCCGCGTCCACCAGGTCCACGATGGTTTTGAGCTTTTCGAACCCTACGGTAGTAGGCGCCCGGCTGCCGGAATCCGGCTGCTCGTAATAGCCGTGGATGTCGTTGGTATGTACGATCTGGATGGTGGTCCTAGAGTCGGATCCACTGTCCGGCGCAGCCGCAGCGGAAACCGCGCCGCCAAAGAAGAGCGCGGCGCAGGTCAGCACCGCAACAATCTGTTTTTTCAACGAAACACACCTCCAAATTTCATTTTCTTTCATTATACTGGCCTTTGGGCCCATTGGCAAGGAGCAAAGGCATACAACCCCCGTCTGGACAGGTTATACGGCGTCGTCTCCGTTCCCGCCTTCACCAAAGCTGTTTTTTTGCATGCCACCGTCCCGTTTCACGGCCTGTGTGGCTTTTGCCGCCGCAGCCGCCTCCTTTTCCCGCCTGGTCCACAGGTCGGGAATATGAAATTCCTCCTGCATCATCATCATGATCGGCGCTCCCAGAACGATCGGGAAAATCGTGTTGTTGCAGAAAATCGTGCCGATCAAGGTGGCCAGATCTACCTGCGGCTGGACGGCGTAAACCCCAAGGGTAATGATGGCGGTCAGTACCGTGGCGGACAGAAGGATAATGACAATATACGAAAAAAAGTCGCGCCCTTCCCGCAGAGCAAAGGCCTTTTTGCGAATCCGATGCCACAGCTTGTAAACCATCACCACATACAAATAGTTGGCGATAAACCCCGCAATGCAGGACCACTGCAGGCTGTCGGACAGCACGTCGGAGATCAGGTTGCCCACCGCAAAGGCAAGCGCTCCCGTCTGCCCGTAAAACAGGCCGAAGATCGGCTGCACGCAGGTGACCGGCCGGATATCGGTAAACCCGGGGATCATGATCATGACCTTGAAGGGAAGAGAGAGGACCATATGGATGAGCACTAAAAACAGAAACTGCCCGATTTTTCGCCAAACCGTTCTCTTGCTCCCTATTCTCATGCGCACCGCCTCCGTTTCAAACTCGACACCAGACCGGTCACGTCAAATTCCGATAAAAGCGCGCCCACCGCCACCAGGACGCAGCCGATGATCAGAGTGGGCGTCAGGGTAATGCGATCCACCAAAATGGCCGGAAGGGTGGCGGAGAAGATGGTGGAAAAGACGATCTCCAGCGAATAAATAACCGAAGCGGTCCGGGCGGACGCCTGCTTTTGGGCGAAGATGTTGATGACGGTGGCAAACGCGCAGATAAAATAGCTGTAAACGAAAATGCTCGAGAGCATCTCTGTGGAGTAGGGGAGAGCGAACACGGTTCTCGGTTCGATAAACAGCCAAATAACAAAGGAAAGAACCGCTACCACCCCCAAAATAAAGGCGGACAGCTGAATGGGCTCCATTTCCTTCGCTGCTTCATTGAGCTTGATGATATACCAGGCTCGAAGCAGACACACCACCAGCATGATTCCAACTCCCGGCAGCTGAGACCAGTCGGCATGCAGGTTGACCGCCAGCAAAATCCCGGTTAAAATCAGGCCCACTCCCACCCAGGTATGGACGCGGATTTTCTGGCGTTTGAGAAGGAGGAGAACCGGGAGCACCACCGTCGTCATCGACAGGGTGAAAATACCGGTAGAGACGTTGAGATACTGAAGCCCAAACAGCATCAACAGGTTATAGGCCATATTCAGCACGCCCAGCCCCGCCACCCGCAACAACTGGCGTTTTGCAAGCGGCTGGAAGATCTTTTTAAAGAAGATGGCGATCAGAATCACACAGCCGATAAAATTGGTCATGGCGGTGATGGCAATGGACGGAATCTCGGTCGGAATGTTTTTGAGTAAGATGACTTCCGTTGACCAGCATAGCGTCACACAAAGAAGACAAAAATTGGACTGGGCTTTATTCAAAAAATCTCCCCCGATTCAAACCGGCCGTTTACTAGGGCAAAGAAAGACCGGCGTTTCTTTTATTTGCATAAACATGCATGATTCGTTACAATTATACATGTTTTTCGGAAATATGTCTTCACCTTTTCCATGTTTTTTAAGGGAGAAGCAGCTTTTTCAAAGCAGACCGTGCAAAAACCGCGAAGAAAATTGGATGTACCGCTTAGTCGCGGGGCTTCTGGTAAAAGTTTCCTGCCACCTGGTCCGTTTTCAGAATATTGATGAAGGCCTTTGGGTCCACCTTTCGCACCTCTTTGGTCACCTTTTTGACCTGATCGCCGGAAATGACGGAATAGATCATCGACCGGTCCTCTCCATTATAAAGCCCGGTCCCCCGAAACAGCGTAGCGCCGTGATGGGTGGATTCCCGGATGTGCTCGTAGATTTTCTCCGACTTGTCGGAAATAATAAACAAAGTGGTACGTTTGTAGCGGGGGTCGAGCATCTTTACAATCTGCGTGGATGCGAACTGGAAGATGATGGAGTAAAGGGCCTTGTCCCATCCGAACAAAAGGCCCGCCACGATCAGCATTGCTACGTTTCCCAAAAAAATATAGTTCCAGGAATCTACATTCAGACGCTGCGAAAGGGCCACAGCGATAAAGTCGGTGCCGCCGCTGGTGGCGTGCCCCAGTAGGCACAGGCTGATGGCGAGACCGTTGATGATACCGCCGAAGATGCAGATGAGCAGCACGTCGTTGGTCAGAGGCATGGAGGGGAGCAGGTCGGTAAGTACGCTTGTCAGCACGATCATCAGACAGGAATACAAAGTGAACCGCTTGCCGATGAAGCGAAAGCTGATGACGGCGGGAATGGCGTTTAGCAGGAAATTGATGAGCGAAAAGGAAAGAGAAAGGCTCAGATACTGCTGCGCGCTTCTCTGGATGAGAAGGGTCAGGCCGTTGAACCCGCCCGGGAACAGGCCGCCTGCGTCCACAAAGCTTTTGATGTTGACGGCCATGATGACGGAAGCCAGGACAATGAGGCTCAATCGCAGGGCATGCTCCCGTATTGCGGAAAGCGTTGGACGCGAAGGAACAGAGGAACGATGGTATTTCATAAAGCGACCCTCCAACTGAAAAGTCCATATAGATATCCTTATTTTATCATAAGACATAAGAAAAGTCAGGGCGCAATGGAAAGAAAAAGCAGGCGTACATGGGAAAAAAGACGGGCTGGGGCATGCCGGCGGAGAAGGGCTGTCTCGCCCGGATGCCAGGTGCGGAGGATTTTGGAAGACTGAAAAAGCGAAGGCGGTTCTGAAGATCATCGGGCTTCCATTCGGGCATCGAAGCATCTTTTCTTTTGTGATTGAGAGCATAATCGGTATGAGCTTCTCGCACGAGTATGTTTGCTCGATCCGTTCATCTTTCCTCAAGCAAACAGCCGCCATCTGCAAAGATGGCGGCCGTCCGTTTGTATGGAGCCTTTCCCATATTTCTGCTAACCGTTCGGTTTAGAGCGCCGTCCTTAAAGCGCTCCAGATGCTTTTTGTAAAGCTTGGTATTCACAAACCTGTTGTGCAGCTTCTGTGATGAATTGGTGAAGCAAAACATTGTCGCCGGAAAGAAGGGCACGGTGGGCAACGTCTACACAGCCAAGCCCAGGCAGATAAAACCTATAATCAAAAAACCAGCCGTTTCAGTATCATAGAATGAAGTATCCCTCTATGCAATTTAACTCATCCTCCCATGCTCAACGGAGTAGACGGTATCCGCAATCCGCATGGTAGACTGCCGGTGGGATACCAGTACCACGGTTTTGCCCTCCCGTTCTTCATGCAGCGACTTTAGGATCACCGCCTCATTTAAGCTGTCCAGGTTACTGGTGGGTTCGTCCAGCAGCAGAAAGGGCGCGTTGTGCAGAAAGGCCCGCGCCAGACCCAGCCGCTGCCGTTCCCCGCCGGAAAGGGTGTCGCCCAGCTCGCCTACGGGGGTGTCGTAACCCTGCGGCAGCATCATGATGAAATGATGCACCGACGCCTTTTTGCAGGCCTCCTTGATTTCTTCATCTGTGGCGTCCAGTTTCGCAATTTTTAAATTGTTGCGAACGCTGTCGTGGAACAGGTGGGTTTCCTGGGTGACGAAGCTCTCCATCTCCCGCAGGTTCTTGGTATTGATATCCGCCGCCTTTGTGCCGGAAAGCTTTACGCTGCCCCGCTGCACGTCCCAAAACCGCATCAGGAGCTTCAGCAGCGTGGATTTCCCGCTGCCGCTGCGTCCCACAATACCGACCACACTGTGCTGCGGGATCTCTGCCGACACGTCCGACAGGATGGTTTCGTTTCCGTAGGAAAAGGTGACGTGCTCCGCCGCCGCGCCGGTGAAGGCGATCTCAGGCCGGCCGGTGACTTCCTCCACCACAGGCGTCTCGTCCAAGATATCCAGCACCCGGTTCCCCGCCGCAAAGGTGTTTTGCAGGCTGCTCCCCAGGGCCGCCAACGCGATTACCGGGCCAAAGGAGGAAAACAAGGCGATAGTGGGGATCAGAACGCCGTCGAAGCCCACCTCTCCGTTTTGGCACAGCAGAGCAGATACGAACAGCATAATCAGGTCAAAGGCCAGCACCACGGTGCTGGTCACCGCAGAATTGCGCCCGGCGGTGCGCTTCATTTTTTCCTCGTCCTTTGCCAACTCATCTGTTTTCTCATTTATCTGTGCCAGCCGTTTCTTGCCCTGGCCGTACTGCTGGGTTTCGGAGAGCCCCCGCAGGCTGTCCAGCACAAAGCCGGAAAGCTCTCCGGACTTAGTACGCAACCGCATCCCATCGTCCCCGCTGAGCTTGGAGGTAATCAGGGGAACCGCGATACCCACCACGAGGTATGCCGCCAGCGCCAAAATTCCAAGCAGCCAGTGGTAACTGCCGATGAACAGGCACATCACAATGGTAAACAGGAAAGCAATCGCCGCCGGGGAGATGGTGTGAGCGTAGAAGACCTCCAGCAGTTCAATGTCGGAGGTAATAACCGAAATCAAATCTCCCTTGTCCCGGCCCTCCAGCTTGGCAGGACAGAGCCGCCGCAGCGCCCGGAATATTTTGTCCCGAATGAGCGCCAGCAGTTTGAAAGCGATGAAGTGATTGCACGCCTGCTCTGCATAGCGGAGGAAACCGCGCACGATGGCAAAGACCGCTACGCAGACAAACAGGGCGGTAAGAGTGAAGGGCGTATCAAACCGCAGGGCAGTGAGCACCGCATAGCCGCCGAAGATAGTGATAAAGGCGGCGCACAGGTGCCCGATGAGACCCATAAGGATGGCAAGGAGCATAAAGCCAGTCAGCGGCTTTACCAGCCCGATCAGCCGGGCCATGACTTCAAATCCGCTTCGTCTTTTCATGCTATGCCGTCCTCCTTTCGGTAGTTTTCCAGCGCCTGCTGGGCGTTCCACAGGCGTTCATACAGGCCGTGGCGGTTTAGCAATTCCTTGTGGCTGCCGCTTTCCGCGACGCAGCCGTTTTCCAGTACATAGATATTGTCCGCCTGCACCACATTTGCCAGCCGATGGGAGATGAGAACCACCGTTTTCTGTTTCGCTAGTTTATGGATTTCAGTCATAATGTCGTTTTCGCTCTCTATGTCGATGTTGGAAGTAGCTTCGTCGAAGATATACACCGGGCTGTCGTGGAGCAGGGCGCGGGCCAGTGCAAGGCGCTGGCGCTGCCCGCCGGAGAGATTCCCCGCCTTTTCCAAAAGCGGCGTGTCTAAGCCCTGCTCCGCTTTCAGGAATCCGGCCAGATTAACCCGTTCCAGCACTGCCCATAATTCTTCTTCCGAAGCAGTTGGCCTGCCCATGAGCATATTGTCCCGCACCGTGCCTTTGAACAAATAGCTTTGGTGGCTGATGTAGGTGATGTTTTGCAGCAGGGAAATTTCGCTGATTTCTTTCAGCTCCACGCCGCCGACAGAAACCGAACCGGTATATCCCTTGTTCCGCCCCATCAGGATAGACGCAATGGTGGACTTTCCGCAGCCGCTTTCTCCCACCAGGGCAGTAAAGCCGCCCTGTGGAAGGTGCAAATCCACGCCGTGGAGGATCTCACGGTCTGCTTCATACGAAAAATGCAGATTAGAACATACAATGGAACGGTCTTTCGGTGTTTCCGTTTCTTTTTGTTCCGGCTCCTCCAAATCCAGCAACCGAAAAATCTTGTCGCTGGCCGCCATGCCGTTCATGGCGATGTGGAAGAAGGAACCAAGCTGCCGCATGGGGAGGAAAAAGTCCGCCGCCAGCAGGATAATCAGCAGGCATCCAGCCAAAGATACACGATTGCTTGTGTACTGCGTCACCGCCATAATCACGCCCAGGGCCGCGCCGCCGTAGGCAATCAAATCCATAATAGTAATGGAATTGAGCTGCATAGTCAGCACCTTCATGGTGATTTTGCGGAATTTTTCGGCTTCGGCGTTCATCTCTTTGTGCTTGAATTCATCCGCCTGGTAGATTTTCAGGGTGGTGAGTCCCTGCAGATTTTCTAAAAAGGTGTCCCCTAATGCCGTGTACTGCCCCCAGTATTTGGTGAGTAGTTTTTTTGCCCAGGTCTGTACCGCCGCGATTGCTATGGGAATCAGCGGCACGCAGATGAGCAGCACAACGGCTGCCGGGATATTCACAAAGCAGAGCACCGCAAACAGAGTCAAAGGGGCCAGCATGGCATAGAAAAACTGGGGCAGGTATGCGCCAAAGTAGGTTTCCAGCTGATCCACACCCTCGACGGCCACCTGCACGACTTCGCTGGTTTTCACCTGTTCGTTGTAGGAAGCGCCCAGGCGCAGCAGCTTCTCATAAATCCGTTCCCGCAGGGTTTTCTTGACCGCCTTGGAGGACAGATAGCTCATCCGGCTGGCCAGGGTAGCACAAAGGAAGCGGATCAGAAGCGCCGCTGCGACAACGGCCGCCGTCGTCCATAGAGTACCGGCGTTGGTGTTTCTGTAATAAAGCCCGGCGAGCAGGTCTGTAATGCTGAACATCATGGCGATATTCGCCGCTAAAGAGCACCATTGCAGCATGACGTTTCCAGCAATATATTTTTTGCTCTCAGCCACTGTGCCGATGAGCCGTTTGTTGATCATCATGTTTTTGTCCGCCTTTTAATGATTTTTTAACGCCGTCTTGATGCCGGAGCACAACACGGCGATGGCCGCTGCAAACAGGAAAGACAATAGGCCGTATCCCAAAGGCTGTATTGCCTCATTCACGGTCGCCCGCCTTCTTTCCTTTTGCCAGCTTTTTCAGTGCCCGATAGCTTTCGGGACTGACGGCATGCTCCATACGGCAGGCGTCTGCCGCTGCTGTTTTTCCGTCTACCCCCAGATTTTCCAGAAGGGCCTGAAAGGTCTGGTGCCGTTCCCAGGTTGCTTCGGCGATTTTCCGCCCGGTGTCGGTCAGATGCACCTCATGAGTTTCGTCCAGGAACAGGTACCCTTCCTGTTCCAGCCCCTTAAGGGAAATGGAGACGGTAGGCTTGGATACGCCCAGCTGTACGGCGATATGCACGCCCCGGACACAGCTGTTCTGCTTTTGCAGAAGATAGATGGTTTTCAGATAATCCTCTACGGTTTTCTTTTGTTTCATGCGGCTTTCCACCTCCTTTTTGCCAGCCTCGGAAAACTCAAACTGGAATCACAAAGGGTTTGCCGTCCACGCTTTGGATATTCAAATCGACGTCGTAAACCTCTTGAACCAGTTTGCTTGTAATGATTTTCCCAGGCAGACCGTGGGCGATCATCTTTCCGTCCTTCATGGCGACGATTTCGTCGCTGTAATACAGCGACTGGTTAATATCGTGCAATACCATAACAATGGTGATGCCGTATTCCCGATTGAGCTGGCGAATCAGTTTGAGTATTTGCAGCTGATACCGGATATCCAGATAGGTGGTAGGTTCGTCTAAAAACAGAACTTTTGTGTCCTGGGCCAATGCCATGGCAATCCACACCCGCTGCTTCTGTCCGCCGGACAGCTCGGATACCGGTTTATCCTTGTGCTTGAGGGTGTGGGTGATCTCCAGCGCCCAGCGGATCTTCTCCGCGTCCTCCTTCGAATCGGAGGACAGCCCCATAGTATGGTAGGGCGTTCTTCCATATGCCACTAGATTTTCCACGGAGAGATCTACCGGAGCGGTGTTGTACTGGTGAACGATGGAAACTTCTTTAGCGAAGTCCTTAAGCCGCATATCAGCGACGTTGCCGTCCCGCAGAAGGATTTCTCCTTTATCCGGCCTTAAGTTTTTGGTCATCAGGTTGAACAGGGTACTCTTCCCACAGCCGTTGGCTCCGATAAGGGTGGTAATTTTCCCTTCGTGGAGTTCTAAATCCAGCCCGTTGAGCACCTGCTGTTTGCCGTAGGCAAAGGAGAGGCTTTTTACGGTAAATACATTACGGGCCATAGCTTTGTCTCGACCTCCTCAGCAGAATGATAAAGAACGGGCCGCCGACCACCGACATGATGATAGCTGCGCTGATTTCATAGGGGGAAGCAATGGTCCGGCCCAGCGTATCCGCCAGCAGCAGGGTAAACGCCCCCAGCAAAATGCTGTACGCAACCAGCACCTTGTGGTCGCTCCCCACCAGCAGTCTTGCAATATGCGGGACGATCAAACCCAGGAAGCTGATGGGGCCGATGACTGCCGTGCTGATGGAAGCCAAAAGCACCGCAATCACCGAAATAATGATCCGGCTTCTTGTGACGTTTACCCCCAGGCTCCTCGCCGTCTTATCCTCCAGCGCCAGCAGATTGCACTGCCCCAGCACGAAGAGGGAGGCAATTAAACCAATTACCACATAGAGCAGCAGAGTTTGAAAATCGTCCCAGGTCTTCATGGTGATGTTGGCGTTGACGATGCTGGCCACGCCGGAATAGCTGCTCCCAGTGCCGGAATTGAAAGCGCTCATAAGGCCAGTGAACATGGCGTTCACCGCCACGCCTACCAGGATAATCCGCAGGGGGCTGAGTCCACCTTTCCAGGACAAAGAATAAACCAGCAGAAAGGCGATCATTCCGCCTAAAAAAGCAAACAAGGGGGTAAAAAAGTACAGTGTCGGGAAAAAGGCGGTAATGAGCACCGCCGTCAGGCTTGCTCCGGAGCTGATGCCGATGATGCCGGGGTCGGCCAGAGGATTTTTCATCACGGCCTGCAGCAACACGCCGGAAACAGCAGTCGCTGCGCCGCCGAAGATGGCAATAAAGATACGGGGAAACCGCAAATCATAAATTGTCGCCACGTTTTCGTTGTATTCCACAAACAATCCTTTGAACAGCTCAGGGGGCGTCACCTTCAGGCTGCCGGTATTCACGGCAACCAGAAACAGAATCAGCAGCCCCAGAGCGGTGATTACAAAGGAGAGAATTTTCTTTCGGTTGCTTACCATAAGCAAAATCTCCTTCAAGAAAAACGGCCGGAATTCTCCAGACAGGAAAAGCCCGGCCGCCTCGCGTTTTGTTTTAGGGGTTATTCCTCGCCGTAGAGCATGGGTTGGAGCTGCTCCAATGCTTCCTCATAATTGAAGTTGGCGCTCATATTGAACAGGTTGGGATCCAGGTCGTACACCCGGCCCTCCTGCACCGCCTTGAAATGCTTCCAGATGTCGTTGGCTTCAAATTCCTCCGCAAACATCTCCCTGGCCTGGTCCGGCAGGCCGTGGGCGGCGCGAACGATGACGTCCGGCTCCTTGGTTTTGATATCCTCGGTGTTGGCGAACAGAAATTCCTGCCCGCCCCCGTCACCGTAGACGTTGGTTCCGCCCGCCAGCTTTACCAGGCTGCCCACATAGCTGTTGTCGGTAGCCACAATATAGGAACCGGGCAGGCCCATGAGCACCAGCACCTGGGGAGATTCCTTGCCCACGTTTTTGCCGCGGTACTCCTCCATAAAGGCGCTGTATTCATCCACTAAGCTCTGTGCTTCTTCCTCCCGGTCAAACTTCTTGCCCAAATCCGAGATGGAGGCGTACATTCCCTCTACGCTCCGCAGGTTCAGAAACAGGGAGCTGACTCCGATGGAGGCGTACTTGGGCTGCAGATCGTTTTGCAGGGTGTTGGGAGATAGCACATAATCCGGATTGAGGGACTTGATAATCTCTAGATCCGGGTTCATGGCCATGCCCACTGTGGTCACGCCGCCGTACCGTTCCGGCAGGTCGCTGCTGGATTCGCAAATCCCGACTAAATCCAGGTTCAGCTTGTCGCAGATGGTGACGGCCGCCGGAGAAGTGGCGATGAGACGGGGGCTTTCGCTCTCTTCCGTCCCGCCCGTTTCCTCCGGATGTTGGTTGACGCAGCCGGTTATGGACAGTGCCAATGTCCCGGCAAGGCAGAGGGAAATAATCTTTCGAAATCTCATCGGATGTCACGCCTCATTTCTTTTTGCGGAAGAATCCAAAATACCACACGCAGCCGCCAGCAATCGCCACGACGACAATGCCGCCGATCACCCACCAGATGACCGGATCCCCGCTGCTGCTGATTATCTCCGTTTCGGTGGAGGCGCTGCTCACCTCATTCCCGGATTCATCGAATTCCTCCAGGCCGCCCGCGGTGGAGGAACTGCTTTCTTTCGAAGATGCTTCAGAAGCAGCTTCACTGCCGGCCGCCTCGCTGCTGGAAGAAGCTTCCGAAGAAGGGGCGGCGGAGACGGGCGTCTGGCTGGCTGGCGCCTGGACGGACGGTGCGGTGGCGGCAGGCTGTTCCGGTTTCGGCTCAGGGTTTTTCGGTTGCTCCACCTTTATGCTGGTGACAAAATCCCCGGAACCAGACTGAAGGTTTCCTACGGTTATGTAGAAGATCACCTCGCGCCCCATGGGAACGACGTACATATTGCAGCGGATGACGGCATTCTCACTGGGTACCTGCATCCGGAAGTCGGTGGTGTTTGTGGTAAAATCCTCCTGCATCACCGTTGCGGAAACGGCGGAAAAGTTCCCGTTGCGGCTGCCGTCCACTTGGAACTGAGGGGACTGGATATTGTCCATCAGGTTTAAGCGGATGGTCACCCACGTGTTCCCACTGGAGTCCACCTCCACCAGGGCGGCTTTATTCAGGGCGCTTTCGGTCATGGACTGGCCGAGAACGTAGGAACCTTCGCCGCCGGAATCCTCGATTTTCCCGGTGGTGGGATGCTTGTAATGAGAAGCGGCAGTCGCGGTATAGATGCCGTTGGAGGCGGCAAAGGCCGGTATAGCAGTGATGCTCGCCAATGGATTACTACGTGCCCTTGAGCACCCATAACGGGGAAATCTACGGCGACGCCAATTATACCGTCCAGTATAACATC
>NZ_JBBMFD010000018.1:0-59164 GCF_040096205.1 Solibaculum intestinale | reverse complement strand
CCATGCTGCCAGGTGAAGGCCATGCCGTCCCGGTAAGTGAGGGGGTTGCCGATCTCATCGTAGGTGATGGTCTGGCCATTGTAACTGGTCAGCTTGTCCTTCCAGTTGGCGTCCTCGTAACGAAAGATCTCTTGTTCAACAATCTGAGTTTCATTCCCTGTGATCAAATCGTAATATCTTTTGCAAATTAGATTTCCGCCACTGTCGTAATCATAGCCTTCACCCCAGAGTGAGACATAGTCGAAGGCTAAGGTCAGTTGTCCCAACGCGTCGTACTCATAGCGATGGGTCCGGTTGCCGTTCTTCCAAATTTCCGTGATATTCCCTAACTCGTCATAGGTATAGGTGAGGATGTCGTCCCCGTTCTGCACCGACTTAATAAGAGCAGTGGTGGAATTGGGAGCGCTTCCCTCTACGTATTCGTACCGGGTGACAAATGGAGTGGAAGTGTTCAGGGTACGGGTGGAAAGGCGGGAAAGGCCGTCGTATTCGTAGCTGAGAACCTGATTGTCGTTGACCTTCACCCCATAAATGAGCCCCGGCTTCTGCTGCTGGGAGGTGTCCCCGTAGAGGAACTGGGTCTTGGTGGCAATGCCCAGCACCTTGCTGAGGTTGAAGTCCACCCGGTTCTTGTCGTCGTAACGGACCAGCAGCTCCTGCCCGTGGCTGGTGCGCACACCGGTCAGGCGGTTGATCAGGTCATACTCATACCGGGTGGTGATGTTGTTGAGCAGGTCTTCCTGCTCGAACAGGGCTCCTCTGGCATCATACTTGTACCGGAAGGCGGGGGTTCCGTCATAGCTTTTCTCAATGAGCTGGTCGAATTCGTCGTAAGAATAGCCCACGGTCTTGCCGTTGCCGTAGGTGCCAAGCTGGAGCAGGCCGTTGAAGGGGCCGTAGGTGTTGGCCATCAGCGTTTGGCTTCCTGCTTGGGTCTGAGTGGTGTTGCCAAAACCGTCATAGGTAAAGAGATAGTCGAACCCGTTGTGGGTAATCTTGGCGATCTGGTCATCCTCGTAGGTATAGCTGTTGGCGGTACTCCCGGAGGAGACCGAGGTCACTGCGTCGGTATTTGGATCGTAGGTATAGCTGGTTTCATTCCCCTTGGCGTCGGTTACTTTGGTGACAAGCCCCGGGTTGCCCTCGTAAGAATAGGTGGTGCCGTTGCCGCGTGCGTCGGTTACCTTGGAAACCAGGCTTCCGTCGCTGTTGTACTCCACAGACGAGCGGATCTGTTCAGAGATTTCATCTAAAATCCACTGCTGGTTGGAAGTCCCAATGTAGAAACCGGAAACAATCGTTGCATTCTTATCATAAGATTCCCAAGCGACTTCTATGCAATTTTCTGGTTGAGTTTTTGCGGAAATACGATAAGCTTGTGCATTGCTGTCATATTCAAACTGGAATTTCTGCTTGTCTTCTCCTGTGTTCTCCGCCAGCTCAATCCGGTTGGAAGTCCACGCGATTTCGTTGCTGAGCTGTAGGACTTTGTCCGGCGTATTCCCCGGAATCAGGTAATAATAACCGGGATCATCCGGCACCGCCTCCAGACGGATCCATTCGCACCGCCAGTCGAGCTGATAGTGTTGGATTGCTTTCGTTCCAGTCTCTTCCGAGCCGTTTTCTAATGCCAATACTTGTCCCGAATGGCGTGCTCTCAAGTAATAGCTCTTTCCATCCTCTGGCTGCGCTGAACGGGAGTCTCCGTCGTCCGCCGGTTCAAAGTACCAGCACTGGTCGGCGTCCTCGTCGCTGATGGAATAGATGGCGATGTTTTCCCCGCCTTCCGTGCCGTTGGAATCATTGGTCAGCACTTTGCCCGGCGCGCACTCCGGCTCGATCCGGTAAGTCCCGTCGGAGGCCATGGTCAGCTTGTAACGTTGAGCCTTGGTGCTGTTGTCGGTATACAGCTCGATATTGGTCCCTTCGTCCGAAACAGCGCCACGGGTATCCAGGGCAAGGCCGGTGGTATGCATAGGCAGGAACTTGTAGTATCCGCCCCCCACGTACACGGCCTTCCACTGCTGGTTTTCCGCCCCGGTGTATTCCCATTGAATGACATTGGTGTTGGGGCTTGTCCCACGGTCGTACACGTCCAGATACTTGCCGGACTGCTGGTTGCGGATGTAATACACCCGCCCGTCGGTCACGGCTGTGGATGTGTTTCGGTCGCTTTGGACATAGGATTTAACAGGGTTGCCGTATTGGTCGTAGTCGATGAGGGTCTTGACACCCTCCGAATTCTTGGCCGAAAGCAGCCGCTGCTTTTTGGCAAAGTCATAGCTGTACTCAAAGGAGGAGCCGGTGGGCTCGGTCAGCTTGGACAGCCGGTCGTCGTTGTAGGTAAAGCCGTTTGCGGTGGCGGCGTCCTGGGCGTTGGTTAAGTTGCCCTCGTCGTCGTAGACATAACTGGGGGAATTGTCCTTGATCAGCTGGATGTCGTCAAAATAGGCGGTGTTTAAGTTGTCCCCGTAGAAGAGGTACAGGTCGATGCGGCTGTAGCCCCGGGTCGTGGTGGGATCCCCGTCGTCGGTATTGAGGGCCATGCTGGCAAACTGCCAATCCGAAACATAGGGGTTAAAGTCCAGGTATTCCCAGCGGACGGTATCCCCATTCGAATCCGCAGAGTTGTACAAAATCGCAGCCGCAATGCGGAACTCCCGTCCCGGGATGCATTCCGCCTTTGCCCAGCCGCTCAGGGAATATATATCTCCCTCTTTGCCGGAAGCATTGATGTATTGCCGGATATACTTGCGCTTGCCCAGCTCCCCGTACACCTTGACCGCATTGCTCCCATTCCAGCAGTCCGAGGTGCTGCCGTCGTCGGAAACAAATTCACCTGTTTCCCAGTTTCGGAATGCAGAACCGTCCATAAGTTCAAAGGAAGGGTTGAGGATCAGGTTGAACTTGTTGGGCGCTTCCCCTTCTTCCAGCTGGAAGCAGTCGAACCATGCCGTGCCCGTGGTGTTGCAGACCACCCCGTATACCCGGTAGGTGATCCCCGCCACCGCGTCAAAGGTGACATACAGCCGCTGCCAGCCGTTGCTGACGTCGCTTTCCGTCGTGCCGGTGACGTATTCCGAGAAGATCCGGTCGCACTGGGGCACGCCCCCTACTGACCGGTCCACCATCAAAACCGCGCCCGCGTCTTCCGCTCCCGTGTCCACTACGTTTTCCGTTTTCACATAGGCCGAAAGGGTGTACTTCCCGGAGGCAGGAAGGGTGATGTCCTGCCCAAAGCCGCAGGAAGATTCGGCAGAATCCTTGGTGACCTTCATGCTGTTGCCGCCCAGATACCCGCAGTCGTACACCCGTTCCACGGTATAGGGATAATTGGGGTCGGTGGTCATCTTTTCCGCCGCCCAATTGTCGTCGATGTTCTCAAAGCCGGGGTTATCCACATAGTTTAAGATGTTCTTCTGTGTGGAACCGGAGCCCAAAAGGGAATTGTGCTTGAGCATGTCCGCGTCGCTGTCCGTATCCTGGGACGCGGTAAAGTATTCGTAGGAATTGGCGTTGCCCTCCTCGTCCCGCACATCGGTGCACCGGCCAAGGTTATCGAAATGATAGGTGTAGGTGCGGTTGTCCTCGGCGGTGTCGATGCTGCCGTCCGGGCCGCCGTCGGTAAAGGTGGTGATCAGGCCGTTGGAGTAGGACATCCGGATTGTCTGGCCTTTTTCTCCGTCACAGCCATATTCCGTTACTTGAGTGACACGTGCCACGCCCATGTCGTTGGAATAGGCGTATTCCAACGAATACCCGTCGATTCCAATTGCCTTTATGAGCTTAAAGTCCGAGTCGTATTGGAATTGGGTTACCTCTCCATCCGGATAGGTAATGCTCGTCAGGTTCCCCGCACCGTCGTACCCGTACAGGGTGTCCCGCCCAGCCTCGTCGGTCATTTTCCTCAGCCGCCCATCGCTGTATGCAAAGGACAGCATGTGCCCCGCACCGTCGGTGACATTGTACAGGTAGTTGTCGCCGGGATGCTCTTCGTCCGGGCCGTAGTTGTAATGGATTTCGTTGTCGTCGTTGGGGTCCTGGTACTGCCGCAGGGCTCCCCATTGGTCAAACCGCATCACCGATTTGTCCTTGGCGGTGACGATATATTGGATGTTGTCGGCTCCCGGGGTGATCACTTCCAGTTCCAGGCCCAGGCCGTCCTCGTCCTTGTAGATGTCCCCATCTTTGTAGAAATAATGGCGGGTGCCGTCTTCGTCGATGTACACATACGGGAACTCCGTGTCCCGTATCGTGGGCAGGCCGGACGCCTCCATGCGCTGGGTGACGTTAAGCCTCCAGCCCCGGCCGAACTTCCAGTCGTCGTCCCGGTCGGCGGAATTGTACACATGGCTCACCGACACCGGCAGCCGGCTACCGCTGGTGGCGGCGTCGCTGTGGGTGTAGATCAGGTTCCCGTTGAAATCGTTGATGCTGCCCGAGCCGCTGCGCCCGGCCGACTGGCTGTGATAGCTCCAGTAATCTTCGATCCCCCAGGTGTTCTTGTAGTAGAACACGCCGCTGGGAAAATACTCTTCCGAGATTCCAGGACGGCTGTGGGGATCGTTAAAGGGATAGTTGGAGGCCACAAACCGTCCTACTGCATACCGCTCCACTTCCTCCATGGAACGCAGCATGATCCCCTTGTTTCCGTCGGGCTCATTGTACCATTTGCGGGCTTGGGTGGTGATGTCGAATACCTTTTCCGTATACGTAATGGTGGTTGGGGTTGTCACCTGGTCAATGTATTCATAATCCAGGACCGTATCCCCGTCGTAAAACGGATGGGTGTTCCAGGTGACGGTCTCGTCCCAGTCACCAGTGACTTCTACAGCGGAGATGTTGACCCCCTGCCCGTTGTTGGCCGAATAGTCGTCCTGCCACACCGAAAGGTAGGCGCGGTAGATCAAGGCGCCCTGGTCCAATTCCGGCAGGTTCACGAATTTGATGAATGCGTGGCAAAAGCCGTCGTAGGCGTTCTTCCCTACATAGAATGCACCCATGGCGGAATTGCACTCATCTGCACGGCTGGAGGCTACATAGGTGTCGAAAATGCTCTGCTCGGCCCGGCTGGTTTCTGCAATGGGGTCGATGACCACCGGATAAGCCCGTTCTGGGGCGTTCAGCCACCCTTGGTCCGCCACGACCTGGATAGTGCTTTCGTGGATGTTGCTGCCGGTCGTAACCGCAAAGTGCACGTCTTTGCAGATTTCCCCGTTGGCATCCATCATGTAGGGGGCTTGGAAGGTGTAGATCACTTCTTGGGGCTCTGCGTTTTCCACCAGGGACAGGCTCCCGTCCTCTTCCTCACGGATATGCATCCGGTTGTGCCGGATGTGAAAAGAAATCTCCTGCCCGGCCGCAGACTTGTCGTGTAAGACAATGTTTTCCTTTACCGTTTTCCCGGTGACAATATATTGGGCGTCAATGTTGGGATAGACGTCCTTGTAAAGGGCCCCGCTTTGGTTTTTCGAAACCCCCATGATTTCCCGGTTGTATGCATGGATCTCTTCCTGGGTAACCGGTTCCTCCACAGCCGCCGCGTCCATCGGTTCCACCGGCTGTATGAGCTGGACATTCTGGTTCCCCTGGCTCTTCTGCGCCCCCTCAAACCCCCAGGACAAATGGTAGTTCCCGTCGTCCAGGGTGACCAGGCGCTTGTGGTCCCGTTTCTTGGCAAACTTCACCTTCACGTCGTTGGCCGCGGTTTCATATACCTCGCCCGCCATACGGTCGGTGGATTCCACAAGGGAATTGTCGATTTCCTCCCAGGTCCCGTCCGATGTCTGGTAATGGACGGGCTCCTTGTACACGGCGGCAATGCCGTTTCCATGCTCGGTCAAAAAGTATTTGGTGGTGGCGTCCCGTTTTTCCTTTTGTTCCCCGATGATCTTGTATTCCGGCTCCTCTTCCGGGTCGGGCAGGGCAGTGGCCGTGCTGTCCTGGATGGAAGGCTGGGACGGGTCGCGCTTTATGGCGAACACGTCGATTTGCATCACGCTCAGCAGCATCGTAATGGTCAGCAGCATGGAAATCATCTGGAGCAACCGTTTGCTTTTCATTTTTGTACCTCCTAAGTTGTTTCTCAAACCGTTCTTTTTCTTTCTCCTTAAAATTGCATATTAAAAAAGCACAAGGATACCCCTATCCTTGTGCTTTTGTTGTTTCTCCACGGGAACCATCCCCTTTGCTGCTTGGAAAAGCAATCTTGGGCCGCCGCTTCCTTTATAGTGAAAGAATATCACTTTGTTATGGAATTGTAAATAGTTTTTGTCGAAATATTAAACAAATAGATCGTTTTTTAAACCTTTTTTCTGCTTTTTTGCAGAAAAAGGACCTTTACCACCCTTCATCTTTGATGTACTCTTCTGTGTGCAGAGTTTGTGCACATATCTTCCAATTCAATAGACATATGTTGATTTTTGTGATATTGTGAACATACGTTCTACATCGGATCTAGCTATGAACGAGAAAAATAAATTGGAGGTACGTATATGGATGCAAAGGTTTTAGAAGTACAGCAGTGGCTCAATGAAACGTATACCGGTCGTAACGGGTATACCCCCATTGAGGAAAACGGAAAAACCGGAAGCGTTACGGTCAAAGCACTAATAACAGCTCTCCAAATTGAACTTGGGATCTCCACTCCTACTGGAACGTTTGGACCTCAAACCCGGGCGGCTTGTCCAACCTTATCAATGGACGAATACGGTAGCTCCTATTCCAGTTTGGTACATATCTTACAGGGAGCTATGTGGTGCAAGGGATATAACCCAGGATATGGGGAATATGGATATTTTAATGCGGACACGGAAGCAGGCGTGCAGGATTTCCAGATTGATGCGGGATTACCTGTGGACGGTGTAGTAACTCCCATGATTTTTGAGGTGTTGCTCAATACAGACGGATATGTTTTATCTTCAAAAGGTAATTGGCAGTTGCGTGAGATCCAGCAGGAGCTCAATCGGATTTATGCGGCTCGTCTTTACCCTTACATTGATCGCGTTGGCGTGGCTATTATCCCTTGTGACGGAATTTATGAGAGAAAGACCAATAAGGTTTTGATTGCCGCGTTTCAGCTGGAAATCGGTATTCTTTCCGAAGTGCCGGAAGGTCCTACCGGCTCTTTTGGTGATACGACATTGAACTTGGCCCCCATGTTGGATGCAAACAACAATCGTTCGGCTTTAAACCGTATTTTGCGGTTTGCGCTTTTCTTTAACAACTATCCTACCGAGAATCATTTAAGCTCCGTCTTTGACCAGAACCTGAAGGAAAAAGTAGCGGAATTCCAGAAATTTATGTGTTTGCCGATTCAAAACGGCGTGGTTGTGCCTGGAACCTGGGCATCGCTGATGTCCAGCAAGGGCGACACCTCTCGACCGGGTACCGGTGCGGACATGATGACCCCATTGACGTCGGAGATGATCCAAACACTCAAGGACAACGGGTACCAGTATGTAGGCCGGTATATTTCCGGAGGTGCGAACAAGAAGCTGACGGCCGAAGAATTGGAACGGATTTTTAATGCCGGGTTGCGGTTGTGGCCTATTTACCAAACGGTCGGAAACTATGCGGAATATTTTACTGCCGAACAGGGTAAGGAGGACGCTCTAGCCGCCAGCCAGCAAGCAGAAGAATTTGGGTTTCCTACATCGACGGTTATTTATTTCGCCGCGGACTTTGACGCCTACGATTACCAAGTAGAGAACAATATTCTCCCGTATTTTAAAGCCGTGCATGAAAATTTAGATGAAAAGTATTGGGTTGGCGTTTATGGCTCCCGCAACACCTGCCAGACTGTCAGCGACGCAGGATACGCCGTGTACAGCTTTGTGGGAGACATGTCCACCGGATTTAGCGGTAATCTTGGTTTTGCCATGCCAACCAACTGGGCCTTTGACCAGATCCTTGAATATACCGTTGGTTCCGGGGCGGGATCGCTTGGAATCGACAAAAACATTGTTTCCGGCCGGGATCAGGGCATTGATCATGTAAATCCAGATGAGAAAAGTGATAATTTCTTACTTTTTAACCAACTACGAATTCTATATGATGCAGCTGTGGAGTTTCGGGAATCAGATGGCATTTTAGGGGCAAATTCTCGAGTGCTTCAATATCTGCGCCACTCTTCCTATAGCGGGGGCTTTTGGGATTTAGTTGCAGGCCATATTGAATGGAATTATATCCGTATTGCAGAAGACTTGGTTCCACTTTCGGAAATAGCGATTGTGGATCCTATAACACAAAAAAAGTTTGCCGTTGATCATTTGGCTATGACCGCAAATTCCTTCCTTGTCAACTATCCAATCATTGACAATGATAAGAATGATTTAGCTGGTTGGGCTGGCGATATGCTGTCATTAGCAGGGGCTTATGATCAAACGGTTTTGTCTGTAGATGAAACAACGCTTATTATTGGTAGTATGACCATCTCTTCTAAGTTTGGCTGGGATGACTTCATTCAAGACATCGATGGCCTTTATTTCGGAATGCTTTGTCGCGATACCCCGATTTATCAGGTGTTCCGAGAATACTATACTTCCGGATACAAGAGAAGATATCAGAATTTTTTGGAAAAATTAGAGGCTTCTCGGAAAGAAGATCTATACCAAATTGCATTAAATCATATGGCCAATACTTCAGCGTTGGATGTCGCATTTGTTGCTTATTTTGGTTCTTATCATCCAGACTGGATTCCAGTTA
This sequence comes from Solibaculum intestinale, assembly GCF_040096205.1. Taxonomy (NCBI): domain Bacteria; kingdom Bacillati; phylum Bacillota; class Clostridia; order Eubacteriales; family Oscillospiraceae; genus Solibaculum; species Solibaculum intestinale. The sequence continues at coordinate 50,458 of NZ_JBBMFD010000018.1, read as the reverse complement.
TGGCCCAAGCCTTCACATATAAAATTTGGGACGGCATTTCAACGGAACAATCTGAAATTCATTTGTTCTGCGCACAGACAGACGCTAGCGAAACAAAAATTAACGAGCCTTTTACCGTGGAAGCCGTCAGTAACAAGCTGGTTACCAGTATCGCCTTATTCAGTGAAACGGGAGCTGGACTTGCCAGCAGTACCCGTACCTATGTTGATAAGGAAAACTTGCGGCATTGGACCTTTACTGTGGCCGTTGGGACACCGGGCAATCGTGTATTCGATGTGAAGATCCAAGGCGAAGATAAGGTTTGGACGGATACCGGCATTCAAGTTAACAAGAAAATTATAAAATAATCCATAAGGCGGTCTGGTAAACAACCGGGCCGCCTTCGCTTTATTCAAATGATCCCTAATGCCCTATCTCGTATTCCAGATAAATAGAAGATTGCAAATAGATAAACGAAGCAAAAAAGGAAAATCCAAAAAAGCGGGAATCCAAGCAACGTCCACAACAAACGGCAGACCTTTTCCCGTTCCCGGTACAGTAAAAATCCGCAAACAAAGCAACTGACGTAGCAGATCACAATAAGAATAACGGACCGCCACGCAATCCAAAGGGAAAAGGTCAACCCTGGAATGTATATGAGGGTTGTAAGAAATACGGCGCCGGAAACGTATAAGAGGATAAATTTCCAAATCGTTCGTTCCTGTTGATCGGTACTGAAAAAAGCAAAGCACCAGGCGGCCGTATAGCATAAAAAGGCGCCGATTGTCAAACCAATACCCCAATTCGCAAAATATGGTACCCAGGTAAGGGGAGGAACGGAAAGAATCAGTAAGAACATGGAAAGAAGTGTGAAGAAGATCACCCAGCCTCGCCGTTTGATATTCATGTGTGGATTCCTCCAAATCTAAATTTACAAATACTATGTAATATAGAATAACAGAAAGTACCAATTAAGTAAATCAATTTTATAATTAAATAGAAGGCCCGGTGTTGTAATACCGGGCCTCCTTCGAAAGGGGTTATGTATATCAAAATAGAAGAGATGTCATCAAATGTTTTCAATTTAGTGACTTTTATCCATCCACAACAAGTGAAAAAGGAACTCTTTTGTTTTGTCTATTTTTTCTGGACCGGATAAGCCTTCGTCTAAGAATATCCCGATCTGACCATATACGCATACCCTTGCTTTTAGGGAAACATCGTCTATTTCAACCTCCCTTTGTTCTTTCGCCTGTTTCAGCCTCCGTTCCCATATCGGGACCATGTTTGCCGCTATTCGAAAAAGAAGGTCGTGATGGATCCCTTTGGTTTTGTCCTCTATGGGATAAGGATAAACCTGCGGAAGCGTCGGGAGGATCGGTATGACGATGGGCAAAGGGAGGTTTGTGAAGGATAAGCTGCCGGTCAACCGGTCCGCCAACCTGGATGACAGCAGGGCAACGCCTTCTTGATAAATCTCCTGTTTGGAGTGGAAATGCCGGTACATGGCGCTGGGGACTTGGCCAAAATGCGCCATAATATCTGCGCTGGTAACCTCGTCATAGCCGTATTCCAGAAACAGATCCATGGCGGCAAGGGCAATTTGGATTTGCCGTTCCTTCATTGGCTTTCCCCTCCACTCACAGGAAGCATTTACCACGGAAAAAGAGAAAGTGATTGTGATACAATAAGAACATATGATCGATTAAAAGGATGTTCTTATGGAAAATCGCGTCATTTTGCACTCCGACCTGAATAACTTTTACGCCAGCGTCGAGTGTTTGTACAAGAAAGAGCTCCGGGGAAAGCCGGTGGCGGTGGCAGGAGACCCTGGAGCCCGCCATGGGATCGTCTTGGCCAAAAATGACCGGGCCAAAGCGTTTGGCATTCAAACCGGCGACCCCCTCTGGCTCGCCCGGCAAAAATGCCGGGACATTGTGTTTACCCCGCCTCACTATGACCTGTATTTGAAATACTCCCACATGGCCAAGGAGATTTATTATGACTACACCAGCCAGGTGGAATCCTACGGTTTGGACGAGTGCTGGCTGGACGTGACCGGCAGCACCCACCTGTTCGGCAGCGGCAAAAGGATCGCCGATACGCTGCGGGAGCGGATCAAGTCCGAACTAGGCGTCACGGTTTCGGTCGGCGTGTCCTTTAACAAGATCTTTGCCAAGCTGGGTTCGGACATGAAGAAGCCCGACGCTACCACCGTCATTGACCAGGCGCATTTCCGGGAGAAGGTCTGGCCGTTGCCGGCAAGTGATTTGTTGTTTGTGGGAAAGGCCACCGAAGAGAAACTAAAAAGGATTGGCATCCATACCATCGGGGACCTGGCGCAGATGGACGCAGCCTTTCTGCGGCAGCTGCTGGGGAAAAACGGCGTCATGCTTTGGATGTTCGCCAACGGCTTGGACACCTCCGAAGTCAGTGAATTCGGTTCCAGAGGCATTGTCAAAACCATTGGCAACAGCACCACCACGCCGAGGGACTTGACAACGGACCAGGACGTCAGGATTACGCTGTATGTTTTAGCGGAGAGTGTGGCCGAACGGTTGAGGACCGGCGGCTTTGTATGCCGTGCGGTACAGATTGCCATACGGGATAGTACCCTCTATACCTATGAACGCCAGGGCCGTTTGGAATCCCCTTCCTGCACGGCCAAGGATATATTTGATCTTGCCTATGCCCTTTATGAGAAGAACCGTCCGCTGCGTCCGGTACGCAGCTTAGGGGTGCGGGCCTGCAATCTGATGCTCCAAGGGAATGAACAGATTTCCCTTTTCGAAGAGGAACAGAAACGCCAAAAGCAAGAGGCGTTGGAACGCACGGTGGATTCCTTACGCAGCCGGTTCGGGCATTTCTGCATCCGGCGTGGGATTATGCTGGCCGATGAAGGGTTGTCCGCATTGGATCCGGTGGCGGAGCATGTGATTCATCCAGAGGCGTTCCTGAAGAAATAGTTAAAACCTGGTTTTGATAGCATGGATGCACTCCTCACACAGTTTGATGCTTCCGATCTGCGTCACCTCATAGGACTTCCCGCAGGCCGAGCAATACGGAGCATATTTGCGCAGTATAACCCTATCTTCATCTGTAAAGATTTCCAGACGGTCGTCCTTTTTGATGTCCAAACTGTCCCGGATTTCTTTGGGTAGGACAACCCTCCCCAAAGAATCCGTTTTCCTCACTACGCCAATGGATCGCCGAGCCATGATGTTACCACCACTCTATCTGTTATTTTTCATAAAAAATCCCTTCTCTTTTTGTACATACACCGAATGGTGTTCACAAAAAGCATGTTAACACCATTCGGTGTATTCTGTCAATCATAGAATTGGCGGAGGAGGGATTGTGTGCCGTACAGAAGAATCCGGGATCTAAGGGAAGATGCGGATTTGAGCCAGAGGGAAATCGCCCAAATCCTGCACATGCACAAGACCACCTATGTGCGCTATGAAAGCGGAGAGAGGGAGATCCCTCTCAACATTGCAATCCTTCTTGCTAAGCACTATCAGGTCAGCCTGGATTATCTGGCGGGGTTGACCAACCGCCGGGACCGTAAGTAGTTGTCCCACCGCTTTTTACAGCGGTGGAACTTTTTTGTTACCGGACCGCTTGTTTGAGCCGTCCTTCCAGCAGGATGCCTAAGAGATATTCCGCATCCTTTTTCGCGTCTCTAAAGAGGTAAGGGATGGGGACGGCATAATACTTTGCCAACAGAGCAACGTCAGTCAGCCGCAAATGCTTGCAATACCCGCGTTCCGCCCGGTATAGCGTCCGGAAGGGAATCCTGGTTTCCCTGCATACCTCGAAGAGATTTACACCCTTGATACAGCGCAGTAGCCTGAGATGGAAGGAGATGCCGACTTCGTAATCCGCGCGCATGTTGCTCACTCCTCGTAGCGTCCCCGTGCGTTAGCCGCCATAATAGCTCACCGCCGAATGCACAACCACCGTTTCCAAGGGCACATTCCCATCGAGTACGGTAGCCGTGGTCTTGACACGGTAATAATAGCCAGGGGTTAAGCCGGTATAGCTGCGGGCCAAGATCTTTTGCGCCGGCCCGGTCCAAGTGAGGTCCCAGGACGCTACCTCCGACCAATCGGAATCGAGGGAGGAATGGAAGGACGACTTTTGCAGCATGACTTGAAGCTGAACCTTCACATTTTGAAAAGTGGTGTAGTTGCCTTGACAGTCGGCACGGTTGCCTCGGATGGTCATATCGGTGAACACGCTGCTCAAGTACTTCAGGCGTGGGGAGATCCCATCCACATAACTGGAATCGGACACCACAATATTTGGCTCCATTGCCGGCTGTGCCGCTGCGGGAACCCCTCCCCATAACAACGCGGCGGAAAGGATGGCCGTGAAAACAGCGGTTGGTTTCTTCTTCATTTTCTTCACCTTTCTTTTTTCTATTTGAAAGCAAACGCTTTCATGCTGTAGGGACGCTGGCTGCCATGCGGATGATTTCTTCTTTCGGCAATGTCCCCTGTATGGTATAAATAAACGTTTCATCCGCCCAAAGGAGTGTGCAGTCGTTGTTTTTCTGAGTCAAATAGCCGATCTTGCCATTTATCTCTACTTGTTCGGCATTGGTTTGCTCTTCTCCATCGGTCATTCCACCGGCCGTCCGGTTTTGCTGCAAAAAATATAGGGCGGCCTGGTCATCATTCCGGTACTCGATTTGACGGATGTCATCTAGGATAGAGATGCCGGAAATGTCATATCCCTCCGGAAGATAACGGGGATAGTTGGTTTCCTGCCAATCGATATATACCCCATTTTCAAGGTTGATGGAGTGGTTGTCCCCGCCTTGTGAGATCTGGATCAGTAAGCCGGTCAGCTGGGCACGGGCTTCTGGGACGGCAAACGCTACCGTAACGCCAACACACATAACGGCCAGTATAGCGAAACAAACACGACGTGCAACGATCTGAACGGTATGTACTGTGTGCTTTTTGCGCGAGGTGTGTTCCAATTGCTTTTGGAATGTTTCTATTGCCTTGGCAGAGGGACGATAATCGGGGTCATTATGAAGTGACTGAGCTTCATAAAGTGTTTTTTGATTTTCTTTTTCGATGGCTTCCAAAACAGCGAGCCTTTCTTTTAGCTCGTCGATCTCTCTCATGGTTCTCCCTCCTTTTCCAGCTTCTTTCGGAGCTTCCCACGGATCTGGTATAGCCTTTCTGAAATGTATCCGCGGCGCAAACCGGTTTCTTTTGCAATGGCCTTAATATCGTAGTCAAGATAGTAGCGGAGGAAGAGAAGGTCTTTCTCCATTTGTGATAAGCCGGACAAGAGCGTTTGAAACTGTTCGTTGCTTTCGATGGCATCTTGAGGGGAACCTTCCACTTGTTCATAGATGCTTTCAATATGGAGAAAGGGGAACCGGTTTTTCCGCTTGATGTCTTTTATGGCGACGTTCCGGGCGGTTATGCGAAGGTACGCGGCCAAAGCCGGTTCGTCCAGTGTTTTCAATCGGTTGATTTGACTGGTGATACGGATGAATGCCTCCACCACAAGATCCTCCGTTTCCGTGCTGTCCGGATTTACGGATAGCACGGCTTTTTTCATCATGGGATAATATTTCTCAAAAAGCTCTCCCATAAAATCGGCATCCGAAGGATTTAATGGTTGGACGGACTTCATTCCTTTCACCTCGCAAAGTACAAGAATCATTTTTAAAGGGGAAAAATCAATCAATAATTTCAAGTTATCACCATCAAATGGTGTTTTGTTTTATTATAACACTATTCAATGTAACTTATCAATACAAATATCAGAAATAAACATACTACAATGGAATTTTGGAAAATGTCATTGTGGTATCCTAATACCATAGGTAAAGGGGTGATACACTTTGGAAAATCAGCGAAAGAAAATTGACGAAGAAACAGAGTCTGAAATCAATCAATTCAAGCAGTTTTTCCGGAAGAGAATCACCGAATTGCGTTTGGAAAAAGGCGTCAACGAAGTACAGATGTCTTTAGAATTGGGAAAATCGAGAAATTATATCTTCCATATATCATCTGGACAAGCGCTTCCTAGTATGACGCAGTTTTTTAATATTTGTTTGTACCTGGAAATTACACCGGAACAATTTTTTGATCCTAATTTTCGGAGCCCGTCACTGTTAAAGAAATCGTTAAAGCTGATGGAAAAGATGACAAACAAAGAGCTGGAAAATTTAAATGTCATTATGGAGAGCATGGTAGGCAGCCGGTAGAGATAGGAGAGACCAACTATGGATGCAGAGATGAAAGAAATTTTAACGCAGATTTTAAGTAGGTTTGATCAAGTGGATAAACGGTTTGACCAAGTAGATAGACGATTTGAGCAAGTAGATAGACGGTTTAACCAAGTAGAGGAGAGAATGGATGGATTAACGTCTAGGGTGGATTCTTTGTCTGTGCAGCAAAATTCTTTATCAGGGCAAATAAAGGATTTAACGGAACGAGTCACTACTATCGAGGAGACCACAGCGCGCACAGACCTCCGGCTGGAAAATGAAATCGGCCCCACGGTGCAGCTGCTTTTGGAGAACCAGGTGGCCAACAATTCCAAGCTGGATAAGCTGCCTCCCATGGAGGAGAAACTGGACGATGTCCATTCCCGCGTACAAGTCATTGAGGATGTGGTCACCGACCACAGCAAAACCATCAAAACATTCAAACAGGCAAAATAAAAGAAGGCGTCCAGTTGATAACCGGACGCCTTCTTTTTCTTTATTTCATTTGTGTCAGGATGAGGAACCATCCCAGTTGGGGTTGATATTGGCCCCAAACCAATCGGAATAACTCATCAAATCCTCAATTTCAAAGGTAAGGGTAATCCAATAGCCATATTCCGCAGGGACCTCCACCATGGTGATAAGCTTGCTGTCTTTGCAGTAATAGTAGCCCTTTGGATAATCGCCGTCCTCCATAGAGCCTATGTTGTGTTCCTTAGGATAGTAAATGGGCATCAAGAGATCATAAAGCTGATCAAAGTCCAAAGACTGGATGTATTCTTCGGCCGCCTTCTGTTTGGAAGGATCGTCCGATTGAATGGTATAGGGTTCACTTTGAGATAAGATGTAGTATGGTATATCAACGTAACTAGAAATACTTATATACTTTCCGGTCTCTTCGGTCTCGCCGCTGCCACATCCATAAGTAGAGATGAAGTGAGCAGGGATTTTTTCCCCGGTTGCACTGGTGTAAGTCCCGTAATAGTCTAGATACAAGGCGCTTGGATCAAAGAGAATGACTTTGTAGGTCAAATCCAAGCTGGTACCTTCCGATTCCAAATCGTACTTTTTGAGAAATAGGAAGGGAGCTTCTTTTAGACTTTCTCGGATATTAACATACCCGTCAAAATAACCAGGTTCCTCTACCTTACCGTAGGGAAGCTCGTCAGGGATAAAACGGTTGTCAGAAACAACGGGGTACTCCATGTGGACGTTTCCCTCGTCATACACTTGGGTCTGAATGCCCACAAAACCGTTGTTCATCCGCCCGTGTTCCGGAGAATCCGGATTGGTCAGTGATAACCCGTGCCTAAGTTCGGCCAATTGCTCCTGAAATTGCTCTTCCAACGTAAGATTACGGCTGGAGCTGGAGGAAGATTCTGTCTCCGGCAGAGAAGAAGCCGGTTCCGATGCCGATGCAGGAGCCTGGGAGGTAACAGGGGAAGAGGAGACCTCCTCTCGGTTCCCCTGGCAACCGGAAGCCGCCAAACAGACCGCCAACAGGGCGGCCGTCAAAACAACAAGACGTTTCATAGAAAAATCCTCCTTTTCTTAGGATTCTTGGGCTTCGCGGATGGACTGGATGATGGCCTCTTTGTCAAAGATGCCGGCGTTTTCCTTGCGCCACACCTTGTCCCCGTCCATCCGCATGATGCCGTGGTAAGACCCCACCGTCACATAACCCAATTCTTCACTTTCTCTTAGACAAAGGATGTATTGTTCCCCTTCTTGCAGCAGGTTTTGCTGGTCGGTTTGGGCTTTGATGACGCCGTTTTGCTTTTCTTCCTCGGTCCAATCCAGGCCCTGTTTCTCCATCTCTTCCGGCTGAAGGTTTTTCACGTATTCTTCATAGGAGACATACCCGCCGGTTGCGGCAATAGAAATCTCGGAATCCGACGACTGCCCTTTGAGGGTATCGGAGATGCGGATGGTGGCATGGGTGTTGTAAAACCCATTCTCTGCGACAACGCTGTCGATGGATTGGACCGAAGCGATGACGATCAAGTCGGAGTCCCTGACCAACACCTCCATGTCAGAATAATCGACCACCCAGTTCATCCGCCGGGTGACGGTGGAGATGACGGTTTTATCCGAAGGATCGCTGGATAGGTGAAGGCCCAGTTGGTCTTGTGAGGAAGAGCTGCTGTTGGAGCATCCGGTCAAAACCGTGCAAAAGAGGAGGATAACAAAAGCGGCCGACAGCATTCGTTTAATAACCATACAGAGCCCTGACCCCTCTCCGATCGCATTCCTGGGCCGTATAGACGGCTCTTCCGAATCTTTCCTGACACATGATACTTTGAGTATTGGCTATATAGTCTCGTGTTGATGATTCGCTAAGATAGTAAACGTTTTCATCCAATCCAAAAACGTGCCCCATTTCGTGGGCTAAGGTGGTTCTAGAGTCTACGGTATTTGCTCTCAGATGTTTTGAGTTTACAAACAGTTTACAATAATACCAGTCGTACATGGGATCGTTATCAAGATTCCCGTTAATACTGCTGACTTCTGGTACCTTCTGTTTACTGGTGTTGTAAAACTCCACCCATCCATTTGCGCCATCAAATTCACCGGAGTTATATTCACAATAGATATCCATCACCGATTGCCCCATGATGTAGGTGCGGGAGAAGGAAACGGTGTTGTCGATTTCCCAGCTGGAAAGGGCTGATTCCACATCGCTGGCAAAATCCTTGGCCGATTGATCAATGTAATACCGTCTTCCGCGAACGCCGCCAGTCAATTTGGCTCCTGTGGAATAATGAATATAGTCTGGCCGGGTATAATTAATCTCAATTTGAGGGCGGGAACCAGATGTTGCATGGTTGCCGGATATAATCTGGTTCCAATCGTTGGTGCTCTCTATGAAATAGCGCAGCATAAACCCAGTGTTTTGGCCGTTAATCGCCCTTTTAACCGCATCGGTGATCCAAAGGCTATAAATGAAATTGACACTTCCAGAAGGAGCGCCGTGGCCGAGATCTGTGACCGACATGCTCTGATGGGAATTCCAAGTGATGGTCCCCGGTTGCCAAGGGCTAAATACCTCATAGATGCTAAAGTCATTGGCTGTGGTGGTTCCTGAAACCGTATAGAGCCGCAGAATGGCACTTGTAATTGTGCTACCGTTGCCGAGAATTCCTGGATAATGCAAAAACCGCAAAAAGGCCCGGTTGAGCTTCCCTTGGTAGGTCCCCACTTTGAAGGAGGTCTCCCCGTAGTGCTGCCCTGCATAGTCGCCGGGATGCACATAGGTGTCGTCAATGTTGGAAGTGTCTCTGTCGGTATATATAGTCGGGTCAATGACAACCGGATACACCCGGCTGCTGTCGTCCAACCATTCCCGGTCAGGGGTGTAGGAAATGAGGTAGCCCTCTCCTGATTTTGCCAGGGAGACGTCGATGTCGTGGCAAACGGCCCCTGCTGCATCGTACATGTAAGGCGCACTCATGTGGAAGACCGCCGTCTCGGAATCGCTGGGATACAAGGAGACGGTTCTATCGTCGTTTAAGAAGGCGTTGAGTCCGTTGGTCTCAAGGCGGATGACAATGCTATCCATGGAAGGTTTGGTGTTTAGGATAAAGTCTTCTTTGACCGTCTCGCTGTCCACGGTGTACTGGACGTCGATTTCCGGGAAGGAATCCTCGTATTCCACTGTGGATGCAAGCTGAGGCAATTTCTGGGCCTGCTCGTAAAGGTCCATGGCCTGCACCTGGGAGTCGCTTGCCTGGGTAATCTCCGCTTGGACGGCGGTATCGATGCCATCGATGGTTACGCCGGTCTGCGCTTCGGAAGCGGTAAGATCCTCATCGCCCCAGTATGCCTGAGCGGAGGCGAGGACACGTTGCTCTGCTTCTACTTCTTCCGATTGTTCGACTGTGGTAGACATGGTTTCCAGCATTTCCGGCTGCAAAGCGCCCACACTCATGAGGGCTACCGGTTGCTGGGCGTCCACATCGGCTGTGGCCAGGGACCAGGACAGTTGATGGCCGTCGTACTCCAGGTGGACAAGGTCCTCCTGCTCGCCCTCTTTGGCGAATTGAACCTGAAGGGGGTTGGAGGAATTCTGGTAGACCACTTGCCCGTCCCGGGCGGTGGGGACCAAGGTGTTGTCGTAGTCCACCCATTCGCCGTCTTTTTCATAGTGGACGGCGGAGGAATAGACGATGGCGGTCATAGTGCCGTCGTCGTTGACCAAGTGCTTCTCAAATTGGCCCCGCAGCCCTTGGGCTTCGCCAAGGACCGTGGAAGACGCCGCACTCGTCTGGGTGGATTCCTCGGCGGAAATGGTTGGAAGCATGATGCTCTGGCAAGTGAATAGGACGGTGAACAGTAGGGTCAATGCTTTCCATTTTTTCGCTTTCATTTTTGACACCCCTCAAATTTATTTAGCGAAATATCGCTAAATAAATTATACTTTACGATAATAAATATGTATATTGACAGAACAAACAACAAAAAGAGACAAAATTGACAGATAATTGAAAATGAGAACGGCATGGACTAAAGACACAAGGATAGGATAAAAAGAAAAGAACAGGCGATGCTATCAAGGGAGGGGCATCGCTATGATAAGGAAGGTCTATGTGGAGGTAACGGCGCGGTTTGATGTGGAAGGAAGGATCACGCCGCTGTGTATCCATTGGGAAGACGAAAGAAATTATGAGATCGACCGGGTTTTGGACGTCCGGCGTGCCGCCAGCTTAAAAGCGGGTGGACAAGGGATACGATACACCGTACAGATCAAAAGGAAAACAACCTATTTGTTTTACGAATCCCCTAAGTGGTTTGTAGAGGGAAAAGAGGGATAGAAGTTATGTGTGGACGGTACAGCTTTTTTACCGACGAGGAAAATCGGGAGATTTTATCCATCATCGCGGAAGTCAGCCGAAATTACCCGAATACTCCGGTAAAAACCGGTGAAATTTTTCCCACCAACACGGCTCCTGTTTTGGTGGGAGTGGAAAATCAACAAAGGGCGCAGCCTCAAATTTGGGGCTTCCCTCATTTTAAAGGAAGCGGCGTCATGATCAATGCACGCGCTGAAACAGTGGAAGAAAAGAGAATGTTCCGGGAGAGCGTATGGGAGAGGCGCTGCGTCATCCCTACTACGGGTTTCTATGAGTGGAAACAGGACTCCACCAAACAAAAGTATCTGTTTGCGTACCCAAAAGAAGAAGTTACCTATCTGGCCGGCCTGTATAACGAATACAAGGGACAACGGAGGTATGTCATCCTGACGACCGGTGCCAACCGTTCCATCCGGGATATTCACGACCGGATGCCTGTTGTCCTTCCCAAAGAAAGGCTGGAGGAATGGTTGTTTCACAAAAAAGAAGCGGTGGAGCTTCTCCATCAAACACCACCCATGTTGGAAAGAGAAACCGTGTAACGAAAAGTTTCTAGGTTCTATCCCAGGCGCGATTCACATCTCTACACATTGTTCCGGAGCCTTGTCATCCCGCAGGCATATCAAGACCGGCTGTCGTATTCCATGCAATCATGCCTCCCAAAATATAGTGTGTGACAATGGGAAACGGATTGCTTAGTAGAATCTTGACAAAAAAGGTGGAGACGGATATACTGAAGCTGTAACTAGGTAGAATGGATTGCCCCAAAGAGGGCATTGGAAAAAGGGAAGCACAAAGGCCGGAGTATGCCATCCGGCCTTTTTTGTTTGTGCAAATCGGAAAAAACCATACGGTGACGGCAAAGATTGGCCGGCTTAGCATTTTGCTAGGCCGGTCTTTTTTGTTTTCATAGAAAAATTATAGAAAGGACGAAGAACAATGAAAGCACCCCCACTTTACCAAGTAGCCTGCAAGGACGAGGCAAAAGGGATCCACCTTTCCGGGTATAGCGACATGGTCGTGTTCGGCCAAAACCAGGAATTGGTTGCTATAAGGATTGGTGGATATCCGGAAACGGTACAAGCCGTTATGGCCGCTTTGCTGTCAGGCTGCACTCTGGAGATGAAGCTGTCGGAAAATGAAACGCTCTTTTTGCAGTGCAAAGGAGGGCGAAACGCGGTGCGTTCCGTTTCCCACGATGGGACATACGCGGAAGGCGTTTTTTTCTTGGCAGACGATCCCGTCCATTCCATCGAAGTAGAAGAGCAAGAAGAAACCCAACCCATAGCGCCGGCTCGGAATCTCTACTTGTATTCTGAGAAAGAGGACCGGTTGTTTTGGGAATTGGATCAAAAGCTGTCGGTTCCTTTGCTGCCGGAATTCAGCAAATACTTGATCCATTGTCTCGTGCAAAAGGGAATTCTGGAGCCTTTGACCGTCCGTTCTATCCATCGATCTTTTTGTGCATGGCGTTTAACAGTCAGCCACGATAAAAAAGAGCTGGTGGAGATCTTGGAGCAAGGGCTGCAAACCGGCGCAATTCGGATTCCGAAAGCAGGCAATGACCATGCTTTTGAAAAAATCAGCACCTTTTCTGCATATCTGAAGAGGTTTGGCAAACAGGTGGCCGGTCGCATTGAACGCAGTTTTTCTCCTTTGTATCATCCGGGACAAGAGCCTGTCTGCCCCTTTCTAAAGGAGGCAAACCGGCATGTGATCGGTCATGCCGGTTATTCGTTATTTGACGCCCAGTTAGCCGCTGCCGAAGGGTTAAAGAGGCAACTGGATCGGGATCGGCTGGCTTTGCTTGTCGCAGAATGCGGCACGGGCAAGAGCAAGATTGGTTCTGCCGCTGTGTATGCCTACTGGAAAGACAGAGGAAAATCCAAATCTCTTCATGTGGTATTGTGCCCATCCCATCTGACCCAAAAATGGGCGCGGGAAATTAGAGAAACCGTCCCGCACAGCATCGCCGCTATAGTATCCGATCTATCGGATGTGGACCGGCTTTTTGACGCATATCAACAAAAGGAGAAGCATGTTTTCCTGATACTCTCCAAAGAGGATGCACGAAATGGTCCCATGCGTTATCCTGCCGTCCGATGGAGTGAAGCCAAAAAAGGGTATCCCTGCCCTCATTGTGGGTGCATACAGGAAATGCCTCTCGTGGAAGATACCAGCTATACGGTTCCTGCCGATTCCCTATTCTTTCGCATGGAAAACTGCAAGAACCATACTTGTCAGGCATGCGGCATGCCGTTGTGGAGCGCTTTGAATCCAGACATCCAGCAAAAATTGGAATGGGTTCATATTGGCGGATATGGATTTGTCAGCCGGCGTTTTGCTTCCCGCAATTTTAAATCATGCAAGGACAAGTCCATTTCCAGAGAGATTGAGAGGATTGTGGAAAATCCTTCGGCGGTCTATCCGTCGAAAGGAGCATACCGAAGATTCCCTTTATCCGCCTATATCAAACGGCGTTTAGGGCGGATCGATACGTTGATCTGCGATGAACTGCACCAGTATTCTGGGGAAAGCGCGCAGGGTCAATCCATGGCGGAACTAGCCGGTATTGCCGATAAAGTGGTTGGGATGACCGCCACTTTGATCAACGGTTACAGCAAGGGGATTTTTTACCTTTTGTTTCGCTTAAAGCCTGCTTTGATGCTGGACGACAGACAAAGGTTTGATAAGCCAACGGATTTCTGCCGGCAGTATGGCGTGGTCGAAAAGGTCTTCCATCTGGATTTGGATTTTAATGTAGCATCTAAAGTGCGTAAAAGCCAAACACAGGAACGATTTCTTCCGGGCGTTTCCCCGTTGATTTATTCTAAATTCCTTTTGGAAAACTGTGTGTTCCTGTCTTTATCCGATATGGGGAAAGAACTACCGGAATACGAGGAGATTCCCGTTCCATTTTCCATGCGAAAGGAAGTCGAACAGGAATACAAGCGGCTGGAGAAAGAGCTTAAGGCATACATCCAAAATGAATATGGGAAAAACAACCGTATTTTAAGTGCGTATCTCAATCTCTTGTCCGCCTATCCGGATCAACCCTATGGTCACACGCCGATCTATTGTCCTGGTATCAGTGATCCTATCGTCGTCCCCGAAGATACCGGATGCCCCGACGACTTGGAACCCAAGGATGAAAAGGTCTTAGAGTTGGTGGAGAAGAAAGTACATGCCGGAGAACGGGTGATAGTCTACACCGCCTGGACCCGGCTGGATACCCAGAGGAAACTGCAAAAGCTTCTCACGAAGAAAGGATATCGGGCCGGTATCCTGGACAAGAGAGTGCCGGCCCGGAATCGGGAGGCGTGGGTTGACAAGCAAGTTCAAGACGGCATTGACGTATTGATCACAAATCCTGCGTTAGTCGAAACAGGGCTCGACCTCAATGCCTTTACCACCTTGATCTTCTACAACGTCTCCTACAACCTATATATTCTGCGCCAAGCGTCGCGCCGCTCCTGGCGGATTAATCAGACGGCGCCGAGGGTTGAAGTATACCTGTTGTGCTATCGGGACACCATGCAGGCCAAGGCGCTCAAACTCATGGCCAACAAATTGGCGGCCGCCACCGTCATCGAAGGGAACATCTCCGAAGAAGGTTTGGCTGCGTTGTCGGAAAGCCACGATCTCATGGCGGAGATGGCCATGGAATTGGCCCACGGTATCAAAGACAATGTAGAAGAATTGTCAAACACATTTAAACGTATGGCGCTTCATCACCCAGAAACACAACTGAAATCCGTCCCACGCCGTGTAACGCCCTTCCAAAAGAACATCCAAGCGCAGGATCAGGCAGGCCAGATGACCCTATTTGACCTGATCGCCAAGGCTTCTTGAGAGTAGTGAGGCCGCCTTTTTGGTCCATCAAGACAATTTCATCATTCGAAAATTTAAAATTCCAGGAGGTACAACATCATGATTGTACAGGCAAACCGAGAACTGCTTCACCGAGCTGCGAAGATCGTAGCAACGGCCGCTGTGGTGAACCGGGACATCCCAGAGATCAGCGGAATATTAATCGAAGCAAATGAAGACACCGGAGAACTGCAACTGACTGGGACCGATATCCGTACCTTCATCCACAAACGGCTGCAAGGAGAAGAGGTACATATCGAAGAGGGAGGCGGTATTGTCCTCAAAGCCAAGCTGTTTGTGGAAATGTTGGCGCGATTGGAGGGAGAAATGGTTTCCCTCAAACAGTTTGGGAAAGAAGTCTGGATCTCTTGCGGATCTGCTACCTATGCGGTTGTGTCCATGTCGCCGGATGCATTTCCAAAATTCGACGTCCCCTTTCCGGAAGAGACGGTTTCCATCACAGGGATCCACAATCTGCTGCGCCGCGTCCTCTATGCGTCCTCCTGCCAGGATACCCAGCCCGCCCTACAGGGAATCTCCATAGACTTACAGAAGAAGGCATCCCGGGCAAGTGCCGCAGACGGATACCGGATGGCAATTGCCTATTCGCCCCATTGTTCCGATGGGGATCTGCACATGGTACTACACAACAAGGCCGTTCAGACCTTGCTTTTGGTCGCTGCGAAGAATGATGCTTTGTATGTGGGGATCGTCAATCGATACGCTGTGTTTTTCAATCGGGATGTGGTATTTGCCACATTGCTGCTGGATGGGATGACGTCTCCTATTCAAGCTAAGGCGGTTCTCTCCAATATCAAACCTCAATATTACGCATGTGTGGATGCAAAAGAGTTTTACGCCGCCTTCCATGTGATTGCCAACAGCTTCAAAGCAAACGACGATCCGTGTGTAAACTTAGCGGTACGAGAAAACACAGTCTTTGTCACTGCGGAATCGGGATTGGGTTTGACACAGGCAAAAGTACATGCGGAGAAGGCAAAACCGACTTCTCAGGACGGTTTCTGCTACATCCCCCGTATGCTTCAAGATTTTTTGCAGAGGGCTTCCGGCCCCCTGGAACTCGTCTTCGACGAAATGGGATTTTTGGTTCTGAAGGCCAACCAGAGCCTTTGCGCCGTATCCCCTCGCCGCCCTGCAAAGAAGCAAACGCCGGAAAAGAGGATCGCAAAGCAAGGGAAAAGGAAGGCAAAGGATGAACCCGACGCCGCCTAAATCAAAACCAAGAAAGGGTGAAAGCCAATGTTACGCGATAAGATGATGCGTATTATGGAGTATGTAAACAGCCAAGAGGCGGAACGGGAGGAGCTGGTACACGCCGTTGCTCTCGCGCTTCTAACGAGGAAGAACCTGTTTGTTTTAGGAGATACCGGCCAGTCCAAGTCCCATGCCGTTAGCCTGTTTTGCAGGCAGATCCGAGACGCTAAGATGTTCCTGACGGTAATGAGCAAACAGACCGACCAGGAGCAGCTGTTCGGCCGGTTGGATCTGTCCAGCGTGATCCCGGGCAACGTGTCCCAACGGGTTTTGGATCGGGATCCAGGCTATGCCCAACTCAAAGAACAGTTGGAAGGGCAGCTGGCATGCTGCCGTCAAAGTCCCAACGACCTGACCGCTTTGAAGGCCGCTGCCCAAACGCAGCAGAAAATGGAGATTTTGCGCAAATGCCTCAGCGAATGGTACGGCGGGCGTCCGGAGTACATTACCACCGGGAAGATCCCGGAATCCCATATTTGCTTTTTGGACGAGCTGTTCAAAGCAAACGATGGCCTTTTAAATTCCCTGTTGCTGGCACTCAATGAGCGCCAGTATGTCAACGAAGGGGTTGTGGTGTCCATTCCAGTTGTCAGTTTCTTTTCCGCCTCCAACGAAATCCCCAATTTCAATCATCCGGAAGAGCGGATTTTAAAGCCGTTGTATGACCGGTTCGATTTAAAGGTACATACCCGTTACGTTCAGAGCAAAGCAAAACGGATGGAGATTTTGCAAAGGAAACAGGACATATCCCCTCAAGAGCCCTTTGATGGAGCCATTACCATGCAGGAGCTTGTGTTTATGCAGGATGAGGTGAGGCAAATCACCCTTCCACAAAGCATCAATGAGTTGTGGGACAATATCCTGTGTGAACTGCGTAAAAAGGAAATCCATGTGTCCGACCGGACCTATTTTAATTACAGTGAGTTGGTCAAGGCCGAGGCATGGCTGCAAGGCCGGGATCAGGTGTTGCCGGAAGACATGGGGATTTTAATCCATTGCCTGTGGAACCAGCCGAAAGAGATCCCGGTTGTAGAAAAGGTCATTCGGGATGTGACCGAAGACCCCATGGGGGATCAGATCCGGGAGATTCTGTCACAAGCCTATGGGTATTTCGATGCCTTTCAAAGCGAATCCGACCAGAACAAAGCCTTGGTGCAGCTGCGGAAGAATCTTCTGGGCTGTTATGACCAGGCGGTGGCTTTGAAGGATAGCCTCCCCGACGATTCATCCGCACAGACGGCAATCCATGGATTAATCGATACGTTAGAAAATCTGAGCCAAAAAGCGTATGGGCAGAGCAACTTTACCTATGTCCCGTTTGAAGAACTAAAGATATTACAGACTGCATAACAAGGAGGAAGCAATATGTTGAATCGAATTTTAATTACCGGCAGATTGGTAGCGGATCCCGAACTGAGAAAGACGCAAAACGATATTTCCGTGGCGCGTTTCCGTATCGCCTGCAACCGGGATTTTAGGAACAAAGACGGAGAATACCCTACGGATTTCTTCTCCGCAGTGGCCTGGAGAAGCACAGCGGAATTTGCAGCAACCTATTTTCGGAAAGGTTCTTTGATGACCTTGGACGGCCGGCTGCAATCCGGAAGTTATGAGGATAAAGAGGGCAACAAAAGACAATCCGTTGAAATTGTGGTAGAACACATCTATTTTGGTGAGAGTAAAAAAGAGGACGGATCCTCCACACGGCCAAAGTCGGCCGACTCTGGGAAAGCCGCGCCGCCTCCTTCCTTTGACCCGTTTGGCGGCGGGATCGATGTAGACTTCGACGATGACGACGATCTGCCGTTTTAACTGCAATTCCAAATAATACAGAAAAGTGGGCCGGTGAATTTCACCGGCCCACCACAATAACAAGGGGGATAACCATGCGACGGGAACGAAAACAACCCATTTTTGAAGCCAATACGGCGTCCCAGTGGCTGCATGATTACATAAGCTCTGGACGCGGCAATCCAAGGACACAAACACAGGTGTTGCGGTCCACAAAACTGCAAAGGATAGTATTCCATCAGTTCCTGAACGACGACCAGGAGTTTCAAGCCTTCTTGAGTGATCATAAAAACATCTGGCCGCTTATCGAGGAATTGGCTTTGGATGTCTTTGTGGCCTTCTTTTCTACCGGCGTATCCTTTACAGAGGGCCCACGACAGGACCGAGTGGAAGCCTTTCACCGCCCGGTGATCCAATCGCTGCTGCGGGATCCTTCCTTTGACCAGGTAAAAACACAGTGGTGCCAGGACCGGGAGTATCCAAGTTACCACGCCTGCAAAGCCTTTTGCACGGCTTTGTTCCGGGCTTTGCGGGAAAAAGGAGATGAGATAGATATCGGTGATCTATCCATTATGGAACGGTTGGAACAGCAATCCCAGAAACTATTGTTTCTCCTATTGGACGGAATACGTAAAGGCGGCCCTTTTTCTCTTCGCCGTCTGCTTTGCCTTGTGAATCGGCTCAAGGAAAAACAACGCCAGCTTCAAAATCTGCGCGAAAAGGTAGCGCAAGGCGCGGACAGATTGTGCATCAGGATGGCGGATCTTATCTTGCAGCCGCTGCAACAAGCAGCCGAATCCGCCCAGGAGACTTTTTATCTTTTGTCGGCCTGGGGCAATGGAGAAGGAAAAATGATCTACAAGCAGGAGAATAAGGAGCTGTTTTCCCAACTAAAGCAAAACGCCACATTAATGGAAATTGCCAAGTTATTGGGCAGGTACCGGCAGATTTTAGCGAACAAACGCAGGACATCCTTTTCCTATGGCCTGGGCGAGAAATATGACGTTACGCTCGGCAAGGACATTGGACAGTGCCTTTCGTCGGAATTGGCTCTTTTGAGTACGAAAGAGACGCAGATCCTGTTTCAGAAGAAGTATCTGGAAGAAAAACTTCTCCAGTACCGCAAACGGACGCCGGTTGTCAAAGGAGCCGGCGACATGATTGTGTTGGTAGATGAAAGCCAAAGTATGCATTTGCTGCACGGCTGGGCGAAGGCGGTTGCCTTGGCGCTGCTTGATATAGCGGCAAAAGGGAACCGCAAATACGCCATGGTCCATTTTTCAAGCAAGGATCAGATCAAAACCGACCGGTTTGAACCGAGGGGGTACTCGACCCAGGATACCATGAGGGCGGCGGAACACTTCTTTAATGGTGGAACCGACTTTGAGTCCCCATTGCGGGAAGCAATCAGCTTATTGGACAAGGGCTACGAGGACGCAGATGTTGTCATTGTCACCGATGGGCAATGCAGGATTTCGGAAGCGTTTACACAGAAATTTACAGAAAAGAAGCAGCTCCACCGCGTAACGGTCACAGGCATCTTACTGGACGCAGATCGGGAATGCGGGATTGATCTGCTTCCCTTCTGTGACACTGTTTATCATTCCAGAGACCTCACAACAGACGAGATTGCCATGCAGGTGTTAGACAATCCTAGATATCTATAAGGGATCAAAGAAAAACCGGGAATCCTTTTCGTCGGATTCCCGGTTTACGCATTTTTGACCATGAAAAAAGGGGCGCAGCTCTAAAAATCCCCCAAGCCGCGCCCCTGTAAAGAAAGGACACTTTCAGTATAACAAGGGAATCCCATTTGTCAAATTTTAGAGCCCTTTTTCAAAAAATATTTTTAGTACAGTTTGTTCCAATAAAATAAGACAGACCGTATCCTTATTTATAGCAAGGCACCTTGACAAAAAAGGTGGAGACGGATATACTGAAGCTGTAACTAGGTAGAATGGATTGCCCCAAAGAGGGCATTGGAAAAAGGGAAGCACAAAGGCCGGAGTATGCCATCTGGCCTTTTTTGTTTGTGCAAATCGGAAAAAACCATACGGTGACGGCAAAGATTGGCCGGCTTAGCATTTTGCTAGGCCGGTCTTTTTTTGTTTTCATAGAAAAATCACAGAAAGGACGAAACACCATGAAAGAAAACCAATTGTCAGGCGAAAGCTTCCTGGAGGACTTTTTGGACGATGTGGAAGAGCAGGGAATTGCCGGCCTCTTCGACACCTCCCCTTCAGAGGAAACCGCGCCAAAGCAACCGAATCCCCCGGTTCAAACCGTACTGGCAGAGGAAACAAAACCGGATTCCCAACCGGAAGAAGACCCCTATGCAGCAGCGTTAAAGCGTGCGGAAGAGGATCGCCTTCAGCGCCGGTTGGAGAAAACAACCCAAAAGGACGCCGTTTTTTCCTATGGGAAAGCGCGCGATCCGATTACCGACAAGGATGTCACCTTTGAAGGGCTGCGTCTGCTGTACCAGGTGGATTTCCCTGAACTGAGCGAAGGGAAAAACGTCTCTTGGTCGGTATCCTACGGTACCATGACCAAGATGGTGCAAAACCCCGGTTCCGACCGGGTGTACGACGTCAAGGCGGAAATGGAGCGTTCCAGGCAATTCCAGGAGATGATCCAGAAAAGAAAAGGAGAGCAAGGCCTGGAATGCCTCGTCAAGCCTCACATCACCGCCCAGAAAAAAGGGTCCATCCCGCCCCGTATCCCCCAGTATAAGGCGTATTGCACTTCCCAACAGGAAGCGGAGGATTGTCCCAAGCCCATTGTCGTCTTCCCATCGGGAGACGGGAAACTTTATCAGATCCGAAAAACCTTCGTGGGGACCTTCACGGCTCCGGCAGAATTTCTGCCGGAGTTCCCCACCGCAAAATCCGGGTTCCGTTTGGAGCTTCCCAAGATCCCCATGGAGCTGCTATACAGCATCATCAGCTTTTTCCGCCACGTGTCACAGCGGCATCATGCAGAAGCCTTAGTGAAGATTTTTTTCGATCGGGAAAAGAGGCGGTACGTGCTGCACGCTCCCAAGCAAAAGGTGGATGCCATGGGCGTAGAGACGGTGGAGAAAAAGCCCCATCCACCTCATTTGGTCCCGGTAATGGACATCCACTCCCATCACAACATGGAGGCCAAATTTTCTCCAGTAGACGATGCGGATGAAAAAAGGGATCTGCTGTATGGAGTGGTCGGCCGCTTAGACCATGTATTCCCGGAGATTTCGGTGAGAGCCTGCTGTTCCGGGACATTTATCCCCCTTGAGCCCCAGGAGATCTTTGAAACCACACCGGGTCATCTTTACCCAAAAGCTTGGGAGGAGAACGTGACGGTTCGCGCCTTTCTGCCGGACAAAAAAATGGGAGGAACCCAGGATGAAGCTGTCAAAGACTGCGCCGGTTAAAATCGTGGTGCTTGGCGCTGGAGGGACCGGCGGCTGGCTGATCCCCCATCTCTACCGGCTGGCTTCCACACAGGAGCGCCCCATTCGGATGATCCTGTGCGACGGGGACAAGGTGGAAGAAAAGAACCTCTTAAGGCAGAATTTTGTCTTGCAGGATCTGGGACAAAACAAGGCCGCGGTATTGTCCAAACGGTATTCCGCCGCCTTTGGAATGGAGTGCGAATATATCCCCCAGTACATAGAGCAGGATGAGAAACTGCAAGCGCTTTTGAGGCAAGATGAATGGCAGCAAATCGTCGTGTTGGTGGGTTGTGTGGATAACAACAAAACCCGCCAGATGTGCCATCGTGTGTTTCAAAGGTTGGACGATGTCATCTACCTGGACTCTGGAAACGGAGAAAACACCGGGCAGGTGGTATGCGGAGTCCGAAGATCCGGCAGGACTATGTATAAGCCGGCTTGCGCCGTGTATCCGGAACTGCTCAAAGAGGAAGACCGGTTTCCATCGGAATTATCCTGTGCCGACCGGGCCGTTTCAGCGCCGCAAACCATTGCGGCAAATTTGATGGCGGCGACAGCCGTCGTTTGCTTCTTGTACGACCTGTTGGCACTGGGACGATGCGATACCCGGATGGTGACCTTCTCATCGTCCTTGATCGGGATACGGCCTGTGGTCAACCAAACGCGCAAAGCCAAAACAGAACAATAGAAAGGAAGGGTTTCCATGGAACAAACCTTGTTTTTAATATCCTATGAAAAAGACGTGCGTGCGCTTTCCCGCCAAAAGGTGGGAGTCTATACCAGTGTTCGTATCGACCAAGCGCTTTCCGACGGTTCCCATATCCCCGTTCACTCCCGATGCACCTACGAGGTGCGCCGGGGGGATTTGCTGTCCGAGATGTTCCCTTTCCTGAAACGGAAGAAAGGGGCGGCGTGATGGGACGTGGATACTGGCTGCCGCCGGGCGCAAAGGCTCTCGCTGCCTGCGACGGTTACTATATTGACTTGGACGCAGCCTATGACAAGGCCCTCGTTCTATCGGAAAATTGGGAACGGTTCCTCTACATTTGTTCCCAGAAGCTGATGGAGAAGGATGGAACATTTCATTTTGTAGGAGACTGGAAAGACGCGGGAGACGGAAGGAAACGGTTTGTCTTGGCCGGCAGTCCACGATACGACGTTGTGGTGGAAGAAGACAAGGGGTATCTTGCCGTATTCCTTTTGATTCCGGAAGATTGCAAGCAGCCCGGCCGAGCCAAGCGTTCCTTTCCCACGGAGCTGGAGAAAATCAAGCAAGCGCTTACCGAGTTGTACCCCGGCCATGTGCATCGCCGCATCCACTCCCGGGAGATCGAGCCAATAGGCTGAACAAAAAGGGCAGCGCTTTGTTGCCTTAAGATTGATGTACAGGAGGAAGCTATGATCGAATTGGGCCATTTGGCAATCGAAGTAACACGGAACTGCAACATGTACTGCGCTCATTGCTTGCGTGGAGATCCTGAGAATGCTGCTGCAAGCATTGATCTGCTGGATCGGTTATTCTCGCAGGTATCCCATGTGGAACACCTGCTTTTGACCGGGGGAGAACCCTCCATGAGAAGCGATATCCTTCACAGCCTTGTGGAACGCGCAAAAGCCTGGGGCTGTACCATTGGCTATTTTTTTGTCGCCACCAACGCCAAACAGTACCATGCGGGATTTGTTGATGCGCTTGACGAATTGTATGGCTATTGCCGGCAGCCGCACCGATGTGGATTGTCCATTTCCATTGACCAGTTTCATGAGAAGGCCGACCAAAAAGCATTGCAAGAGTACCGCAGCCTTCCATATTACACCAAAACGCTGGAAAAGGGGCGTTTAAAGCCCTATAAGATCGTGGCGGAAGGACGGGCGCAACACAACGGCCTCGGCAACCATACGTTTTCACCGAAAGAATTCCTCTACTGCTACAGATGTTCAGGTGACCGGCTCCAGGTATCGGATACCGTATACATAAACGCCCTGGGGGATGTATTGCTGGACGCAGATTTGAGTTATGAGCGGCAAAGAAAATATTCCATTGGAAACTTGGAGCAAACGGATTTGTTTGGATTGCTTACCCAGCGGCTCTTCGTCTGCGGCAGTTGTCATACGGGGAACATCTATACCCTGCGATATCAAGCCGATGCAGGAATTGTAGATCAAACAGCATATACCCAAACCCTGTATTTCCAGAATGCAGCCCGTGCATTTGGAGCCATGCAAAGTATGGGGCGCAACATCTACCATATCCCCATGAATGCTGCGCCGGAGGATATTCCAGACGACCTCATCATCCGGGAAAAAGAGGTGTTTAAGGAAAACGACCTGGATTTCCTGGAAGGGAAACGGTTCCATTACGAGACGGCTTCCGGCAAAAAACTGGGGACCGTCGAGATCATCCTGCGCCAAATTGTTCCGGAGGATCGAGATGACTGAAGCGAGATTCTTTTGTATGGAGCAATTGGAAGCAAGCAAGGAGGTACTAAAGCAACTTTCTTCGCAGCTTCCTAAAGTGAAATACGCATTGGTTCAAGCGCAGGGGAAAAAACGGCAGGCTGCTTTGGCCGCCCTGCAAGAGCTGGTCAAACGGCTGTGGGAGGAGTTTCCGAAAGTCGTCCGATCCCTTCAGGAAATCGACGACGCCAAGCTGGTACAGACAGCAGTCCGGTTATACGACGCATTGAAACGGTACGACTATCTGGGCGTACCAAATTTCGAACGTCTATGCAAGGCGCTAAAGGAATTTCTTGGCCTTCTCCCGTGTCCAGCCCAAATTGCATCCTGCGGAAGGCTGATGAACCGGGTCAAAATGGGGCATTATCCCACAGATTTGGCACATGTGGACTGGATCAAACAAGCGATCGCATTTCCAGAAGGAAAAACCGTCAATCTATTGGATCCATGCTGTGGTACGGGACAGGCCCTGGCGCATCTGGCTTCGGGGCAAAATGCCGTTACCTATGGAATCGAGATTGACCAGGAGCGTGCGCAGCAAGCCCTTGCCCGTCTCAATCGGGTAGGGTTCGGCAGCTACTTCTTTTCCCACGTCAGCCGGCAAGCGTTCCACTGCTTGTTTTTGAATCCCCCCTATCTATCGGTTCAATCGGAGCACGGCATCCGGAGGCTGGAAAAAGCCTTCCTAGCCGACAGTTTCCGGACGTTGATGATGGGAGGTTTGCTTGTCTACATCATCCCATATTATCGCTTTACGGAAGACATCTGCCGGCTGCTCATGGAGAATTTTGAACATCTTCGGCTGTACCGATTTGTGGGGAAGGAATTCGAAAGGTTCCGCCAGATTGCTGTAGTCGGCTATCGAAGACCGCGGACAGTGTGTATGGAGATATCCGGCCTTTTGGAATCGACCCTTCATCCAGAAGAGATTCCCGCCCTTGACCAATTGGGAGAGAAGAGCCTGGCTTTGCCTGCTACCGCCCAAAAAGTGTCCTCATTTCGAGGAGAGGTTTTTAATGTCACGGAGTTGGCGGCGCAATTACAGCAGTCCCAAAGCCTAGACAAGCTGTTTCAATCAAACGCGCTGGAATACCGGGAACAACGGCCGCTGCTTCCGCTAAATGTATCACAGATTGGCCTGATTGGAGCCAGCGGAGCCATCAATGGCTTGGTGGAAGGAGAAGTCCCTCATGTCATCAAGGGACGGATTGTAAAGGAAACCAAGACAAGCGTGGTGAACCTGGATCAAGACCGCCAAAAGGTACAAAAGATCACTTCCAACCGTTTGGTTTTCAATGTCTTGTCCCCAGATGGGTTTCGATCTCTAAGTTAACGACATTGCAAATAGAAAGGATAAGAATTATGAAACGATTGACCACAGAACAAACGTCCTTTGCAGCAGAACATCATGGCCTTATGCTGGAATACCTGGAGGCAAACCACCTCTCGCCCGACGACTACTATGACGTCGTCGTCTTTGGCTATTTGGAAGCCGTGCAGCAATACCTGACCCAAGGATACAGCGGAAGCTTCCGGGAGTTGGCGTGGAGGAAAATGGACCGAAGCCTTCGGGAAGAGATGGCGCCCATCCCACTGGAAAAACAGGTCGAAGACTACCTGGAATCCATGGACCGGCTTTTGCAGTCCCTCCGTCTGGAGGACGCTCTTTCCCTTTTTGAGAAACGGGAGAAAGAGATTCTTCTGGCTTTGTTGGAAGAAGGTCCGGTTTTATCCGCGCTCCAACAGAAATGCGCTTCTGTAGAAGATTTCTTGCAGGAGCTTTCTTTGTTATGCCAAAAATTGGACGCGCAGGCGGCTGCTTGAGAAAGAGGTGTGTCTATGAGAAACAAGGTACGGTCTTTTTGGATCGAAGCGCAGCTGTTGTACCATACCCACAGGGCAAACCGGATACAGCAGCGCCTCCGGCACAGTTTGGAGCGTCAAAAGGACGGCGGAAAACTCAAACGGCAATTTCAATCCTTCTTGGCTGCCGTGCGCAAACAGGAACGATGCAATGTGGCGCTGCTTCGACAGGCGAACAAGAAGATTCTTTCCGTCACAAGACCCATGGAAGGCTTGGAAATCACTCGATTTGCCCAGTCCCAATTGACCCAATACGACATTGCGGTCGTAACCACGCATCATGAGTGCGGGGATTGGGGCGATGTCTCCCCGTCCCTGTGGCTGCAAAACAACAGCAACCGATTGGAGGGCAAAGGAAGGATCCTTTCGGTCCATACCACAGCGTCCCAAAAACGGGTTTTAATCGTATCGGAAGAAGGGCAGGCATGCCTGATGATGGAGGAGGAATACCCATGCTGGAACTCTCTGTATCCCGCCTGATGCAAAAGCTGCATGAGGCGCCGGAAGAAGATCCATCCGAAATCTGGATCGGGGATCAAGCGGTTCGGAAGGCTGTTTCCGACGGGGCATATGCCCTTTGGATCAATGTTCTAAAACCTCTTCTCTCAGGGGAAACCGTCACGACCGGAGATTTGGACTTTTCCGCCTTTTCCTATGAAGACCTGGAAGAGATCGGTCTTTGGTATTCGCAACACCTAGAAAAGGCGACGGCTTGGTTTCATATCACCAACGCCCTCCGGCTGCGATTAAGCGAGGCGATGCCTGTGCGCCGTCCCGTGCCGTATCTATGAGGTGAAGGCAATGTGTCAAGAACCAAAAGATTTATCCTGTGAGCTGGAACTGCTCCGCCTGTTTAAGATCATTTACGACCACACCGGAATGTGCGATGACGTAGAGTTGTGTGAAGACTTCCTTTACGACGAAATCCTGGAGACAATGGATTCCATTTTTGAATTTGGCCTGTGCGATTATCTGGAGGAACTGGAAGCCGAAGAATGGGATTTTTGGGATTCCAAATTCGACCGGTACTTCTCTCTTTGCGAGACTTATGGGGCCGGTCGTTCCCTCCCGTTTCAGGACAATCCTTACGTGAGAGAGGCAGAAGAATACGTCCGCCATTGCTTTGTTACAAACGGTTGCAATGTTTCGTGGGAATTCCATGCGTCTAGGGAAGAGCGCGACGAGCACGGGTATCCGTATTTGCAGCTTTTCATTTACGATGGATCGGCGTCCATGGTGGATGTCGCAAAAGCCCTGTTTGAAATACGGGACTTCTTCCAGGAACGGATCCTTACGCTGGAACAACTTTGTGCAACCGTTGCACAAAATGAGCTGGAAGGACAAACCAGACAAAATGAGGTGTAACAGTCATGGATCAAATGGTTCTTCATATCCAAGAAAATGGCCCGTTTTTGTTGGAAGAGTATTACCAAGGGGTTGCAAAAACCAAGTATATCCACCCGAAAACGTTGGTGGAATGTATTCAGGCAAGCACCTTTCCCCAAAGGCGGATCGCCAGTGGGCCCTTGCCAAAGGGAGCCATTGCCGTTTCCATCTCCGTCGAGCAGGAAAACCGGTATGTGGTCATGGACTGTGACATCGGTTATACCGATATCACCTACATGGACACGGTATACGAGCATTTCCCACTTCCCAGGCTGGTGTTTGGGTTTGTAGTGGAAAACGGCGGCCGGATTTCCCAAATCCGTTTGGGGGTTGCAGACGATGAAAGAAAGCTGACCGAGACAACATCCATGTACCAGTACCCCTTTTCCAACGTCGAGGGGTTCCGCCTATGTATCGGGGGAAATCGCCTTCCCTTAATGCCCACTCTTCAGAGCCTAGGCAGCATTCCCGAATATATTTTAAGGCTCCCCAACAACGACGACTATTTTCAGATTTCCCATAACCGCCTGGGGCTAGGGCATCGGGATTTGTTGGAACATCTCAAGGATAAGGACCGGGGTTACTATTACAGTCATACCCTGGTTCCGATGCCCAACACCACCTTGGGGGATTTTTTGAATCTGGAGGGATCACAATGACCGAGCAACAAGAGAAACAGCTGGAGGCCCCTTTTCCATACGAGGAATTGGGATGGAGGATCACCAACACAAACCGGGAGAAAACCGGAGGAATGGCGGCGCCCTTTGTGAATGAACGTGCCATCCGCAAACGCTTAGACCAAGTGTTGGGTCGGGAAAACTGGCAGAATGAATTGAAAGTGACCTTGGGCAATGCCGAGGCGTCGTATATCTGTGAGATTTCGGTCTATTACCCGAACCGTCAGGAATGGATCAAAAAGTCCAACGGTGCGGGAAGCACGCAGGTCGAGCCGGTAAAGGGCGGTATTTCCGACGCCATCAAACGCGCCGCTTCCATGTGGGGCGTGGGGACATATTTGTATGAGTTCCCCGGCGTATGGGTCGATATCGATTCTAAAAAACGGATCCAAAAGGGTGCATACGCCAAACTAAAAGAGGCGTATGCCCGGTTCCTGGGCGAAAAGCAACCGGCAAAGCCAAAAGCAACCTCCCGATCCAATACGGGAAAACAGCCGTACAAGGGATACCGTGTTGTCAATGCCCGGAAGTCCAAAGGGGCCAACGGGGTGCATACCTATGTCCAACTGGAGGCTGCCGATGGCCGTACTTTGGACGGCTTTGTGAATCAAAGCGTCGATGTGGGGCAGTTCCTCACCGATTTAAAGGTGACGCCGAAGCATGACGCCATTGCAGGGGATTACAACATCATTTCCTGCCGCGTTGCGGCATAACCGCCGAGAAGAAAATTTTATCACGGGATTTGAGCTGCCCGCCCCTGGGCGGCTCATTTCTCCTGGAAAGGACGATGAAACATGAAGCCCATTACCTCACTACGGCTGACATCCATTGCATTACATAACGTCCGCAACTGCAAAGACGCCCAGTACCAGCTGTATGACCTGACGATGGTCAGTGGGCAAAATCGGGAAGGAAAGACCACAATCGCCCATGCCATCGCTTATGCCTTATTCGGCGTGACTTTCTGCGGAGAGCAGGACATTACCCAGATTATCCGGGAGAAGGCGGATGTTGTTTCGGTGAAATGTTGCTTTCTGGATCAAGATGGGGTGGAACACACCCTGGTCCGGTCTAGGCAGGGAGAAAAAACCGATCTGACGCTGGACGGGTTTCCGGCCCGAAAGCAGGATATATCCCACCTGTTTTGCACCAAGGAAGAGTTCTTGTCCATGTTTAATCCCTTCTATCTAGCGCAGATGACGGGAGAAAATGGACGCAAGCTCATCTTACGGCGTCTACGTCCGGTCCCTTCCGGGGAAGTCCTTCTGGCCATGTCGGAAGCTTTCCGCGTCCATTTGCAAGGGGTTTGCTTGGAATCCCCTTTTGAAGCCCTGTCCGCTTTCCGCAGCGAGATGGCGGAAGTGGAAGGACAGCTGGCCATATTGGAAGGACGTCTGGAATCCGTCAAAGAGGCGCAGGGCAAGAACCGCGACAAAGCGGTTCGGCTCAAGCAAGAGCTTCAGGCGGTGGAACAAAAAATAGACGTCCTACAGTCGAGACAGTGGGACGGCCTGGATCGCGAGGACTTGGAAATCCGTCTGGAGATGCTGCGCAAGCAATACGCGGAAACCTCCGATTTCGAAGAGGAATCCTCCCAGTTGCAACAAGAGCTCAGCACCATCCGGAACCGGGAATTCTCCTCCAAGATCACCTATGAGTTGTCTCGCCTGGCCGGTCAAATTCAAGCGTTGCGCGACCGGTATAGACACCGGCAATCTCAAATGAACGGTTTAAAACCAGGCATGCGCTGCCCGGTTTGTTTGACCGTCGTCACGGAGGAAAACCTGGCCGCCATGCAAAAAGGGTTCCAAAGGGAACTGGACGGCATTTTGAAGGAAGGCAACGAGCTTGCCGATCGATATGCAGGGCTAAAAAGCTGTTTAGAGCAAGAGAAGCAGCAGTGGGAACAGGAGAAAGCACAAAAGATTGCTTCTTTCAGCCAAAGGCTGGAAGGGTGCCGCCGGCCGGCTGTTGCACGCCGGACGCAGCTCCAGGAATCCATCGCCCTCTTAGAAGAGCAGCTTCGAGGCGGAAACCTGTCGGATGAGGAAGTACGGGAGCTTACGGCTTTGGAGGCGGATAAAAAAAGTCTTGAGGCAAAAATACAGATGCTGGAAGAGATGACGGATGAAAATGCCGTGCTTAACTTGATCGGTCAGCAGTCCGAACAAAACGGCAGGCTGGATCAAGTGAGAAATGTCCTGTCTGCCCTTCAGGAGTATATCCTCAAGCAATCGGAGCTGATGCTGTCTCCTCTTCAAATGCCCCATGTATCTATTAAGCTGGTAGAGTTGGTCCGGTCCACGGGAGAGCTGAAAAGCGTATTTAAGTTCCAGTACAACGGGCGGGATTATTCTTGTTTATCGCTTTCGGAGAAGACGCTTGCCGGCATGGAAATCGCCGCTATGGTGCGGAGAATCACGGGTCTGGATTATCCCATCTGTGTGGACAATGCAGAGAGCATCGACGCCTTTTCCGGCGTCATGGTGCCCACCCAAACGCTATTGCTGCGCTGCGTCAAAGGCCAGGCTTTGCAAATTACGGGCAAAAACCGGATGCCGCAATCGCAGCCTCTGGCGAAAGCAGGTTGAGTGTATGGCGGGATATACATCCATCGATGTAGTGGAGACGGCGGTGCTATGCGGCTTGGACATCAAGCAAAGCACCCTGCAAAACATAGAGGTGCAGGCGCGCTGCCCCTACTGCAACGATTACAAGTACCGTATGTACCTGTGTCACGATCCGGAGAATCCCACTTACTTTTGCCACAATTGTGGGACAGGCGGAAACGCAGTCACCCTCTTTGCCGATTTTAATCCCTATGGAAGACGGATGTCCACGAAAGAAGCGTATTACGCATTGCTGCGAGAGCCTTTTGTCCACACCAGTACATTTCCCTACCGAGAGAATGTCAGGAAGCAGGAGCGCATCCGCGACCTGCACGAACGCAGCCAAATCTATCTGGCGCTTCTGCACCTTTTATCCTTGGAAAAGAAACATCGTGAAAACTTGCTTCTACGAGGGTTGTCCAATGAAATCATCGACGGAAACCTTTACCGGAGCGTACCGACCCATACGGGGTTTCGCAAAGAGGTGGTCCGGAGGCTCGCCTCTGTATTCGACCTTACCGGCGTCCCTGGGTTCTATACGGAACATGGACAATGGGACATGGCCGGCCGCAAAAGCGGCATCCTCATTCCCATCTGTGACATGCACAATCGGATTCAGGGGCTTCAAGTGCGCTTGGATGACCCGCCGCCAAAGAAAATACAGTTGCCCGACGGTTCTTTTGCTGTGAAGAAAGGCGACCGGTTCCGGTGGTTTTCCTCTGGAGGGGACTATTACCAAAACGGTACGGGCATTCACGGGTATATCCATGTGGCAGGGGACACTTCCTCCGATACGATCCATCTAACCGAAGGAGGTATGAAGGCTGATGTAGCCAGCTATCTTTCGGATGGAGCACTGTTTCTAGGGTTGACCGGCGTCCAAAACACCCGGTTCTTAGCCGATATTGTCAGGCAGTTGCATCCGAAAAAAATTGTGGAGTGCATCGACATGGATGTGCGGTCCAACCCCCATGTGAGAAAAGCGCAAGCAAGGATACAGACCATCTGCCTTCCCCTCTGCGATGAATATGAGACCTTCCACTGGCCTTTCGAGCAAAAAGGCATCGACGACTTTTTATTGTTCCAAAAGCTTAAACAACAACATCTTGCTGCATAACGACGAAAGGGGAATTGATATGAAGTATTTTGACAAAAACGGCAAGGAAATCAAAGCAGGTATGTGGGTCGTTTTTGACGGTAAAAAAGTAGGTAGGGTATACCAAAGCGAAACAGAGGTGGATGCAGATGACTTTGGTGTCCGTTTCATCGAATACGACGAGGACTATCCATCACTCCACGCCTTAGACTTGACTCAGATAAAGAGTTTTAAAACAATATCGCCTGTCGCGTGTGCTTTTGAAGAACAGCGCTACAGATTTGGCGGTGGTCTTTGCCTCAAACTCTACATGTTTACAGACAATATTATTGATTTGTGGCAGACTATAACGGTGAATCTGGAAAGTGTTCCAGAGGGATTTGCCTATATTGATATCAACAATTGTGGCGAAAGTATCATTCAATGGTTGACAGCCAACGATTTCATGGAACCTACCGGCGAATTCTTGACAAGCGGTTTTGTTTCCTATCCTCTCTACAAATTGAACTTACCTAAAATACGCGAGTATACCATCAATGAAGAGCCGTCAACGGAAGAGTCCAGACGGATACTGTGAGGACGAGGAAGATGAGGATAACAGAGATGACGAAATATAGCAAGACGGAATTTCTGGATCGAAACGGCAAAGAAATCAAAGAGGGCATGTGGCTTAGTTGCCATGAAGAAAAATTCGGAAGAATTTATACAAAGGAACTAGAAGGCGGAAAAAAGGAACTGTGGATCGCTTATGTTAGTCCGTCCTTTTGGGAGAGCTTTGTAGAATATGACTGGAAGCCTTTTGCCTCTCTCGACACGAAAAAGACGAGGATTGTCTCCACCCTCGACTACGACGATGGATTGAGCAAGCATTCGTATTTTTTAGGTTTGCGCAGGGATAAGCACCGCAATCTTATTATAGAGGAACTTGAGCTAATAGATGGGGCGCTTTTCACCTGTGGAGACATTACAACGAGTTGTGATGTGTCTCTACCCGAAGGCTATGGCTTCGTTCCCGACGGTAGAAGTATGGATTTGCTTGTATCCTATGGATTGGCTGTAGACACCAACGTAATAAAAGTTGGGTGCCGGCTCTATCAATTTAAACTCAAAGATCTAATGCAGTATGCTTTCAACGAGGAAATTAACAACTGAAAGGGCGAAGATTTATGATGAGAATGGAAAACCTTATGGCTGTGCCGGAAAACTCGACGGGGATTATTGGAAAAATGTTCTACTATTCCATTGCAAACCTGTTGGTGAGGAGGGATCGCTTAATTGCCATTGGGCAAGATTTTGGATTTCCCAAGGTGAAGCCGACCAAGGATTCCTTGTCCGGAGCATACCGATGCGCCACGTCGGCTCTGAAAGACCGCGTTACATTCCGCGATGCTGCCGGTACACACATTTACAAAATCTATTGCAGGGAAAACAAGCAGGAGGATGCAGCGGTCATCTGCCGGGAGCTGGTGAAGGAAACCCTTAACTCCAAAACCAATTCCTATGCAAAACTGGCAAACATCCTGTTTGTCCGGGAACGGGAAGAAATGTATTACGACAATCTTCAGCATGACCCGGATGTGGATGTACAAAGCTATTGTGAAAAAGCTTTGACGTTGTTTGACCGGTTTCGTAGCTGCTACACCTCCGATCATGTGGACAGCATCATCAAGGACCAATTGGACCGGATGCAAGCGGTCAAAATCAGTATCCACGGTAATCTCTATTTCATCCCGAGGCCCTTTCTGCCTCAATTGTCTATCTTGGAGGATTATTTGTCTGTCGTAAAGAGTGCAAACTTAAATGAGAGCTTGGTCACCTGTAACAGCATGTATGTGGCCGATGACGAAGGGCAACGGGAGAAGATGGCCGAAGAATTCTACGCCAATTTCCGGAGGGATGTGGAAGCGTACCAAGAGAAAATCCAGCAGTTCCTCGACAAGGGAGGGACCTCTCAAGCAACCATGGACCGTTGGCAGGAGCGCATCGCGGCTTTGCAACAGAAAAAGCAGAGCTATGAGGAAGTGCTTCGCCGCCAGTTGGATGCCTTGGATGACGACTATGCGTTTCTACAAATGCAATCCCAAGAATTAAAGCTGAGAAGCATGCAAACAAAATTAAAAGCGGCATGACGACCCCTTGAAAAAGGGAAGTTCCAAAGGCCATAAATTAGAAGCCGGCGTCTTTAAGGCGCCGGCTTTTCTTGTGCTTGAAGCCACAGTTGGGTACCGCAAGGGGAATTCGTTTTGTAGGTGATTGACTTGTATATGCACTTGATTTAGGATAAATGTGAAAAATATTCACACTAACAAAACTGTGGAGTGGGTTGTGATGCGAATATGTAATCAGTAAGAGCATCGGTGCATTTCGCGACAAGAGCAGGGAACAGAGAGGCTGTGGCAAACACAACCTCTGTGTTTTCTGCTCTTTTTTCTTATTTTTGGCAAATTTATTCTATTTTCCTGGCGTTAGAGGTCCCCCTTTTTTGCCTTTTCCGTTGTCTTGTAATGGATGGGCAAAAAGGGGGCTTTTCCATGAGTTTTCGATTTTCATTAGAAGATCTTACTTTAGAAAGGCGGCACTATATTGATCGGTATCTAAAAAGAGTTATCAACAACCGCGTCAGAGACTACTATCGCTATCAAAAGAAAGCCAGCAAGTATGGGCTGCGTTTTGTCACGCTGGATGAAATCGACACCATTCTTTCCTATGAGCAGACATTTGATTGTGTCAGTGGATTTGTAGAGGCGGGAGGCTTTCGAATACCGGTATATTCCCCTACGCTTCTTTCTGCCTTGAACCAGCTAACCTATCTTCAAAAGGAGGTTTTGATTGGAAATGTTGTACTGTCGATCCCATTGAATAAAATCGCGCAAAGGCTCGGGATTAGTCTAAGAATGGTCAAAAAACATAAGCAAAAGGCGATTCAGTCCATAAAAAGGAGATGGAACTATGAGCAAGACATATGACCCATTTGATCCAGAAGTACAAATCCCACCTGCCGACATCATATTAGACGCCCTAAACGACGATGCATACGTCCAAAGGCTTTTAGAATACTACGAGCCATATATTAAAAAAGCGGCGTCAGCGCCTTTTTCTGCGGATCAAGAAACAACCGTAGAAGATTTCGATGATCTTGTCCAGGAGATTGAACTCTCAACCCTTCACGCCATCCATGTCCTCCGGATCAAACTATCGGAGGAATGTAGGGACCGGGTACCGGTTATCATTGTCCTGGATAAGTCATAGTTCATGTACCCAGGTTCTTTTGTGAACCACAGCGCATGATTGATATACCACCTGCACCTTGACAAATACGTCTTTCTGGAAAAGGCGTCATGGTACTCGCAAACGGAACCATCCGGCTGAGCGGCGCTTTTTTGCGAAAAGATCCTTCCCTTGACGACGGAAGGAAACCGCCAGGACGCCGGGATGATGAGACTTGCTGTTTCGCTTGGCAGCGCCGCCTTTTTTGCGGCCAAAGCAAATTGGCGATTTGCTTTGATGGGGATGGGTTACTTTGTGCAACGGTTGCACAAAGTGGCGCCCTTGTCGTCCCACGTTTGCGAACCCTCTGGGGATGGGTCCGAAAGAATCCCCTTCCGCCACTTTATTTCGAGGTGATCGTTTATGCAGCCAGGCCGCGATGATTTCGTCCCAGTGGATGAAATCAAAAAAATCATCTGTTCCGACTCGGATATGAAGGAGCGCATCGACGCCCTCCCATATAACCTCCTGGTGTCGGACATCGTCAAATTTTTAGGGCTTTGCGAATCCACCGTTTACAAGATTACCCGGTCGCCGGGATTCCCGCGGGTAAACATCGGCGTTACCAAATTTTTAGTCCCCCGCCCGTTGTTTTTAGACTGGTATTTTTCCAACTGTTTTTATCAAAAGTAGGTGCGTAAAATTTGACAAATCACAAAGAAACGTTACACTGGAAGCAGATAGAAATCTTCAAGCGTACCTTGACAAGTACATATCGGCTTCCAATCCTGATCCGGATAGCCCTTGATTGGACCGGTTAAGAAAGGATTGTGCAACCATGGCAAAGAAGCAACAAGGAACCGGATACATCCGCAGGCGGGAAGACAAAGGAACCGTGCGCTGGGAAGGCCAGTATTATTACGACGGCCACCGTAAAAGCATCTACGGCCCGGACTATGAAACAGTCCGGATGGAGCTCAATGAAATCCTTGCTTCCATCTATCGCAAAACCTATGTGGACGGCAGCACCATGCCGGTGGCTTCCTATCTGTATTACTGGCTGGAAGATGTATGCCAGGTGCGCCCCTTGACCAAGCTGAGCTATTTAGGCTACATCGAGGGGCATATCATGACCAGCCGTTTGGGGAGCCTTCCCATGAAACGGGCTACCCTCATTGATTTCCAGGAGTTCTTCAACCATAAAGCGGTAAGCGGACGGCTGGACGGGAAGCCTGGCGGGCTCTCGCCCAAGACGTTACACAACATGAAGGTCATGATGCGCGGGGCTCTCAACTATGCCGTGTATCCGCTCAAGCTGATCCCCAACAACCCCATGCTGGCGATCCATACGCCCAAGGTGATCCCTCCGGAGATCAAAATCCTGGGGGAAGAGGAACAGGAAAGGCTGGAAGAAGCGTGCTTTACCTACCCAGACCCAAATGCGGGATTTATTGTCCTAGACCTTTATGCAGGCCCCCGGATCGGGGAACTAGTAGGGTTCAAGTGGAGCGACTTCGGCAGGGATTTTGAGTGGGTGAAGATCAAACGGAGCCTTAGCCGGATCGCAAGGGAGCTTGTGAAAGAAGGCAGCGGCTACGAGATGGTGGAAAAACCGTATTTGGATAACGCAAAAAGCGCCCTGTATGCCGGGCCTCCCAAGACGGCCAAAGGAAGGCGGATGGCTTATCTGCCGGACATTGCCAGGGAAGCTGTAAAACGGGTATGGGCCTATCAGCAGAAGATGGGCATCTCCAACCCGCAAGGGTATGCGGTGCTCACCCCACAAGGTTATCCCGTGGAACCGAGGACCTATCAGGATTTGTTTGAACATGTTTTAAACTATGCGGGGCTGAGCCACATCAACTTCCATGCCCTGCGCCACACGTTTGCGACTCGCGCCTTGGAACTGGACGACGTGGGATTAAAAACGGTGTCGGAAGCCCTGGGACATGCCAAAGCTTCGACCACGCTGAATATGTACGTCCATTCGGAGGATAAGAAGAAGCAGGAGATGGCGAGGAAATTCAACCGGATGTCCGGTGAAAGAGGCAGGGATTTTACCGGATAAGAAAACCAGGAAAAGAGAGAAAGATGGTGAGAAAAAAGAAGGATTTTTTTTCGTAGCGGTATATGCAGCGGTACAAAACAGGAACGAAAGGAAACAGAAAGGAGGAAAACGAAGGATGAAAGAGAAAACTTGCAGGGAGGGGAAGGAAGAGAAGGGCAGGGAATAACTGGGAACCATACCAGGGAACAAAAGGAAAAAGCCCATGAAACCTAGGTTTCATGGGCCTCTGTGGTTGCGGAGGCTGGATTTGAACCAACGACCTTCGGGTTATGAGCCCGACGAGCTACCAGACTGCTCCACTCCGCGACATATGGAATTTTGCAAGTTGAGAAAGGAAAAATATCAAACAGAGAAAGCGTCGAGAGGATAGATCCTCGGGTTATGAGCCCGACGAGCTACCGGACTGCTCCACTCCGCGCTATCTCTATTTACTCAATCGAGTGTTTTATTATTATAGAGCACTTTTTCTTCAAATGCAATAGGTAATTTCAGGTTTAGAGATAGATACAAATATAGATGTGTTATAGAAAAAAATATGTATATATTTTTTGAAATCAATTACAAAAACGCGATGTTTAAGAGCGTGGATTCTTCTGTCCCAACCGGTTATGCGGCTTTTGAGCCTTCCGCAGAAAGCTCCGTTTCTTACCGCCATGGCAGTTTGCTTTCTTTTTGCGTTTCCGCGGAGATACACTTCATTTGGTCCCATTGAGGAAATCCTCGTATTCTGTAAGGGTAAGGCGATTTCTTATTTTTAGTGAATATCATCCAAAAATTAGGAAACTTGTTTGGTATGGCCTGTCGCTCTCTTGACAGGGTTTGTGCGTCCCCATATAATGCAAGCATAGGATAGGGAAAATCGTGGACGATTATCCTGTAAAATCTGGATTGGAAGGTGGTTGAACCATGAAGCTCAGCGAGCTGCTTTCTTCTCTGTATCAAAATACGCTGGAATGCACCTTTTCCAAAGATGCAACGCTCTGCAAAGGTGCTTCCAAATTTGGGGGAAAACCAGACCTTCCGGCGGATTTTGATTGGTACTATTATGAAGGAAAAGATTTTCACGATGTGACGAAAAGCCGCCCTCTGGCTTTCCTCCTGCAAATCAACTGCGAGGAACTCCATTTGCTGGATGCAGACGGGTGTCTGCCAGACAAGGGCATCCTCTATTTTTTCTATGAAATGGAAACGCAGACGTGGGGATTTGACCCGGCAGACGCGGGAAGCGCGAGGGTGTATTATTACGACGGGCCTAAAGAAGAACTGGCGTCTACTGAGTTTCCTGCAGATTTGGCGCCTGATTTCCGGTTTCCCGAACTTCGCATACGATTTTCGTCCCGCTGGGACCTGCCCTCCTGTGAGGAATTTCTGTCCGACTGCCCCGAGGGCGTTCTCACAGAAGAGGAACTGGACAATTACGAGGTGGAGCGCCAGGCTGCGCTTAACCTGCCCGACTTGCCCGATACGGTTACCAAGCTTTTGGGGTTTGCCGACGTTATTCAAAACGAGATGCGGGAGGAATGCGAACGGGTGACCAACGGCGTCTACTGCGGCGGAAGAGTGAGTCTCCCGGAAGAAGACCGGGTTCGGTTTGCAAAGGAAAGCAAGCAGTGGCGGCTGCTGTTGCAGCTGGACACAGTGGAAAGCGAAGCGGATGCTTTTGAATTGATGTTCGGCGATTGCGGCCGGCTTTACTTTTATATCCGGGAAGCGGATTTGAAGGCCCGTGCCTTTGACCGGGTTTGGATGATTTCCCAGTGTTATTGACTTTGTAGCCGTACGGGTGGATGCCGTCTCATTTAAGCTAGGCGGCGCTTTTCCAGAGGCATTGCGGTGGAACAGGAAAGGAAGGGAAACGGA
The DNA here is from genome assembly GCF_040096205.1 of Solibaculum intestinale. NCBI lineage: Bacteria > Bacillati > Bacillota > Clostridia > Eubacteriales > Oscillospiraceae > Solibaculum > Solibaculum intestinale. The sequence goes on along the minus strand of NZ_JBBMFD010000018.1, from coordinate 11,802 downwards.
TGAAAAGCGATTTGCAGCGGATTCCCGGCGTAGGCCCCGCCATGGAGCGGTTTCTTCTGGAACTGGGATACCGCAACGTCGCCTCCTTAAAAGGGCAGGATCCTCAGGAGATGTACGACCGCAGCTGCCTGCAAAGAGGCGTCGAGCTGGACCGGTGTGTTCTTTATGTCTACCGGCTGTGCGTTTATTTTGCCCAGACCGAGTATCCCGATCCCCAGAAACTCAAATGGTGGTACTGGAAGGAGAAAGAGCAATGAAGACTATGAAAGCGCTGGTATGGCGGGAGGACGGCTCCCTTGCCCTGACCGACCGGCCGGTTCCCAGGCTTTTCGCGCCGGAGGACGCCGTTGTGAAGGTGACGTTGTCCACCATCTGCACCAGCGATCTGCATATTGTACACGGCGCGGTGCCCCGGGCGAAGCCTGGAATCGTGCTGGGCCATGAATTTGTGGGAATTGTGGCGGCTGCCGGGGAGGCGGCGGGCGGACTGAAGCCCGGCGACCGGGTGGCCGCCAATTGCATCACGTTCTGCGGAGACTGCTGGTTTTGCAGGCAGGGCTTTATCAACAACTGCGAGAAAGGCGGCTGGGAGCTGGGCTGCCGAATCGACGGCTGCCAGGCGGAATATGTCCGGGTTCCCTTTGCAAAGCAGGGGCTGACGAAAATCCCGGACACGGTGTCCGACGAGGATGCCCTCTTTGTAGGGGACATTCTTTCCAGCGGTTATTTTGGAGCCCAGCTCTGCGCAATTACCCCGGGTGACACGGTGGCGGTCATCGGCGCGGGGCCGGTGGGACTTTGCGCCATGCAATGCGCGAGGCTATTCGGAGCTGGACAGGTGATCGCGCTGGACATGGACGAAAGCAGACTCGCCGTGGCGAAAAAGGAAGGTTTTGCCCAGGTTATCTGCAATCCTCAAAAAGAAAACGCCGAAGACCTGGTGCGTTCCCTGACGGGAGGCCGGGGGGCGGACGGGGTTATTGAAGCGGCGGGCGGGACAAACACCTTTGAGCTCGCCTGGCGGATTGCGCGGCCCAATGCGGTGGTGGCGCTGGTGGCCATGTACGAAAAGGAACAGCGGCTGCCGCTGCCCCGTATGTATGGGAAAAATCTGATATTTAAGACCGGCGGGGTGGATGCAGTCCATTGTGCCCGGCTCCTGGATCTGCTGGCGGCCGGACGGCTGCGCACCGGTTTTCTCATCACCCACAAGGGTCCGCTCAACGAGATTCTGGAAGGATACCGGGTGTTCGAAGCACGGGAAGAAGGGTGCCTGAAGTGGGCGGTCACTCCCTATGAGCTGTAAGAAGGAAGGGAAACGTCATGCGGCTGTTTCTGGCCATTGAACTGAGCGACGCGGTGAAAAACCAGCTTTGCGCTGCTGTGGATACCTTGCGGGCGAACGCCCGCAGCGGGAACTTTACCCGAAGGGAAAACCTGCACCTGACGCTGGTATTTTTGGGAGAACAAACCCGGCTCGACGCGGTAAAGACTGCCATGGAGGAAGCAGCGGGCAATTCCTTTTGCCTGATTCTGTCAGGGGCGGGGACATTTCGCCGGGAGGGCGGAGACATATGGTGGTGCGGGGTGGAAAAAAGCCCGGCTCTGGCTGCTCTCTATGCGTCTTTATGCGCCGCCCTGCGGACACGGGGCTTTCTTCTAGAAGCGAGAGAATACCGGCCCCACCTGACGTTGGGACGGCAGGTGAGAATGCAGCCTGGTTTTGATGGAGAAGCTTTCGCCGCATCCATTTCCACGGCGGCTATGGAGGTAAAAGCGGTCAGCTTGATGCAGTCGCTGCGGGTGAACGGACGGCTTTTATATAAGTGCTTATACCGGACAAAGTTAAAGGACGGCGAAGCGACCTAAGAGATACTGTTCCTGGATTCGTCTCCATCCGCTCCTTAAATCTTACCGTTAGATAGAAGTGTCTCGAGGAAACCGCTCGCAGCGGAAAAAATCCGAAGGCGCCTTGCAAGCGCTGTCCGCACGCATGCGGGAACTGCCTGCAAGACCGTCTTCGGATTCGCTGAAGAGGGCAATACGGAGACTTGTTGATCCACAGCCGCTTTCATCGTATAAAACCGATTCCTGCTTTACCCTGCACGCGGCAACCCTGAAAACAAGACGAAGCTACACCCCTTGGTGACGCAGCCATATTTCCAATACGCTGTCGGCCCTTCCATTGTTATGCTTCCCAGATAAAAGCCCTTCGCCGCCATAAAGGCAAGCGAAGGGCTTTTGAAACGGCTATGCCGCCGGACCGGTGGGACCGGAAGGCCCTGCGGGGCCGCCCGGATTTCCCATATGTTGAGCCATGACGCCGTAGGCTTTGCCTGCCAGCGTCGTCAGCCACGGGATTCTCGCATCCTGACCCTTGCATACATGCACCAAACCGATGATCGCAAAGATCAGAACCACTAGGTAGATCACGCCCACGACAAAGCTGGTAATGCCGCTGGTCAGCCAATTGAGCACCGGGACGATGTTGAACACGCTCATGACGCTCTGTATCACGCCGGCGATCCCGCTGACGATGGACAGGAAAAACGCCTGCATACATTGCCTGACCGCCCATTCGTCTCGCTCCGCCGCAATCACGAAGCCCAGCAGCAGGCCGCACAGCAGCACCTGACCCAGAATCGCCAGCACAAAGGCGACGACCGCGTAAAACGACAGGACAATGTTGAACTTTCCTTTTCGCATGCTGCAATTACCCCCTCTAGAATTTGGTTTAAGGTTCTGGTTTAAGTATAGGCCTGCCCATCGGCAAAGTCAATTGGATTTCTCTAAAGACAAGGCCTCTGCTATAACCCTATGCAATGAAATCTTGTTGTATTCCATCTTTGTCCGGCTGGCTTACAGCTTCGCCGGAACAGAAAAGGGACGGCGCGATACGCCGTCCCTTTTTCTATCCTTTTGTTCGTTTGCGAAGCAGGGTTCCTGCGGCCACCGGGCGCTCGCAGGCAGCCGACAGGCGCATTTTCGGATGAGGCGCCGCTTCTACTGGGTTGCCGTCCAAGTCCCGCAGGTCGGTAAGCTGCAGCAGATAGGGGCGCTCTAAAGGGCTAAGGCAATCCGCCTCATCCCCTTCAAAGAACCGGTTGCGCTGTTCGAGCAGCACCCGGCCTTTCTCCCAGCCTATCGCCACGGCAATCACCTCATAGTCCCGCACATAGCCGCCGGTTTCCAGCTCCTGCCCGGGCGTACCGAAAAGAAACCCGGTGCTATATTCCCGGTGGCTGACCTTATGTACCTCTTGCCGAATCCAGTCGGGCAGCGGCTCGCCGTTAGGATGGGCGGCATAAAAATCAATGGCCTGCCGGTAGGCATAGGCGGTGACAGCCGCGTAATAAGCGGATTTGGCCCGGCCCTCGATCTTAAAGCTGGTGACACCCGCCTTTGACAGGGCGGGCAGATGGTCGATCAGGCAAAGATCCCGGGCGTTGAGGATATAAGAGCCGTTTCCTTGTTCCTCCACCGGGAAGTACTGCCCCGGCCGCTTTTCCTCCATCAGCGCGTAGCGCCAGCGGCAGGGCTGGGCGCAGTCCCCCCGGTTGGCGTCCCGGCCGGTCAGATAGTTGGACAAGAGGCACCGCCCGGATACCGACATGCACATGGCCCCGTGTACGAAGGCTTCCAGCTCCAGCTCCCGAGGGGTATTCGCCCGGATCTCCTGGATTTCCGTCAAGGAAAGCTCTCTCGCCAGCACCACCCTGGACGCACCCAGCTCGTAAAAAGCCCGGGCGGTCAAATAGTTGACCACCCCCGCCTGGGTGGAAACATGGAGGGCCACCTGGGGCGCCACCCGCTTTGCCAGGGCGAGAATTCCTACGTCGCTGATAATAAACGCATCCACACCGCTTTGGGCGGCGAAACGCAGGGCGTCGGGCAAACGGGGAAGCTCTTCATTTCGCGGCAGGGTGTTGCAGGTAAGATAAACCTTGACGCTGCGTTCATGGGCGTAGGCCACCGCTTCAGGAAGCTCTTCAGCAAAGTTCTTCGACGAAGTGCGCATGCCGAATTCCTGTCCCGCCAGGTACACCGCGTCCGCGCCGAAGTCCACGCTGGCTTTCAGGCGCGAAACGTCTCCGGCGGGGCAGAGAAGCTCTGCCCCGCCGCATGGGGTTCGATGGAATACGTTGTTATTGTCCACTGGATGCCTTAACCTCATTGTCGACAGCTTCCGCCGTCTGTATATTTTTCAGATGGGCGTTATAGGTGGTGGCGTAATAGTAATTGCCTTTCAGGTCGGTGACAAAGAAGAGGTAATTGGTATTGTCCGGCGACAGAGCCGCCAGAATAGCCTCAATGCCGGGATTACAGATGGGACCGGGCATCAGGCCCGCCACCTGATAGGTGTCGTAGGCGGGGGCATTGTGGGCCTGGGCGTATTCGGTGGTGGGGTCGGACTCCAGACGGGGGAATTCCCGGCTGTTAAGCCGGTTGTGGAAGACGGAAGAAATTTTGAGCATCTGCTCGTATTCGCCCGATTCCTCCTGAATGACCGACGCGAGAGTGAGAAGCTCATCCACGGTCATGCCAGACGCCTTTGCCTGCTCACGCATTTCCGCCGTGATTTTCTTTTCGGTGTTGGCCAGGAACTTGCCGATGACGCTGTCGGGCGCTTCTCCCTTGTAGAACTCATACGTGTCCGGGAAAAGGTAGCCTTCCAGCTTGGTCAGCCGGTCCGGATCGTCGGTGGGGATATCCTTGACCAAGTCGTATTCAAATTCGGTATTCTGCAGCGAATTCATCAATGCTTCCCGGGTGTTGACGCCGTTTTCCACCAGCCGGTCCACAATCTGTTCCAGGGTAAAGCCTTCAGGGAAATTCAGTTCCACCGTTTCATAGGTGGCCCCGGCCCCCTTCAGGCTGGAAATAATGCGCATATAGTCGTAGTTGGTGTTGATGGTGTACTCGCCCGGCTCGATTTTCTCCGTGGATTTCGTCAAACTCATGTACAGCTTGAAAAAGAGCGGCTGGCTGACCGCGCCGCTGTCCTTGATGATCTGCACCACCTGGTCGGTGGTGGCTCCTTCCGGAATGGTGACGGTCACCTCGGCGTTGGGCTTTACCAGACCCACCATATCGTTGATTCCCAAAAGGAGCACAAAGGAAAGAAGCAGGGAAACGCCGATGATAACCACCGCATAAATCAGCGATTTGGCGCAGCCGCCGTACAGCAGTCGGTTCTCTTTTTTCTTTTTATTGCCGTCGAGCTTCTTTTTTACCGGACCGTTTGCCGTATTCACGTCGGGTGTCTCCCCCTCGTCATCCTCGCTCGCCAGCTCGAACAGGTCGGTCATATCATCACCGGAGTCCTCTTTTATGTTTACCTTGAATTCCGGCGGATTGTCCATCGGCTCAAAGAGCGGCTCGGCGGGGATCTCGGGATCCTTGGGCAGATCGACGGGGATATCCTTGTCGTCTGCAGGATAGTTCGGATTTTCGTTCATGTACGTACCTCCTGTTGTGGCGGGGTCGGTCGGCGCCGCCAAATAGGTTTCATGAAAGGCCTGCTTTATCGAAAACGCCCGCCGGCTTTCGGCGCGCGGATAGAGCCGTCACTTCTCGAAAAGGAAATGCGTATACTGAAATAGAGTCCCCGGTTGTAAAACAGGGGAGCAAAAGTGAGGTGACAAGTATGTGCTGCAACGGTGGAGCCAACAATTGCTGTTGGATTTGGATTGTGTTGCTCCTGCTGCTGTGCTGCGGTTGCGGCTGCTGACGCGGGTAACATAAAGAAAACGGACAAGGGGTGTTTCCCTGAAGGGAAGCGCCCTCTTTCCTTATTGCACATGCACGTGGGTGCGCCTAGTGTAATCCTCGGTTACAAGAATGTCCACCCATTTGTCGTACCGGCCGTGGGGCAGCCGCCGCTGCACGCAGCTGCGGTAGCAGATGCCCACCGTGGTTCCCTGAAAACGGGAAAGAAACCGGTCGTAGTAGCCTTTCCCATAGCCTAGGCGAAAGCCGGTATGGTCAAACCCAAGCCCCGGCACAATGCAAAGGCCCCGGGAAAAATCGGTCATTTTCTCACACCGGTCCACAATCGGCTCGAGCACGCCGAAGGTGCCCGGCTCCAAATCGGACAAGGAACGGATAAAGTAAAAATCCATCTCTCTCGTCCCCGGCACGCACCTGGGAGCCGCCACCCGTTTGCCTGCGGCCAGGGCTTCCTTTAGGATGCCGATGGTGTCCACCTCAATGGCAGTGGAAATATAAAGAAGGAGGACCTTCTCCCGCTTATACTGATAAAGCGCCTGCACCCGCTTTCGGATGCGGGCGTCCCTGCTTTTTTTCTCGTCCTCCGGCATGCCCGTGCGAAGCTCCCGAAACCGGCGGCGAAGCTCCGTCTTGAACACCCGGATATCGGTTACGGGCACAGAATGGAACCGCGCACCTTGTCTGCGGCCCCTTCTCCCCTCAGCGCTGCAAGCAAGGCAAGCGCAAACTGAGTCGCCGTTCCTGCACCTCTTGAAGTGATGAACGGCCCGTCCACCGCCACCGGTTCAGATCCCACGCTGGCGCCTTCCAGTTCCCCTTCAAATCCTTCATAGCAAACGGCTTTTCTGCCCTTTAACAGGCCCTTGTGTCCAAGAATGGAGGGTGCCGCGCAGATTGCCGCCACAATCGCGCCTTTTTCCACCGCATGGTCAATGAATTTCTGTACCACCGGGGAATGTTCCAGGTTCAGCGTACCCGGCATCCCGCCCGGAAGCACCACCGCCTCCAGGTCGTCGGGCATAGCCGACGAATCCAGCGTGTCCGCCGCCAGTACAATGCCGTGGGAACCCCGCACCGCCGTGGCGCCTACGCCCACCGTGGTCACGTCCACGCCGGCTCGGCGCAGCAAATCAATGGGAGCGATGGCTTCCATTTCCTCAAACCCGTTGGCTAAAAATACATATACCATTTCGAAACCTCCGTTTGTCACACACAAATGCCTGTTTATTCCATGGTCAGGGGCAAAAACGCATCCTTCATCTGCGAAAGCGACCCGGTGATGGGACAAGCCATTCCCACCGGCTCCAGGTCTGTTTGCGTTTCTCCGTACAAAAGACCCACCGGCAGGCGCATCTGGATTGGTTTGCCTCCCGTTTCCCGCCCCAGAACCTCGCACAGATAAGGAAAGCTTTCTCTGTTTGCAATGGGGTCGAGACAGGTAATCTGGTCCTGCTCCTCGAAATAAAGGGCCGCTGTTTTCCCGGCGGGGGTATCCGCCGCCACCGCCTTGCCGCCGTAATAGGCGTGGATGGCAAGCTGGTAGGAGAGCATATCCGCTTCCCACAAAAGGGAGCCGGGTCTGCCTGCAAACGCGTCTTTGAGCGCCCCGCTTACAAAGGCCGGTGTTGCCTTTGCCGTCTTGCCGCCCGGGACGGAAATCGCCTCGAGACCTTCCTTGGAAAAGACGTGGGAAGCTGCTTTATATATGGTATCATACCCGTGTTTCGCGTAATAGTCAAATAAAGGCGGGTTTGCCGGGCGAAGCGTCAGAAAAGAAATCCCGTCCTTGGCAGCCCCGTCGGCCGCTTCTTTTAACAGGCGGGACATGATTCCCTGCCCCCGAGCCTGGGGCAGGGTGGCCGCCGCATAGATGTATCCAGCATGGGTCCACGTCCCGCCAAGGGCCATAGAAGCGGGCAGCACGTAAAGGGCCGACGCGATCTCACCGCCTTGCTCATAGACGTAAACGTCCGCCAAAGCCTTGCAGCCATTCAAAAACAAGGCGATTGCTTCCGCCTTGTCCCCAAAGACCTGCTCCCACAGCGCTTGCAGCTTGGGAGCGTTCTCCTTGTCAATCCGCGTTCTCATTCCTCGTCCTTCCACACAGCATAAGATTTTTCCACCAAAAAGGCTGGCTGGTAGGAAAGCTTTGCCCGTCTGAGCCCTTCGATGCCCATGTCCTCCTCCCGGTTGATGTACCGGTACCCGGACAGGCGCTTTTGGGCGAACACCTGGTTGATTTTGGGATACGCTCCCTGGATGGCGGAAAAGGCTTTTTCAAAATGCAGATCAAAGCAGTCGTCGGTCAGCGGTTCGCCGATGGTGAAGGCAATCACCTTGCCGCCCACCCGCAGAAGGCCGCCCTGCATTCCCAGCTCGTCAAAATAATCCAAGGTGTCCCGCAGGGCAAGCATCTCGTCGTCGTAGCTGGAAGACCCGTTTTTGTCCTCCTGCAGCCATTCCTCAAACATATCCCAGCAGTCACACAGGTTGTGATGGTCGATGTCCTCATAGGTCCAATTGGGATTATCCTGGTCGAACCGGGAGATGTGGTTGCGTTTGCCGTGGTACTTGCGCCCGGAAAGAGAAATCAGGTCGCTGCTTTCGTACACGTAGTCGTAGGCGTACCGGCAGTCCTCGTATTCAAACTGGCCCGGATACAATTCGTCCAGCTGACGGCGGATTTCGGGCGTTACCGAATAAAACCGCAAAGGCTGGTCGTTTTCCTCCGCGTCCGCCCGCAATAGCTCGATGGCCTCCCGCACGTCTCCCTTTCCTGCTGGGAAGAGATAGGCGCATTGCCGCAGGCAGGCCCTGGCCAGAAAAAAGTCCTTATACCGGGTGATCCGTTTATTAATGTACCGGCGCCACATGTAGGTGCTGCCGAAGCTGTACTCGGAATTGTTGAAGTTTGCATAAGACGTGAGTTCGGTCACCCAGTCCCGGTCGGAAATGGTCGGTTCTTTAAAATCCAGCAATACTTGTTGCATCAATGTATTATTCCCTCGATTCCAATCGTTCGCGAAATACTTGAAAGATATCTTCATGAATCTGCGCCACCGGTCTTGGTCCCTCTTCCTGGGCGCAGGAGATCACCGTCCAGGAAAGCGCGTTGGCCGCGAACAGCGCCGCCTCTCTGCAGCGCAGCAGGTAGGCTTCGTCCCGCTCGTGGACGTCCTTGCGGCTTTCATCGCCGCCGTAGCGCTTTAAAAGCAGCTTCTGGGAAACCTGCGGCGGCATGTCCAGAAACACCACGCAATCCGGCCGGGGGAGCCCTAGGCGATTGTATTCATAATCAAAAAGCCAGGAAAGATACTCTTCCCATTCTTCTTTTGGGAGCTTCGCCATCTGATAGATAGCGTTGGAGGTGACATACCGGGCGGCGACAATCAGCGTTCCTGCCTCGTAATCCGCCTGCCAGTGCCTTTTAAAGCTGGCGTACCGGTCCACTGCATAAAAGCTGGAGGCTGCGTAAGCGTTGACGCTGTCCGCATCCGAACCAAATTCCCCGTCCAAATACATGCGCACCAGCGCCGACGATTCCTCCTTATAGTCGGGAAAGGAAATTCCTTTGCTAGTATACCCCTCCGAACGAAGCCGTTCGAGCAAACATGCAAATTGGGTGGATTTTCCACTGCCGTCCAGGCCTTCCAGCACCAGCAGCCCTCTCATGTCGCGTCGCCTCCCAATGCCGAAAACCGTTTGCGCACTTCTTCCGCCTTGCCGCAGGTCATTTTGCCTTCCGTGCAGGGACCCGCCACGCAGGGCGGCCCGGCTTTTGCAAAAAGATGAGGCGCCACTTTGCGCGTAAGCGCCAGCATCTGCCCGGCTACCTCCCGGATTTCCCACTGGGCCCGGTTGCAGCAGCGCAGGGAAAAGAAGTTATAGAGGCTTCTGGCGTTCATGGTCACCACCATCTTGGTGTCACAGGCGTTGGGTAAGACAAAGCGCGCGTCCTCCGCCGCCTTTTTCTGAGCGGCGGCTCTTGCTTTTTTCGGATCGGCTCCTTCGGCAATCAGCGCCGCCTCGTGCACGTGTGCCAGCTGCTTTTGCAGCGTGCTGTAAGCCTCCTGGGCACGGCCCATCGCCTCGATGAAAAGCGCCTTGGCCCGCTCCTCCTTCTCAATTTCGGGAGGGATCACATAGTCAAACCCGTCCTCCACCACATACCGCTGGCTCTGCACGCTGAAGGAAGCGATGCGGTGGCGGGTGATCTGGGTGAGCAGCGCACGGGACACGCCTTCGATGCCGAAGGTAAAGGAAGCGTGCTCAATGGGGGACTGATGCCCGATTTCCGAGAGCATGTCCACAAACCCGGCGGCCTTTTCAGGCGTCATATCGTCAAACACTTGGTCGAGATGGGCGGGCGAGTAGCAAAGGCGAGCGGCCGCCGCCACCGTGCGTTCCGGGTCAGGAGTATGGGAAATCAGGGTGACCTTTGGTTTTACCTGGGGCATAGAAGGACCTCCTGCGCGTAGCCTCGCGCGTCATAGGAAAATCGAATGTCTGTTTATTATAGCAAATTGCGCCAGGCAGGGCAACACCTGAATCACTTTTCAGCAAGTTATACTAATTTCCTCCATTTTGTGATTTTCCTCTTCCTTTTGGGAAAAAAGCGTGCTAAAATGCGGGTGAGGTGATCGTCAATGACAAAAAAGCAACGGGCTTTGGCGGCGGTGGATCTGCTTAAGCAGGAATATCCCGACGCGCTGTGTTCCCTTACCGTAAAGAATCCCTTGGAGCTTCTGATTGCCACCCGTCTGTCCGCCCAATGTACCGACGCCAGGGTCAACCTAGTCACACCGGTGCTCTTTACCAAGTATCCTACCCTGGAGGCCTTCGCAAACGCGGATCTTTCCGAAGTGGAGGAAATCGTGCATCCCTGCGGTCTTTACAAGACCAAGGCCAGGGATATCGTGGCGATGTGCCAGAAGCTGCAAAGCGAATACGGCGGCGTGATTCCCGATACGGTGGAAGAACTCGTAAAGCTTCCGGGCGTGGGCCGGAAAACCGCCAATTTGGTGGTGGGCGAGGTGTTCGGGAAACCAGCGGTCATCGCAGATACCCACTGCATTCGTCTGTCCAACCGCATCGGCCTTTGCGACACCAAGGACCCAGCCAAGGTGGAAAAGGAACTGCGCGCCCTTTTGCCGCCGGAAGAATCCACCCGGTTTTGCCACAGGCTTGTGCTCCACGGACGGGCGGTCTGTGACGCGCGCCATCCGAACTGCGAGGTCTGCGTGCTCAAAGAGGTGTGTAAATCCTTCGGAAAACCGGTCGTAACCGCGCGGAATAAAACGAAAAAAACCGGTTGACAACGGTTGGGGATTACGCTATAATAACGTCTGTTGACCCGCGAGAGTGCTGGAACTGGCAGACAGGCACGTTTGAGGGGCGTGTGTCTTATGGCGTACGGGTTCAAGTCCCGTCTCTCGCACCAGATAGCACCCCGGAAAGCCTTGCAAAATCAAGGTTTTCCGGGGTGCTGTTTTTTGTCTTTTCCTGATTTGGTCGTTATTTGGTCGTTATCCCGTTTTGTATGTCTGCAAGCGCCTAATTACCATTATTTACTTTGTCTGCTGCGCCGTGGATGATGATAATATTGATTTATCATTTTTCGCGGGGTGTAAACATGGATAAAAAGAAAAAAATAAGTAAAAAGACTATTTTACTATCTCTTGGTTTTTTGGTTGCATTTGCGGCGCTGATAATCATAATTGCAATGGTACCAGGCGGCCAAAATGATAGCGAGCAAAGCGACGCGGCGTCCATCCCTACATCCACCGCAAGCCTGCCGTCGCTGCCGCCCGCCGTGTCCCTGCCGAATGCGTCAAGCTTGCCCGACTCCTCTGCCCTTGACAGCTCCGACTTACCGGAGTCGAGCGCATCGGAGCCGGACACGCCCGACGCGTCCTCTCAAGGCAGCGCCTCCCACCAGGCGCCGATCTCCACGCCGCCGGTATCCCAGGGCAGCCCATCGAGCGCCGCGCCGAGCAGCCAGGCCCCGCCATCGTCTGCCGTCCCGTCGTCCTCAGCTCCCCCGGCCGTGTCCTCCGAGCCGGAACGTATCCG
>NZ_JBBMFD010000017.1:0-60242 GCF_040096205.1 Solibaculum intestinale | reverse complement strand
GGCCGGGGGGCGCCTTTTCATCAGATGAACCTTATCAGGATTGCTTTTTCTGCTCCAGAAGGTGAAGAAGGGCCGGCGGACGTAAAGACCGCCGGCCCTTCCTAGCCTGTGAGCTGTTTTCTTAGTTCGCTTAATATCACCTTTTCCCGCCGGGATACCTGCACCTGAGTCATCCCCAGTTTTTCCGCTGTCTGGGACTGGGTCATGCTGGAGAAATACCGAAGGATGATAAGCTTGCGGTCCCTGGCGGACAGAGAGGATACCACTTCCTTGAGGGCAATGATGTCGGAAATTTTCTCTTCCGGCGCTTCCACCGGAATGTCCAGCTGTCCGCCGCCCTCCTCTTCCCCCGCAGTTAGGGACACGGGAGGCAAAGACGCGGTAATGGCCTGGGCGGCTTCTTCGGGGGAAACGCCCAAGCGTTCGGCCAGCTCCCCGATGGTAGGGTCACGCCCTAGTTCATTGGAAAGCCGTTCCCGGCAGCGCACTGCTTTGATGGACAGCTCCTTAAGGGTGCGACCCACCTTCACGGTGCCGCCGTCGCGGAACAGACGTTTGATCTCGCCTAAAATCACCGGGACGGCGTAGGTGGAAAAGCAGTTGCCCCGCTCCGGCTCGAACGCCTTCGCCGCCTTGACAAGCCCCATGCAGCCCGCCTGGAACAGATCGTCGTAGTCGATGCCGCGGCCCTTGAACCGGTGAGAACAGGAGTGGACCAGCCCCAGATTATCCTGCACAAGGGCTTCGACGGATTTTTCACCGCTCATGGCGGTCAAACCCGCAGTGGACGGGCTTTGAGACGTTTTTCCATGGACACGGTGGTTCCTTTTCCGGGCTTGGAGCGCACGGTCAGCTTGTCCATAAAGGACTCCATCACCGCAAAACCCAAACCAGCCCGTTCCTCGCCGGCGGTGGTGAAGAGAGGCTCCATGGCCTGCTCGACGTTCTCAATGCCGCAGCCGGAATCCCGGATTTTGATGGAAATCTTCCCTTCCTCAAACAGCTTGACGGTGAGAAAGATCGTGCCGATCTTGTCCCGGTAGGCATGTACGATACAATTGGTGACGGCTTCGGAAACCGCCGTCTTTATGTCGTTGATTTCCTCAATGGTCGGGTCGAGTTGGGCCGCAAAGGCAGCCACCGCCACACGGGCATAGCTTTCGTTGGCCGACCGGCTGGGAAACACCAGCTTCATTTCATTGACCGGTTTCATCTTCCGTTCTCCTTTTCCAAGACGTTGAGTCGTTCCATTCCCGCCAGGCGCATCACCTTGGCAATGTGAGGCGGGGTATTGACTACCTTTAATGTTCCTCCCAGCTCGCTCATCAGACGAAACCGTCCCATCACCAAGCCGATGCCGGAGCTGTCCATAAAGGAAACTCGGCCGAAATCCAAAAGCAGCGTCTGCGGTTTACTCTGCTGCGCCTCGTCGTCGATCTGCTCGCGGATGGGGCGGGCGGAATGATGGTCAATTTCCCCTTCCAGATATGCGGTCATCACCTGATCCCGGTGCTCGATCTTAACCGACATGTTTTTTCACCTCTATTCAAGCAAAAATCCCTTATCGCTATGATAAGGGATTTTATTCCAATTGGCGCGCGCAATTTGTCGCTCCATCCTGCTTTTTTTAATTTTTCTCTTTTAATGCAAGCAGCTGTTTGCGTGCCGGCCCCGCCAGGTACAAGGACCCGCATACCAGCAGCACGCCGTCCTCTCCCACGTCCTTTATTGCAAGGGAGATCGCTTCCTCCAGGTCCTTTGCCGCCAGGGCCTGCACCCCATGGCGTTCCAATTCCCCTGCAAGCGCTTCTCCCGACAGGGCACGGGGATTGTCTACCGCCACACAGACCGCTTTCTCCAGAATCGGAGCCAGCACCGCCGCCGCTTCCTTGTACGCCTTGTCCCGGAGCATCCCCGTCACCGCGAAGATTTTCCGGCCCGGAAGGGTCTCCTTGAGGGTCCGAACCAAGGCCCGCATCCCGTCGGGGTTATGGGCTCCGTCCAGGAGAACGAACGGATTTCTGGAAATTATCTCCAATCTGGCAGGCCATTTGGTTCTCGCAATTCCCGCTTGAATATGCACGTCCTCAATGGCAAGCCCGGCGCTTCGCAGGGCCCAGGCGGCTTCCACGGCGGTGACAGCGTTAAAATGCTGATGAGCGCCCGCCAGAGGAATATGCAAGGGCAGACGGCCATAGATCACGTCGCTGCCCTCCACCGTCATATTCATCCCCTCCAGCGCCCCCACATTTCCCATGCGAAGAGTATTGCGCCGCATAGCCGCCGTACGCATAATTTCCGCTAAAGCCTCTTCCTCCTGTACGGGGTAGCTGACCGTGACGCCGTCCGGTTTGATGATGCCGCATTTTTCAAAGGCAATCTGCCGGTAGGTATCCCCTAGGATGTCGGTATGGTCGAGGCCGATGGAGGTGATGACCGAGCACAGGGGCGTTTCGATTACATTGGTGGCGTCAAACCGGCCGCCCAGGCCCGTTTCCAGTACCACCACGTCGCATCCCTGCTCGGAAAACCAGCGAAAGGCCAAAGCCGTGACCGCCTCAAACTCCGTCACCGGCTCCCCTTCCCTGGAAATCTCCTCTATTAAGGGCTTGAGCCGTTCTACCTGCCTTGCCAGCTCCTCATGGGAAATAGGAGTAGAATTGACCTGCATGCGTTCACAGAAATCCGTGATATACGGGGAAATGGTCAGACCCGTTTTGTACCCCGCGCACTGCAAAATCTCCGACAGCATGGCGCAGACCGAGCCTTTCCCGTTGGTCCCCGCCACGTGGACAAAGCGAAGCTCTTTCTGAGGGTTCCCCATCCGTTTGAGCAGCGCCTCGACACGGGCCAGGCCCGGCTTCATCCCGAAGCGCAGAAGAGAGTGAATATAGGTAAGACTTTCCTCGTAGGTCATCCGGCCGGTTCCTCGATTCTTTTAGTAAAATAGGCGTCCAGCGCCTGGCATACATAGCCCACCGCATGCTCGAAGGCCACGTTCTTCGGTTCAAACACCTCGTGGTGGCCCCGCTCAATCCAATAAAGCGTTTTCTCCGCTTTGGGCGTGTGCTCCATAATGTAAGAAGCGCTTTTGGGGTTGGCACAGTCGTCATCTTTGGACTGGACGACGGTAACGCGGCAGGTAAGCCCCTCCATCTCCTGGATGCACTCTTCCCTGAGCTTTTTGAGCTCCTTGATGTTCTTTCGGGTGGCGCATTTGGGCAGCATCACATAACCGCTCAGAGCATACCAGAATTCCTCCCGCAGACGCCCTAAGATATTCCGGAAGCTGAGTTCAAAGACCGGCGGGCACACCAGCACCATCCCGTCCACGTCCCGCCGCCGGGCCACCTGGATAGCGATGAGGGCGCCCATGGAATACCCCACCAGCATAGGACATTTTCCTTCCTTTTTCTGTTCGTCGTAAGCGTCAAGAATGCTCTGCACCCATTCTTCATGAGTGTGGCCCTTCATATCCTTCTTTTTGCGGGTGTGCCCCGCCAGGCGGGGGACCACCGCCTCATAGCCTTCCAGCCGCAGCCGGTCGGCCAATGGGTACAGGTTTTCCGGTACGCCGGTAAACCCATGAATCAGAATAATCGTTCCTCGGCTTTGCTTCTTCCCCGCCATTACTGGGGAATCCTTTCGATACTCTGCTCAAGCATGGCGATTTTCTCCTTGAGCTCCTTGGCCAGATCCCGCTGATTGTCCACAATGTGCTTGGGGGCCTTGGAGGTGAATGCTTCGTTTGCAAGCTTTGCCTCGATACCGCTCAGGTTCTTCTGCGCGGCGGCCAGCTCCTTATTCAGCCGGGCCCGCTCGGCAGCAAAGTCCACCAGTTCTCCCAGGGGGATGAACACCTTCGCGTCGGAGGTGACGATGGAAACCGCCCCTTCCCCGTCAAACCCGGTGTTGACCGCTACCTCGGAAGCAAAGGCCAGCCGGGTGAAGAACACGCCGGCCGCTTCGAAGGTTTCGCCAAAGGGAGTCTCCACATACACCTTCGCCTTTTTGGACGGGGGCACGTTCATCTCCGCCCGGCGGTTGCGGATGGCGCGGATGGCGGTCATAATGCGCTCAAACTCCCGCTCCTCAGCGGCAAAGTTGAGGGCTTCGTGAAATTCCGGCCACTTGGCCACCATCAGACTCTCCCCTTCGTGGGGGATGGACTGCCAGATTTCCTCGGTAATAAAGGGCATAAAGGGATGGAGAAGGCGCAGGATGCCGTCCATGAGGAAGACGAGAACCCGCCGGGCGTTGTTCGCCTGGGCTTCGTCTGCCTGCAGGCGGATCTTGGCAAGCTCAATGTACCAATCGCAGAACATATCCCAGCTAAAATCGTAAAGCTTGCCCACCGCGATGCCCAGCTCAAACTTCTCTAAGTTCTCCGTGACTTCTTTTGCAAGCGCGTTAAACCGGCTGACGATCCATTTTTCCTCCAGCGTCAGTTCTTCCGGCAGGCCGGGCGCCACCTCTTTGCCTTCCAAATTCATCAGGATAAAGCGGGCCGCGTTCCACAACTTATTGGCAAAGTTGCGGGAGGACTCCACCTTCTCCTTCATATAGCGCATGTCGTTTCCGGGACTGTTGCCGGTGGCCAGGGTAAAGCGCAACGCGTCGGCGCCGTACTCCTCGATGACCTCCAGCGGGTCGATGCCGTTTCCAAGGCTTTTGCTCATTTTGCGGCCCTGGGCGTCCCGGATGATGCCGTGGATAAACACGGTGTCAAAGGGAGTCTCGTCGGTCAGCTCCACGGCGGAGAAGATCATCCTAGCTACCCAGAAAAAGATGATGTCGTAGGCGGTGACCAGGGTGTTGGTGGGATAGAAATAGGTAAGCTCGGGCGTTTTCTCCGGCCAGCCCATGGTGGAGAAAGGCCAAAGGGCGGAGGAGAACCAGGTGTCTAGAGTATCCGGGTCCTGCTCGATATGCTTCGAGCCGCACTTCGGGCAGCAGTCCGGGTCCTCCCTGGCTACGATCACCTCGCCGCAGTCCGCGCAGTACCAGGCCGGGATCCGATGGCCCCACCACAGCTGACGGGAGATGCACCAATCCTTGATGTTTTCCATCCAATGGTAGTAGATCTTTTCAAACCGCTCAGGGACGAACTTGGTCTTCCCTTCCCGCACGGCCTGGATCGCCGGCTCGGCCAGCGGCCCCATCTTCACAAACCACTGCAGCGAAATCCGCGGCTCCACAATGGTGTGGCAGCGGTAGCATTCGCCCACGTTGTGCTTCATAGGCTCCACCTTGACTAAGAAACCGCCCTCTTCCAAATCGGCGACGATGCGCTTTCTCGCCTCATACCGGTCTAAGCCCTGGTATTTGCCGCCGTTTTCATTGATGACAGCGCTTTCGTCCATCACATTGATGACCGGCAGGCTGTGGCGCAGGCCCACCTCGAAGTCGTTGGGATCGTGGGCAGGGGTGATCTTCACGACACCCGTACCGAAATCCCGCTCCACGTATTCGTCCGCCACCACCGGAATTTCCCGGCCCACCAGCGGTAAAATCACCGTTTTGCCGATCAGGTGGCGGTACCGGTCGTCCTCCGGGTGCACCGCCACCGCCGTATCGCCCAGCAGCGTTTCCGGCCGGGTGGTAGCCAGCTCCAGATAACCAGAGCCGTCAGAAAGCGGATAGCGCAGATGCCAGAAGCTGCCGTCATGCTCGGAATATTCCACCTCCGCGTCGGAGATGGAGGTCAGGCAGTGGGGGCACCAGTTGATGATGCGCTCGCCCCGGTAAATGAGGCCCTTATCATAGAGGCGGCAGAAAAATTCCCGCACCGCCTTCGAACAGCCCTCGTCCAAGGTAAAGCGTTCCCGCTCCCAGTCACACGAGGAGCCCAGCTTTTTGAGCTGCTCGACAATCCGGCCGCCGAACTTTTCCCGCCAGGCCCAAGCCCGCGCAAGGAAACCGTCCCGGCCCAAATCGTCCTTCGTGAGCCCTTCCTTTTTCATGGCCTCCACGATCTTTGCCTCTGTGGCGATGGAGGCATGGTCGGTCCCCGGCATCCACAAAGCGGAATACCCCTGCATCCGGCGCCAACGGATCAGCGCGTCCTGCAGGGTATTGTCCAGCGCGTGGCCCATATGCAGCTGGCCGGTGATGTTGGGGGGCGGCATGACAATGGAATAGGGCTTCTTTTCGGGATCTACCACCGCGTGAAAATAATTCCCCTTCTGCCAAAAATCATAAATCCGATCCTCGACCTCGCGCGGGTCGTAGGTTTTCGCAAGCTGGCTCAATCTTTACTCCTCCTGACGGTATTACCGCAGATGTCATTGGCGCGTTCGGCGCACATTTAGAAATAATTATAGCATGGCGCCCACCTGAAATCAACCACAGGCCCCTTCTTCTCCCACAATCTTCCGATTTGCGGTATATATTACGGGAAAAGGATCAAAAAGCCGTGATTTCTGTTCGCAATTATGCAAATTAGTTGAAATAGTTATAAATGTGTGCTATCTTAACAATATACCAAATTTCGCGCAGTTTTTTGCAGAAAAATTACCGGGAAAGGAAGGGATTGCAGAGAAAATTAGACATTTTTCGCATTTTTGTTTGGGATTTGAAAGTTGGATAAGGAATTGGGAACAGGAGGTTTTTGTTTGAAAAAAGTTGTTGCAACACTGCTTTCGTTTCTGTTGTTAGTAACGGTGGCGTCCATTTCTACGGTTGCGAGTGAACAATCTTTCGGAAGGGTTGACACGGAGGGAAGCAACCTGCATGTACGCTCCGGCCCCAGCACGGAGTATTCGATTTTGGGCAGAATGTCCGACGGTACATATTTTGAAATTGTCGGTGAAGAAAACGGTTGGTACCAAATCGTCACCCCCACGGTCAGCGGCTATGTTTGCGGGGACTATGTGCTCCCGGTCAGCCATAACAGCGTGGGTAAGGTGGACACTGAGGGCAGCCGCCTGAACGTGCGTACCGGCCCGAGCACGAGCTATGCGTCCATTACAAAGCTTTCGGACGGCACCTATTTTGAGATCCTTTCGGAAGAAAACGGCTGGTATCAGGTCCGGCTCAACGCAACTACTACCGGCTGGCTCTGTGCCACCTACGCGGTGACCTACGATATTCCGGAGCCTGAACCCCAGCCCCAGCCCACACCCGACCCGGTTCCTTCCAACGGCTACATCTGGCCGGCAGAAGGCCCCACGGTCATTACGCAGAATTTCAGCTCCGGCCACCCGGCCACCGACATCAGCTATAACGGCACGTCTTTGTCTCAGCTGGGCGGCGGCACCCGTGACGTATACGCAGCCAACGACGGCGTAGTGGAATACGTCTATACCGGCTGTACCCACCGCAAGCAGCCCTATATCTGCTGCAACGGCGGCACCGGCTACGGCGGCGGCGGGAATGTGGTGGTCATCCGTCATGCGGACGGCAATTACACCATGTACGCCCACCTGGATGTGGGACAAGTTTTCGTAGAAAAGGGCGATACCGTCTCCAGAGGCCAGGTCATCGCCAAGATGGGCAACACCGGCCAGTGTGCCGGCGCCACCGGCATCCACCTGCATTTCGAGGTCCGTGAGGGATACAATTCCTCCGCCTACTCGGTGGACGCCCGCAACTATGTCAGTCCGTAAGAAACTTGCGTTTCTCTGCTGAAAAACGCCTCCGGTAAAAAACCGGAGGCGTTTTTTATCGTATCCCCAGGGTGCCAATACCCCCTAGAGCAAACGGACGAGCGTATTCCATCTCCGCTTTTCGTGCACAGTTTCTCCCAGCTTCATCCTTCGCATGTGTCCCCGTGCAGTAAAAAGCCCGGCGTATGAATTTGTTTACCATACGCCGGGCTTTTTCTATTCTGCTTCTTTTCCTTTTCGGTTGTCCTTGAGATAGGCGACAAACTGGTCAAAAGGAATTGCCGGGCTATAAAGATATCCCTGATAGTTCAGACAGCCCAGTTCCCTAAGCTTATCGCGCTGCTCGGGTGTTTCCACGTATTCGGCCACAATCGAAAAGCCCAGGGACTCGGACAGGTACACAATCGAGGAAATGATGTCCCCGCATCGTTCGTTCTTCAGCAGGCCTTTGACAAGCGAACCGTCCAGCTTGACCACATCAAACTGTTTGTCCTGCAGATACAACAAGGAGGTATGCCCCATACCGAAATCATCCATCAGAATCTGCACACCCAATCCATGGATGGCTTCGATGCGCTCGCGCATCAGCCGCGAACTGGACAGGGCGGTTTGTTCGGTCACCTCCAACCCAAGATTTTGAGGCGTCACTGCATAGTGCTCCAAAAGGCCGCGCAGGACGTCTACAAAATCCGCCTGGTCCAACTGACTAGAGGTCACATTTACCGAAATCTGCACCGGCAGCGCACTTTCCCGCTCAAGCTTCTCCATGTCCTTGCAGGCTTGTTCCAGAAGATACCGGCCCAACTCCTGTGAATACCCTGCCTCCTGGGCTAGGGCAATCACCAGCGGCGGGTACAGATACCGTCCGCTCACTCCATTCCGGTAACGAAGCAATGCCTCTGCGCCGGTCACCGTCCCGTCCGTCCGCACCTGAGGCTGATAATAAAGCTCCACCATTCCTTTTTTCATAGCGTGGAGGATATCGCCGGCCAAGGTCCGCGCCATGGCCGAGAGCTTATCACTTCGCCCCAGCAGGACCGGACTTACCCCGGTTTCCTCGCACTGCATGACCACTTCGGTCAGCTTGTCTATGTGCCGGTTCATCCGCTTCTGCTCATGGCTTTGGGAAAACCGGATGAAGGGGATATAAATCAGGATGCCGAGGGCCAAATTAAACAGCTGCAAGAGGCTCCCGGCAAACGAGCCTGTGGCCGCGTAGCCGCTTAAAAAAATCGGCGTCGTCCATTCCACCGTATTGACCGGGCAGGGCACTAGCCCCAGCACCACCGCACCATAGCTGACCGCCGTTAAAAGAAGCGGCGTACACAAAAACGGAACAAAGTAAATGGGATTGAGCACCACCGGGATGCCGAAGAGGAGCAACTCGTTGATGTTGAATAAAGCCGGCGCCGCCGCCATCTTTGCCAGGCTGTGCACGTTTTTTCGTTTGCTGCACAGAAAAATCGCCGCAAGCAGACACAAAAGCGTCCCGCATCCGCCGAACAGCACAAAGGTATCCAAAAAGGTCTTGGTCATGATCTCGCTGGGTGCCTGCCCGGAGGCGATCAGCTGGGCGTTCACGTCCATCCCGGCACCGAACACGCCCTTGGCAGCGTCGTCGAGCACGTTGCTGCCGTGAATGCCGAAGAACCACAGCACGTGCATGAGCAGGATATAGAGAAGGCCGCTCGGCAGGTTTCGTCCCAAGTCGGAGAAGAGCCGGGCGGTCAAGTCAGAAAAGGCAGTTTGAAAATCCGGACGGCCTAAAAACAGAGAAACCGTCACATTAAGAAGAGCGAAGAAAAACAATACCGCGATGGCCGGCCAGATGGCGCCGGTCATCCGGTTGAAGGCCTCGTCCGCGCCGCTGGCGTAGCTTTTCGAGCGAAGTCGGGTGTGCTTGACCAGCCATAAAAATAAGGCGCTGGACAGCACCGCCACCAACAGGGCGTTAAACATTCTCCCGCTTTCAAAGATACGCACCGTGATTCCTTCCTGCACGTCCACCGAAAAAATCAGGTAGGCACACAGGTTGACCACGGGGAGAATGCCGCAATAGCGCCGGTCGGACAGCTGAGCAAAGCTATAGCTGATGGTGAGCAGCAAAACCAGGGAAATGACGCCCATGGTGGCGTTCTTGACCAGCGTCAGCACATCTTCAGCCGCCCCATTGAACAAGCCGGACAGAAACGTTTGATATGCAGGGACCGGGATGCTCAAAAGAAGCAGCGCAAAGGAACCCGCCATGATGGCGGGAATGGCCAGAACCATCCCGCGGCGCACCGCCATAATCAGGAGATTTTCCTCCATCCGGCTGACAAGCCGTTCCCCAGACATCCGTGCCTTCTTCACCCGTTCCCCTTCTTCCCCTGCAGCGTAACTCTTATTTTACCATATATCCCGGAAAAACAATAGCCTTTTCCACCAATTGGGCGGGAATTATCCTCCCGCTAGCCGCATCACCCATTCGGTGAGCAGCACCGCCCCGCAGGCGGACAAGGCAACCGTGAGAAGGCTTCGCTCGAAAAAGGCCAGCACCAGTGCCACTAGAAACCCCGCGATGGCCGAAGGAAGAGTGTTCGTAGAAAACAGGATGGCCGGAAAGGTCATGGCGCCCAGCACCGCGTAGGGTACATAATAGAGAAAGGAACGAAGAAAGCGGCTGTTGATCCTGGTCTTGAAGATGGCCAGCGGCAGCATCCGAATGAGATAGGTGACCCCCGCCATCACCGCAATGTACAAAAGAAGCTGTGTCGTTTCCATCAGGCGTTCTCCTCCTCACGGATGGGAAAGAGCAGCGCCCCGACCGCCGATGCCGCCACCGCACAGATGATGATGACAAAGCCGCTGGATACCTGGTTGAGTCCCGGTACCCAAAAGAACAGGCAGCTGAGCGCCACCGCCATGAG
This sequence comes from Solibaculum intestinale, assembly GCF_040096205.1. Taxonomy (NCBI): domain Bacteria; kingdom Bacillati; phylum Bacillota; class Clostridia; order Eubacteriales; family Oscillospiraceae; genus Solibaculum; species Solibaculum intestinale. The sequence continues at coordinate 49,726 of NZ_JBBMFD010000017.1, read as the reverse complement.
GATCACCAGCGCAATGGGCCTGGAGTGTTTGGCAGGAGGCAGGATGATGGCCAGGAACATGCCGTAAATGGCGATACCCAGGGCCGACTGGACAAATCCCGGCAACAAACCGCTTGCCACCGCGCCGAGCAGGGTTCCCGCCGCCCAGCCCAGGTAGGGAGTAACGGCAAGGCCGAAGAAATACCGCTTGCCCACCTCCCCCTTCTGCCCGCTTGCCACGGCGAAGATTTCGTCGGTGTTGCAAAAAGCAATCAGGAGCCGGTCGAGAAAGGTGACGCTTTTGTGAAGCTTTTGGGAAAGGGACAGGGACATAAGGGAATAGCGCATATTGATGACCATCTGGGTCAGCGCCATTTCCAATAGAGGCGCGCCGGTGGCCATCAGCGTCAGTCCTGCAAACTGGCCAGCGGAGGTCAGGTTGGTCATGGAGATGACCACGGCCGCCCAGATGGGCAGGCCGTCGGTCACCGCCTTCATCCCAAAGGTAAAGGAAACCGAAAGATACCCAAGGCCGATGGGAATGCCGTCTTTGAGGCCCTTGGAAAAGCTGTTGATGAGTTTTGTCGGCTGCATGTTGTGAACCTTACTCCTTTTTTCTTTGTCCTTACCGGGTCATGGTGTCCTGGTACATGCGGTAAAGATGGTAATAGACGCCTTGCTTCTCCATAAGCTCTTTGTGGCTGCCCTGCTCCTCAACGCCTTTTTCGGTGAGCACCCAGATGACGGTGGCGTTTCGGATGGTGGTCAGCCGGTGGGCGATGGTAAGGGTGGTGCGGCCGTGAGCCAGCTTTTCGAGAGACTCCTGAACCACCCGCTCGCTTTCGTTGTCGAGAGCGGAGGTGGCTTCGTCGAGAATCAGGATGGGCGGGTCCTTCAAGAACACCCGGGCGATGCTGATGCGCTGCTTCTGCCCGCCGGAAAGCTTGATGCCCCGCTCCCCTACATAGGTGTCGTACCCGTCGGACAACTGGGTGATGAACGCATGGGCTCCCGCCTTCTTCGCCGCGTCGATGACCTCTTCTCTCGAAGCGCCCGGGCGGCCGTACTCGATGTTTTCAAAGATGGTGCCGGAGAACAGGTATACCTCTTGCTGCACCACGCCGATCTGGGAGCGCAGGGAATGCAAGGTAAAGTCTTTGATGTTTTTGCCGTCTAAGAGCACCTCTCCGGCCGTCACGTCGTAAAACCGGGGAATCAGGTTGCAAAGGGTGGTTTTTCCGCTGCCGGAGGGACCCACCACTGCCACGCTGTCCCCGGGCCTTACATGAAGGTTGATGTCGGACAGGACCTCGGTATGGTCGTCGGAATACTGAAAACTCACGTGGCGAAACTCAATGTCGCCGTCCACCTTTCTAAGGGGCAGCGCGTCGGGAACATTTTTTATATCAATGGGCGCATCCATAATCTCCCCAAACCGTTCAATGCCGGTCATTCCCCGCTGGAACTGCTCGGTGAATTCCACAATCCGGCGGATGGAGGTAAGCAGAGTGGTCACGTAAAGCAGGTAAGCCATCAGGTCGGCGGGGGTAATCTGGCGGTTGATCATAAAGAGGGCGCCCGCCACCACCACTACGATGTACATGATACCGTCGAAAACCCGGGTAGTGGTCTGAAACCCGGCCATGTACCGGTACATCTTTCGTTTGATGTCCAGAAACTTATGGTTGCCTTCCTTGAACTTTTCCTCCTCCAGCGCTTCGTTGGCAAAGGACTTGACCACCCGCACCCCCAAAAGGCTGTCTTCCACCTGGGCGTTTAATTCCCCGATCTGGTCCCGGGACGCCTTAAAGGCCCGGCGCATCTTCTTATTGAAGTACATGGAGCAGACGAGCATAACGGGCAGGATGGAGAAGATAATCAAGGTCAGCCAAATGTTCATGGTGCCAAGGATGGCAAAGGACGCGATGATCTTGATGGCGGCGATGAAGTATTCCTCCGGGCAGTGGTGGGCGAACTCGGTCACATCGAACAGGTCGCTGGTGACCCGGGCCATGATCTGGCCCACCTTGGTGTTGCTGTAGTAGGAATAGGAGAGCTTCTGCAGGTGACCAAACAGGTCTCTTCGCATATCGGTCTCGATGCGCGCACCCATCACATGTCCGATGTTCGCCATGTAATAGTTGGCCACCGCGTCAATGACCCGCAGCACCAGGTAAAGAGCGCCCAGGGACAGAATCATCTGCACCGTCAGGCTCTCGAGATCGGTCATGCCGGTATTGGTAATGTACCGCACGATCAAGGGCAGCACCAGCTCGCACAACGTGGTCAAAGACGCGCAAAACAGATCGAGGGCCAGGGTCGCCCGGTACTTTTTGAAATACGGCGCAAACCGTTTCATCAAATCAAGCGTTTTCATCCGTTTGTTCCTCCTCCCGGCGAAGGGCCTGATAGCCCTTTCCCCACAGACCCAGCGCCTCAATCACCGGGCGCAGGCTTTCTCCCACATCGGTCAGGGTATACTCCACCTTAGGCGGCACCTGGGCGTAGACGGTGCGGATGAGAAGCCCGTCTTCCTCCATGGAGCGCAGGTTCTGGGTTAGCACCTTCTGGCTGATGGCGCCAACCGATTTTTTCAGTTCCCCGAACCGTTTGGTTCCATCCATCAAATCCCGCAGGATCAAGATCTTCCATTTATCCCCGATCAGTTGCAGGGTGGTTTCCACCGGACAGGCCGGTAAGGATTGCAGCATGGTTCCTTCCTCCTTTGGTTTCCAAAAGGCACCTATGGTACGCAATAGTGCCTTCTTGCAAATGCATACTACGTGTATTATCATAGTAAATATCAAAAGGTTTTGCAACCCGCTTTCAACAAAAGGAGGTTTCGATGATGGAAGAAATTCTGAAATTTCTGGGGAACAATGCCACCTTTTTCCTGGCCACCGAGGAAGGGGACCAACCCCGGGTGCGCCCCTTCGGCTTTGCCATGGAGTTTGAGGGCAAGCTATACCTGTGCACGGGCAACCAGAAGCTGGTATACGCCCAGCTCCAGAGAAATCCGAAGGTGGAAGCCTGCGCCATGGCGGCAAGCGGCGAATGGCTGCGCCTGAGCGGCAGAGCCGTGTTTGATGACAATTCAGAGGCCAAAAGAAAGGCATTCGAGCTGCTGCCCAGCCTGAAAGACATTTACGGCAGCCCCGACGGACCCACGTTCGAGGTGTTCTACCTGACCGATGTAGCCGCTACCGTTTACTCCTTTACCGCTCCCCCGAAGGAACTGCTGCTGTAAACGGTTTCGCATGGGCCGAAGCCCTCTGGAATTTTAAGGATGCGCTTATGGCTTTTTGCCGTTTCAAAGCATTTTTCCGCTAAGAGCCGCTTGTCAGCGCATAAAAAAGCCCCGGGCAAATGGCAGAGGAGCATAAAGAAGTATTGTAAAAATACTGACCCATGCCAAGTGAACGGGAAATAAGAAAACTCTATGTGAATGGACGAACCATTTGCATAGAGTTTTTCTTTTGCTTATTTCACATTTCAGCGTCCGCAGGACGCGCAGCCGTCATCGAATGGGGACGATCTTGGGGGGGTTGGGGGTTATCCCTCAACAAGTATTTTGGCCGGTGCAATCCGGCCAAAATCGCAAACATGTATATGTTTGCATTGCTTGCCAATCTGTGAAAACAGTCTATGAATATAACTGAATTTCTAATTGTTTTGAAGCAATACTCGGACTGCTTGCGGCGTTTCTCCAAATCTCTGCTGAAAGATATGGTAGAAATTTGATACTCCATGATAGCCAACTGCTTTTGCAATATCGCCAGTGGACATATCGCTTTTTTCAAGAAGTTCCAGAGCAAGTTCCATCCGCAATGCCCGAATGTATTCCCCAATGCTTTTGCCTTCTGTAAGCTGAAATGCTTTTTGGAGCTTGTTTTTGTTAAGAGCAACGCTTTTGCTAAGTTCAAGAATTGTGGGAACACTGCCGATGTTTTCTTTAATCAATCGCTTTGCCTGTAAAACGGCTGCAATTTCATCTTCACTTAGGTAAACAGGCGAAGCCGAAGTATATCGCTGCATCAAATCCAGCAGATAACTCGCAGCAGTCAATCCCTGTCCACGCATCCAAAGCTGAAATGCGTCTCCTGCAAGTGGGCAATTTTCAATACGCCGATAGACAGATAACAACTCCGGCGAATGAATCTCATTGCAGGTTAGAGATTGTTTAGCATCCTCCCAAAAGTTGTCATAAAGAGACACGTTATTTTCTCGAAAAAAAGATTCCTGAAAATACATTCCCCGAAACCGGAGCCGCTGCCCACCGGATATTTTCATAAAAAGAGGAACCGGAGAATTAAATACGTAACAGTCTATGCCGTTGCGGGATTTTCTCATTTCGGATTTTCGGTTATAACTAATCATTTGTCCTTCTTCCGTAAAGCCGATTCCTATATATCTCTGTTGGATTTGCGAACGGAACACTATATCCTTTGGAAATATAACGTCAACAGAAGCAACACAAAAACCATGCAAATCTCCCCAAAACCGGACGTAGGAAGTCTTATCGAAAAAAGTAAACAAAGTGCAGTTCCCAATTTCTTTTTGTTCGGCTCCCAGAGAACCATAAAACAGCAATGTCTCGTCTATATTATGAATTGTAATCATAGTAATCACCTCTATACGGAAATGGCACATCCTTTTCTGTTTTGGCACGATTTTTGGTTAGCAAAAACTAACTATCGAGATAAAGTATATCAAGAAAACCGCTTAAAATCAAGGGGTTTCCGAACAGCATAGGATAATAGCGTTGTGTTTTAGGCACTGTAATGCCGCTTGACGGAAAGCAGTAAGTGTTGCATAATGTCCGTTGGTTAGCTTGCGCTAACCAACGATAATCACTTGTCTTTCCGAACAGCAAATCTGAAAGGCAGAGAAAGGAGAACTATGAAAGAGACAAAGAAAAACGCTGTCCTGCGGGTATTCCAAACCGCGCGATGCAGTTCTGCCCGATATATCATTGGCGTAGCCTGTTCCTCTGCCAGCATATTGCTGTCGGGCGTTCCATTCTATACGATCTACCAAATCGTCCGTATCTTTCTGGAAGCGTCCTTAAACAATACGGCTGTAGACGTGTCTGCTGCATGGCTGTGGGCGGGAATTACGCTGGCAAGTATTGCCGTTGGCATAGTGCTTTCAATTATCGGCAGTTTTGTTTGCCATTCCTGTGCCTTTCATGCGCTTTATGACCTGCGTATGAGAATATTGAATCACATGGGCAGATTAAATCTGGGCTTTTTCACAGGAGGGCAATCCGGTGCGGTACAAAAGACCATGAATGATAACATCGAGAAAATGGAAAATATTATCGCCCACGATGTATCGAACCTCATAGGAGCCGGTCTTTTGCTGGTTTCGCTGTCGGCGCTGCTGTTTTCCATCAATGTACCGCTTGCTTTGACGATTGTTGCCGCATTGGTGCTCGCGTTTATCATTCAGTTTTCGGCTTTTGGAGGGAAGCGCGGGCAGAAGATTTGGACGGATCTCAACCGTTCTTCCACAGAATTGGACGCGGCATTTTCAGAGTATGTGTCCGGGATGGAGGAAGAAAAAATCTTTGGAAAGCCGGAGGCCGCAGCTTTACGGCTAACCAATCTGATAGAGAAAAATCGGAAAAGCCTGATGGCCTATCTAAAGCGGGTCACACCTATTTACGGAGCCTACAAAACCATCACGCTCTCTGTGCTGGCTTTTATTTTAGCAACAGGATGTGTCCTGCTGTATCTGAATCCCGGGAATCACAATTTAATGATGGAGCTGTTGATGTTTCTGATTGTCGGCCCGGCAGTTATCAGTCCACTGATGGAGCTGGTGGAGTTTGGCGCAGACCTGCGGAATCTGGCTGTGCGGATGGATCAAATCGAGGACGTGATGAAGATAGAGCCGGTAGCGGAAGGCGCGTGCGATACCCCGCCGGTTTCTGCGGAGCTTACGTTTCAGGATGTGAGTTTTTCCTACCAAAAAGCGGCTGATCCTCTGCGGCGCATGGCGCTGGAGCATGTCACAATGCACATCCCGGCTGGTTCTTTTGCGGCTTTAGTCGGACCGTCGGGAGGTGGAAAATCCACAGCCGGACAACTGCTGGCAAGATTTTGGGATGTGGAAAGCGGCAGCATTTCCATTGGCGGAAAGGATATACGGGACTATTCCACCAAGGCGCTTATGGATACCATCGCCTTTGTATTCCAAGACACTTACATATTTGCAGAAAGCGTTTATGACAACATTGCCATGCATCAAAATGTAACTCGAGAAGCAGTTGAGCGTGCGGCAAAAGCTGCGCGTTGCCACGATTTCATCCAAGAATTGCCGGAAGGCTATCAAACAAGATTAGGTGATGGTGGGCATACATTATCCGGCGGCGAAGCACAGCGCATTGCCATTGCAAGGGCGATTCTGAAAAATGCCCCGATTGTTGTTCTGGATGAAGCGATGGCTTTCGCGGACGCGGAAAACGAACTGGCGCTGCGGGAAGGTATGGCGGAATTGCTGAAAGGGAAAACCGTCCTGATGATCGCGCACCGCCTCTACTCCATTCAAGACGCAGACATCATCTTCGTTTTGGAAGGCGGAAAGTTGAAAGAACAAGGGACGCACCAAGAGCTGCTGCAAAAGCATGGTCTTTATGCCCATTTATGGTCCATTCAGAATGAGACGGAAAACTGGCGGATGAAAGGAGGCGCAGCACATGTTTAAGATGATCCGGAAATTCACCTTTCATAAACCAAAAGAAATCATTCAGCCTACCGTGTGGCTGTTCCTTTCACAGGCGTGCAGTATGCTTCCGGCTGTTCTGGCATATATGGCGATCTATACGCTGGGGCAGGCTTTTGTACCGCCATACACATTGGATTTGCAGCTTCTTATAACACTGGCGGCCATAGGTTTAGGGTATCTTCTGCTTCAATACGCAGTAGAACTTGTTTCCTACTACTTCACCTATGGGCGCGCTTACAGCGATACGGCAAAAAAACGTGTGGCATATATTCAAAAGCTGCGCCGCCAGCCGTTGGGATTCTTTTCATCCAAAGAATCAGGGGAACTGATCAGCTCCTTTGCCAATGATTTTTCAAATGTGGAATACACGCTCTGCTACTGGCTGCCCTATCCCATTGGTGTGGGAGGGCTTTTGGTGATTTCCATTGTATGGATAGGCATTTACGACTGGCGTATGGGGATTGCCATGTTCGGTATGCTGCCAATCTGCGCGGCAATTATGTTCGGGATTGCCCGAGTCAAAGAAAAACACAGCAGGCAGGTCATGGCTGCAAAAACCCATGCGGCTACGCAAATCAATGAATATCTTCATGGTATGAAAGACCTGAAGGCATATCATCGTACAGGAGACGGATTTCATGCTTTGGAAACGGCCATGCGGAAATTGCGGGATGAATCGCTGAAAGAAGAAGCAGTTGCAGGCAGCTTGTCCACCTTGTGTTCTTCTTTGGTAAAGTTCATTGTCCCCATTACGGCTGCGGTTGGGCTTTATCTGCTGATCGGCGGCACACTGTCTGTTTTGGATTTTGCAGGCTTTCTCGTTTTAGCGACTAAACTGGTAGAAGCGGAGTTGATGATTGTCACCAGCATATCCGCGCTGCGCGGGATGCTTCCTTCCGGCGAGCGGTTAGACAAGGTGATGGCAACAGACGAACCGACGGGGAAAGAACAGATAGAAACCGGAAATTCATACTCCTTTGAGAATGTTTCTTTTCACTACGCAAAGGGACAAGAGATTATCCAAGGTGTTTCCTTTGATACGCCTTCCGGTTTGCTGACTGCATTGGTAGGACCATCAGGAAGCGGAAAATCCACCCTGCTTCGCCTGATGGCGCGGTTTTGGGATTATCAGGCCGGGCATATCTGGATGAATGGCAAAGACATTCGTGAAGTTCAAACGGACAGTCTGCTTTCCAACATTTCTATGGTCATGCAGAACGCCTATTTATTCCGTGGAACCATTCGGGATAATCTTTGTTTTGGCAATGAGAGCATTACGGAAGAACAGATGATAAAGGCGTGTAAGCAAGCCCGCTGCCATGATTTTATCTCTGCCCTGCCGGAAGGATATGACACGGTTATTGGCGAAGGAGGCGCAACGCTCTCCGGTGGTGAGCGCCAGAGGATTTCCCTTGCCAGAGCGTTTCTAAAAGACGTACCCATCCTTCTGCTGGACGAACCAACCGCCTCTTTAGACGCGGATAATGAGGCCATGGTGCAGAAAGCGCTGGATGAGATTTCCAAAGAGCGCACAGTCATTATGATTGCGCACCGGTTAAAAACCGTACGCAGCGCCGATCAAATCCTCGTATTGCAGGATGGGAAAATCATAGAGAAAGGAACCCATAACCAGCTTGCCGGGCAAAAAGGATTATATGCCCGTCTGTGGGGGCTGCAAAGCCAAGCTGGAGATTATACATTCAAACAATCTTAGGAGGTTTTCAAATGAAAGAAAAGGTATTAGGTCTGAAAGAATTTGTCATTGTCCTGCTGCTGGCCTGCGTGGAAACAGCCATCGCGCTTGTAACAGCTATGCCGTTTGCAGCCAATTTACAGCTCGTCTACTTTCTTGCTCCCGGCCTTGCAGGTTTGATTAACGGTATCATCTACGTCCTGCTTGTAAAGAAGTGCCCGAAAATCGGCACGCAGTTTATCATACCGATGGTTTACGGCCTGTATTTCCTTTTTACCGGCAGCGTCTATGTGTTCGTGTTCTTCGCAATCCTTGCTGTTGTAAACGAACTGATTATGCTGGGCGGCGGGTACCAGAGCAAAATCCGTCCTGCCATCCCTCATGCGCTTACATGGATGCTCAATGGAATGGGCAGCACGCTAACCATGCTGCTGTTCCGCGATAGTTTGGTGCAAAGCTATGTGGCTATGGGCATGGACGCCGCCAGTGCGGACGCGGCTATCGCATCTTTGGAAGGATTCTGGCTGGCCCCGCAGAACATTGCCATCGCCTTGGTTGCAGCCGCAGCTTTGTCCATTGCCGGATATGCGTTGGGCATGAAAATGCTGGGCAAACATTTTAAACCTGCCGGAGTTGCGTAATGGAAAAACGAAAGCAGAGCTATTTCCGGCCAGACCCACGCACATGGTTGCTGCTCTGCCTGCTGGGGATTGCCTCGATCCTGTTGGTTCACTCTGAAATCGGAGGATTATGCCTGTTCCTGGGGTGCCTGCTGATCCATTTGCTGACAGGAAAGGCGAATAAGATCCTGCCTTATATGCTGTATTACCTTGTATTTTATGGGATAGGCTGGGCAGGTGTGAGGCTGCTGGACAGCAATGTGGCCTTTTCGGTGAGTTCCATGCTGTCCAGTATTGGAATTGTCGGGAGGAAAATATTGATTCCCTTGTCCTTTGCCACCGCCCTTGCCGGAGAAGCTACCGGCTCTCTGATGGCGGCTTTGCAGGCCATGCGTTTCCCAAAGGCTGTCGGGATAGCGGCCTCGGTAGTTTTACGATTTTTCCCAACGATCTCCGGGGAATACCGGGCCATCCGTTCTTCCCAGCGGTTTCGGGGAATTGGGGTAGGCGTGGTTCACACGCTTACCCATCTTCCTTCTACAGTGGAATATATTTTAATTCCACTGATTTTAAGAACGACAAAGGTGGCAGAAGAACTATCCGCGTCTATGACGGTGCGCGGCGTGCGTTTTTCCGGTGAAACTATCAGCTACCGCCCCATCCATTTTAGCTGGAAGGACGGCGCTCTTTGTATATTTATGACGGTGATTGCCGGTGCGGTTTTTGTGCTGGAGAAAGGAGGGGTTTTGTGATCGAATTAAAGAATATCTCCTTCTCCTATGCGAACAACTGTGAGAACAGTGGGCTGCGCCGCATTGATTTGACGGTTAAGAAAGGCGAACTGATTATTCTGGCGGGTAAAAGCGGCTGTGGCAAAACAACTTTGACGAGGGTTCTCAACGGGCTTTGTCCGCAGTTTTATCCGGGAAACCTTACAGGCAGCTATTCCCTTAATGGGCAGGACGCACTGAAAATGCCTATCCATCAGTTAGGCACAATGGTTGGCAGCGTATTCCAAGACCCGCGCAGTCAGTTTTTTACCACTAATACGACCGATGAAATTGCGCTGGGCATGGAGAATATTCCATTGGAGCGCGCTGTTATGCAGGAACGGGTAAAGGCAGTATGCACACAGATGAATATTGACCGGCTGCTCGACCGGAGAATATTTCCGCTGTCCAGCGGAGAAAAGCAGCTTATTGCGATTGCGTCCATCTGTGCTATGGAACCCAAAGTGATCGTGATGGACGAGCCTTCCGCAAATCTGGACAGCGATGCTATGGTGCGGCTGGGCACATTGCTCTACCGGCTGAAAGCAGCCGGGCATACCATTATCCTTTCAGAACACCGTTTTCACTATGTACGGGATTCCTTTGACCGGCTTGTTTTTATGGAAAATGGTGCAATTTCTGCTATTTATGATCATAATGAAGCGTTGCGGTTGAAAAGAGAGCAGCTTGCAGGCATGGGGCTGCGTCCCTTTGAGGCACCGGCTTTTCAGGTGGGCGGCGCGTTTTTGTCAAAGCCGGAGGATACCTTGCAGGTGTCTGAAATCTCCTGTATGCTGGACAGCCGCCAAATTTTAGAGGAAGTTTCTTTCTCAGCCAGAAGCGGGAAGATCCTTGCTATTGCAGGGCCAAATGGCGCGGGAAAGTCTACTCTGTGCCGGACGATCACTGGCTTATACCGGGCGATGGGAACGGTGCAGATTGACGGGGAATATCTGAAACGGAAACGGCGCACAAACCATTCATTTTTTGTGCAGCAGGATTCCGATTACCAGCTCTATGCCCCTACGGTTTTGGAGGAGTTTTGGATTGGGAAAAAAGAAACACCCGCCCTAAAAGAGGCTGCTTTAGCGAGATTGAGTGAAATGGGACTTGATGCTTTTCAAAACCGGCATCCAGCCTCGTTATCTGGCGGACAAAAACAACGGTTACTTTTGGCGATTGCGGCAGCCAGCAACAGAAGCCTCCTTGTATTCGATGAACCGACAAGCGGGTTGGATGGCTGCAATATGCGATTGACAGTAAGGCTTTTCAAACAACTTGCACAGGAAGGGAAATGTATTCTTCTGATTACGCATGACATGGATTTGATTGCCGAAGCCGCCGACTGCGTAATCTATCTTGAGCAGGGCAAAGTGCGCTATCATCGCAATGTGCTGCGGAAAATGTAGGAAAAAGGAGGTGTGCCAATGGGTTTGACATCAGCAATGGAGGATTATCTGGAGGCTGTCTTTATGCTCCAGAAACAAAAAGGCTATGTTCGGTGTGTGGATGTCGCAGAACAATTAGGGGTAAAAAAGCCTTCCGTAAGCCGGGCAGTCAAGGAGCTTTCTAAATCCGGCCATCTTGTTAAAAATGCCAACGGCACACTCTCCCTGACAGAAGTAGGATTGCAGCTTGCCGAGCAGATTTACGAAAAGCATCGTTTTTTTACAGAACGGCTCATAGCGGCAGGCGTAGACCCCATAATAGCAGAACAAGACGCTTGCAGTATTGAACATGCGATCAGCGCGGAGTCTTTTCAAAAATTAAAGGAAGCATTGGATGAAGGTTAGGTGGTGGTGACATGGGAAATTAGCTGTACTTGATTTGGAGGAAACCGGCAGACAAATAGGCGAAAAATTGTTTGCCCTGCTTACTGTAGATCAAAAAAAGGAGCTGACACAGTTTGTCCTCGAGCGTGAAACAAGTAGTGTCAATTCGGCTGACAACCTATATCTCCCCATCTTTCGAGGCAGATATTCTTTCCCCAAAAAGGTGAACCACCCCTTAACAGAAGTACGATCTGGAGATTTGTACTTCTGCTTAGAACAGAGACTTGTTACAATCCGGGAGCAGCCGATAGAACTGACAGTCAAGGAATTTGAAATCTTCTCCCTGCTTATCTTAAATCCGAAGCGGGTATTCACCTATGAGATGCTGATAGATTTAGTGTGGGAAGAAGATTACGCCTATTACTCCCGTAAGGCGGTCAACAATCATGTGAGCAACCTGCGAAAAATGCTCATGTGTCATAAAGAAACACACAAGAGATTGATAGACAGCAGCCTACTATTCCGTAAATTTTGTTTCAGGACTTTCTTTTTCAATGCCGATATGCTATAATATTTCTATTCCAAGTAAGGAGTTAAAAATATGCGGCAAGGTATTCTTAATTAACTATAATCAAATAGTGGGAACAAAGAATTGTAACCGTCCCTTGCAAGGGGCTTAGTTTTTTGTACCCTTTTTAAGAATACTTTTGCCTTATATATTTGACATATCAAAAGAGCGACCGCTGCTTGCAGTGCGTTGTATGTATGTGTATGTCTATTCGCTATATCCCCAGCGGTAAAAGTATTTTGCTGCTGGGGATTTTTATGCCCTTTGGGGGCTGAATGGAGGACAAACACATGAAAATAATCAATATCGGCATTCTTGCTCATGTAGACGCAGGAAAAACGACTTTGACAGAAAGCCTGCTCTATACCAGCGGAGCCGTTCCGGAATTAGGGAGTGTAGATAAGGGAACAACGCGGACAGACACCATGCTGTTGGAACGCCAGCGTGGGATTACCATTCAAACGGCCGTCACTTCTTTCGGCTGGAAGAATTATAAGATCAATATTGTCGATACCCCCGGCCATATGGACTTTTTGGCGGAAGTATATCGCTCACTTGCTGTTCTTGACGGAGCAATTTTAGTAGTTTCCGCAAAGGACGGCGTGCAGGCACAAACACGGGTACTGTTCCATGCGCTCCAGAAAATGAAAATCCCAACGATTATTTTTGTAAATAAGATAGACCAGGAGGGCATTGACTTACAGAGCGTTTATCAAAATATCAGAGAAAAACTTTCTGATGATGTCATGGTTATGCAAGATGTTTCGCTCACTCCGGAAGTGTCTCTGACAGACATTGAGGATATAGAAAAATGGGATTCTATTATTGCTGGAAATGATGAACTTTTGGAAAAATATATTGCGGGGGAACCTTTGAAAATACAAGATTTACAGAGGGAGAAATGCAGAAGAATGCAAAACGGTTCCCTGTTTCCTATTTATCATGGGAGTGCAAAGAACAATATCGGAACTGAAAAGCTGATTGAAGTGATTGCAGAAACATTTACTTCTGGTGCGGACAACGATCAATCCGAGCTATGCGGAAGCGTTTTTAAAATCGAGTACACAGACCAGAAAAAGCGGCTCGTTTATTTGCGGTTATACAGCGGGACACTTCATTTACGGGATACGATTCTCCTGCCCCAAAATCAAAAACTAAAAATCACAGAAATGAGGATTCCGTCAAACGGAGAGATTATACCGGCGGACACAGCCTGTTGCGGAGAAATTGTTATTTTGACCAATGACACTCTGAAGCTGAATGATACTCTCGGAAATGTAGAACTTTTGCCGCGCAAGGCATGGGAAAAAAATCCGATTCCTTTGCTTCGGACGACGGTGGAGCCGCAAAATCAGGAACAAAGAGACCTCCTGCTGAATGCCCTGACGGAAATTGCAGATACAGATCCGCTGTTGCATTACTATGTGGATACGATAACGCATGAAATCATCATTTCTTTTTTAGGAAAAGTCCAGTTAGAGGTTGTATGCTCTCTGTTAGTAGAGCGATACCATGTGAACATAAATGTGAAAGAACCTACGGTCATTTATCTGGAAAGGCCATTAAAAACAGCCAGTTACACGATTCATATTGAAGTGCCGCCGAATCCGTTTTGGGCATCCATTGGCTTAACTGTAACGCCACTTCCTGCCGGAAGTGGAACCCGGTTTAAAAGCAAAGTATCTCTCGGCTATTTAAACCAAAGTTTTCAAAATGCCGTTATGGAAGGGGTGCGTTATGGAATGGAGCAAGGCTTATACGGTTGGGAAGTGACAGATTGTGAAATTTGTTTTGACTATGGAGTTTATTACAGTCCAGTTAGTACCCCCGCAGATTTTCGTTCCCTTGCTCCTATCGTGTTAGAACAGGCATTGAAAAGAGCAGGAACACAATTATTGGAACCATACCTTTCCTTTACCCTTTTTGCACCGCAGGAATATATTTCACGGGCTTATAATGACGCACCGAAGTATTGTGCAGTGATTGAATCAACCTTGCTTAAAAATGATGAAGTTATTTTTACGGGAGAAATCCCCGCCCGCTGCATCGGCGAATATAGGAATGATTTAAATTTTTATACAAATGGGAGAAGCGTCTGCCTTACCGAATTAAAAGGGTACCAAGAAATTTCCGGGGAGCCTGTATTGCAGCCACGCCGTCCTAACAGCCGTTTAGATAAGGTTCGGCATATGTTTCAGAAAATAACGTAATATTTTGTGCGTTATCACGGATAAAAATCTTTGAATATAAGGAGAGTCTATGTTAGTTTTGTTTTCAAGTCGGTTTTGTGTAAACTTATATTGAGCAAACGGCCTTTATTTATAACCCGACTAATTTTGTATGCTAATGTCGAGCATATCTTTCTAAATTGTGATATTCATATTCGGAAGGAGGGGCAATGTGTTAAAGAAATTGAATGACGCGATGGACTATATTGAAGCGCACCTGGAGGACGAGTTTTTACTTGAGAAGATTTCTGAGCATATAAATGTTTCAGATTATCATTTTAGAAAAATATTTTTTGCGCTTACCAATATGACGCTGAATGAGTATGTAAAAAACAGACGACTTTCAGAAGCTAACAAAGAATTGTTGCAGGGGGCGCAGGTAACAGATGTCGCTTATCAATATGGGTATCAATCCGTAGACGGATTTACACGTGCCTTTAAAAAATGGAGCGGTATCTTACCGTCACAAGTCGCAAAGTTGAAACAATGTAAATCATGCCAAAAGTTACAATTTGTTGTAACTATGAAGGGAGGAACTTTAATGGAATATAAAATTGTTGAAAAACCTGCTTTTACGTTTGCAGGTGTAAGTAAACGAGTGCCGTTACAATATGAGGGAGTAAACAACGCTATTTTGGAACTGGCACAAAGCATAACACAGGAACAGAAAGAAGAAATGCACCGGTTGCAAAACATTGAGCCATATGAAACTGTAAATGTTTCCTATGAATCAGATACGAACTTTCTTGAAGAAGCTGGTGAATTAACGCATTTAATTGGAGTTTTAACAACTAAAAATGACATTAGCAGTAATCTGGACACATTTCCTGTTAAAGCTCATACGTGGGCAGTTTTTCCAAATGAAGGAATCTTCCCGTTTACTTTGCAGGATACAATGGCAAGAATCTACTCCGAATGGTTTATGACGGCAGATTATGAACTGGCAGAGCCGTTTTCTTTCTCTTTTACAAAAATGGACGACAAAAAGCCCAACTACGCATACAGTGAAATTTGGATTCCAGTAACAAAAAAAGAATAAGCAATTACACTCAAATAGGAAAGCCAGCCGAGCCAGCGGGCAGTCAAGATAAACGGCGCATATGCGCCGCTGTTGACAGCCCCGCCCGCCTTTGCTGGTAGGCAATCAAGGGGCGACAGCAAGGGGTGCTGCCGCCCTCTGATATTATAAATGAAACCCGTCAACCATACAACGCCCTATGTGGGAGAAAGGGGGAATCATCTATGCCTTGCACAGAAGCATACAAAGAACACATCATGTACACGTTCAATGGCTTTGCAAGACCGTCATACACTATGCGGCTATCAACGCATGGCGTGACAGGAGCAGACGGCGGCAAAAAGAAATATCCCTTGAATACCTCACAGAAGAAAAGTTTTACCCTTTAGGCACAACAGACGAATATTTTGAAGCACCCCATGAAGAACACCCTATAACGATATGCGGTCAGGCAGTTATCCTCACCAATGGAAAACTTGCCGCCGTCCTGTTATCCCTGCCACAGAAAAACCGGGAAATCATTTTCCCTTATTTTTTCAAAAATGGGCTTACAATGGGTGAAAAATTCGAAAACCAAAGTATGATGAGGCAGGTATTGAAATGAAAGTTGTTTCTATATTAAATAAAAATAATGATTACCAGAGATTTGAAGTATTGAAGCATAATCGAAATAAAAGATATAAATATAATCAATTTATTGTTGAAGGCGTAAGAAGTTTAAATGAAGCGGTTAAAAATAACTGGAAGATTATTTCTTTTATTTATGACAAGAATAATCTGTCAGGCTGGGCAAAACATATGATAGAAACAGTAAAAACAGAAGTCAATTATACTCTTACGGCACAGTTGCTAAAGGAATTAAGTGGAAAAGAAGAAACTTCTGAATTATTGGCTATTATTGAAATGAGGGAAGACAGGTTAGAAAATGTTGCGTTATCTTCCAATCCATTTATTGTGTTATTTGACAGGCCCTCTAATAAAGGAAATTTAGGTACGATGATACGTTCATGTGATGCGTTGGGAGTAGATATGTTGATAATTACTGGACATGCGGTTGATTTGTATGAGCCTGATGTAATTGTTTCGGCGATGGGTTCTTTTTTCAATCTTCCGGTGATTCGAATCATTCACAATGAGGATTTATATAAATTCGTTGAAAGCCTTAGAATAAAATACCCTGGCTTTAAGATCATAGGCACAACAGCCCACCACGAAAAGCCTATCTATCATGAGGACTTGAAAACCCCGGTTATGTTAATGATGGGAAATGAAACCATGGGATTAAATAAGGCATTTAAGGAATATTGTGATGTTTTATGTACGATTCCTATGGCTGAAGATTCCTATGCCAGTTCTTTCAATGTCAGTTGTGCTGCATCTATAATGATGTATGAAATAGTAAGACAACGAATGAATTAGACAGCATAACCCTTTTGAGAGTGAGCCAGAGAAAAGGGAGGAGCAGGCGTTCTACCTCAAAAGTCTGCAAATAAAAAAAGAATAAGCAATTACACTCAAATGGCAAAGCCAGCCGAGCCAGTCAACAGTCAAGATGAACGGCGCATATGCGCCGCCGTTGACAGCCCCGCCCGCCTTTGCAGATAGGCAATCAAGGGGCGACAGCAAGGAGTGCTGCCGCCCCGCACTATTATTCAGAGAGGGGGAATTTCCATGACCGAAGATGAAGCCTACAAAGTGCATATCCAGTACACATTCAATGCCTTTTGCAAGATTGTCATTCGTCACGCAGCCATAGATATAATCTTAAAGCTGCGCCGGAGGTGGGAACGGGAAGTTTCTCTTGACTATCTGATGAATGAGAAGTTTGTCCAGCTTGCCGAACCGGAGCAGCTTGAAGAATATCTTTTTACCGCCTGCGGCCAGACCGCCGTTCTGTACCATGCGGAACTTGCCGCCGCCCTTGCCCTCTTGCCGGAGCAGACACAGGAAGAGATTTTCCGTTACTATTTCCTGCGCCAGCCGCAGCGAGTGATCGGCGTACATATTGGCCGGACACGCAGCACAGCGGGGCGGCATATCCAGCTTGCCTTGCAGCGGCTACGGCGGCTCATGGAGGGAAAAGACCATGAGTAAACTTCTCCCCTATGAAACAATCGTCAAAGCCCATGAGGGCGACCCGGACGCAATCGACACCGTCCTTTCCCACTATGCCGGATATATCCGCTACTTTTCCAAAGTACACGGTCAGGTTAACGCCGAGGTTGAGGAATATGTGAAGCAGCAGCTAATCTCCGCACTATTCAAGTTTCGCTTTGACCGATAAGCCCCAAAACTGAATACCAGCCGCCCACCAGCGGCCAGTGAAAGCAGTAAGTCTGAAAAAGATTTGCTGCTTTTTTTGTTGTCCATTTGGCAAAATCGCAAAGTCACCCGTAGTAGGTAGGTGAAGCCAGAAAAAGCTGCCTGCTCCGTTTGGCAAATTTCAAAACGCAGTGTTGTAGGGAGTGAAAGGAAAAATTCTCTGCCCCGTAGGTTGCCAAAATCCTGTTTCCCGGATTACTAAGGCAAAAGAAAATTTGAAAAATCCCCGGACAGCGGGTAGCTGGCGGCCTTTTGAATGTATCTTTGGCGAAAGAAAAAAAAGACCGCGCACAGCGGGCTGAAAGCCCCGCCCCGTTCGCTCTATGTACGGAAAAGCCCGGACAGGGGCAGTCTGCGGCTTACTAAGAGCAAGTTTCTACCACGGTGCCAAAATCCGCAATTCTGCGGTTTTGCCCCTCGCGGGAAACTTGTTGGGGAGTGCCTTCCCCAAACCCTGCTATACGCCCTTACGGGCGAAAAAGCTGAAAACAGTTTTTGTTATTTTCCAAAAAGTTGCCCAATGGGAGGTATAGAGGGATTTTTCTGCCGAAATGCAAAAAAAAGTTTTTGTAATTTCCCGAAAAGTTAAGCAATGGGAGGAGTGAGAGGAAATTTTCTCCGCCCAAAATCCGAAAAAAGTCAGCAATAAGAATAGTGAGAGGAGGTTTTCAGCCTATGCGAAAGAAATACAACACGCCCCACCGCAGCCGCGTTGTGAAAACCCGGCTGTCCGAAGATGAATACGCCGACTTCACAGCGCGGCTTGCGCCCTATGGTATCAGCCAGTCGGAATTTCTCCGGCAGGCGATACGGCGCACGACCATACGCCCCGTTGTCCATGTATCGGCGGTCAATGATGAACTGCTCTCCGCTGTCGGGAAGCTGGCCGCCGAGTACGGCAGGATCGGCGGCAACCTCAATCAGATTGCCCGGTATCTGAACGAGTACGGCTCACCCTACAATGCGCTGTCCGGCGAGGTACGCGCCGCCATAGCCGACCTTGCCGCCCTCAAGTATGAAGTCCTCAAGAAAGTAGGTGACGCAGTTGGCAACACTCAAGCATATCAACTCTAAAAACGCCGACTACGGAGCCGCCGAACAATATCTTCTCTTTGAGCATGACGAGTTTACCATGAAGCCCGTCCTTGATGAAACCGGCAGGCTTATCCCCCGCGAGGACTACCGGCTGTCAACGCTGAACTGCGGCGGGGAGGATTTTGCCGTTGCCTGTATGCGGGCAAATCTCCGCTATGGGAAGAACCAGCGGCGGGAAGATGTGAAAAGCCACCACTATATCATCAGCTTTGACCCACGGGACGGGCCGGACAACGGCTTGACCGTAGACCGGGCGCAGGCATTGGGCGAGAAGTTTTGCGCCGAGCATTTCCCCGGCCACCAAGCCCTTGTATGCACCCACCCGGACGGCCACAACCACAGCGGCAATATCCATGTGCATATCGTCATTAACAGCCTGCGGATAGAGGAAGTACCGTTCCTGCCCTACATGGACAGGCCAGCCGACACGAAAGCCGGCTGCAAGCACCGCTGTACCGACGCTGCCTTGCGCTACTTCAAATCCGAAGTCATGGAGATGTGCCACCGGGAGGGGCTTTACCAAATCGACCTCTTGAACGGCAGCAAGAACCGCGTGACCGACCGGGAGTATTGGGCGCAGAAAAAGGGACAGGCTGCGCTGGACAAGCAGAACGCCCCCATGATTGCAGGCGGTATCACGCCCCGGCAGACCAAGTTTGAAACGAACAAGGAGAAGCTGCGGCAGACCATACGGAAAGCCCTTGCCACCGCCGCCAGCTTTGACGAATTTTCCTCTCTGCTGCTGCGGGAGGGCGTGACCGTCAAGGAGAGCCGGGGGCGGCTTTCCTACCTCACGCCGGACAGGACAAAGCCAATTACCGCCCGGAAGCTGGGCGACGACTTTGACCGCACCGCTGTCCTTTCCGTTTTGGAGCAGAACGCCGCCAGAGCCACAGAAAAGGCCGCAGCCATACTCGAATACCCCCGGCATGGGAACACAAAAGCCCCACAAACCGCCCCGAAGCAGGACGGTGTGCAGCGGCTTGTGGACATTGAGCAGAAAATGGCCGAGGGCAAAGGCCGGGGCTATGAACGCTGGGCGACCATGCACAACCTCAAACAAATGGCCGCGACGCTGAATGTGTATCAGGAATACGGCTTTACTTCCCCGGAGCAGTTAGAAGCCGCCGTTGATACCGCCTATCAGGAAATGCGCCAGACCAGCGGCGAACTGAAAGCACTGGAAACGAAGCTACAAGGGAAAAAGGAGTTGCAGCAACAGGTACTTGCCTATGCCAAGACCAAGCCCACCCGCGACGGGCTGAAAGCGCAGAAATCCGAGAAAGCCCGCGCCGCCTACCGGCAGGCAAACGAGAGCGATTTTATCATAGCCGAAGCCGCCGCCCGGTATTTCAAGGCGCATGGCATCACCAAGCTGCCCGCCCGGAAAGCGTTGCAGGCCGAGATCGAGCAGCTTATCTCCGAGAAAGACGGCCTGTATAACACCTACCACGAACAGAAACAGCGGTTCAAGGAGTTGCAGACCGTCAAGCGGAACATCGACCAGATTTTGCGCCGGGAGGAACCCCACCGCAGAAAGGAGCAGAGCCATGAGCGATAACCTGCCCCGCATGGACTACCGCCAGCACCGGCGGGCGCGGCGGCTGGTACATGAGTGCTGTAACTACGACGAGGGAAACTGCCTGCTGTTAGACGACGGGGAGCCTTGCGTGTGCGTCCAAAGCATTTCCCTTTCCCTCATGTGCCGCTGGTTCCGTGTGGCTGTCCTGCCCCTTGACGGGGAACTGGCCGCAGCCCTCTTGTACCGGGGGAGCCGGAAACGGTGTGAGGTCTGCGGGGCGGCATTTGTCCCCAAATCCAACCGGGGAAAATACTGCCCCGACTGCGCCGGACGCATGAAGAAACTCAAAGCCGCCGAGAGAAAGCGGAAACAAAGGCAGAAATGTCACGCTTTAGAGCCTTTCAAACCCGCATGAATCAAGGTTTTTTTCGTGAGTGTCAAAGGGTACGCGATACATTTATCCTTTTCCCCCGGAAACGCCGTTCTAAGGCGTGACAAAACACCACAATCAACCCGAACACAGGGAGGTGATACTATCGCTGATTATATCATGGCAGACACGCCGCTGCCTATCTATCTGCCCTACCCCCGTTTCCTGCTGAAAATGGAGATTTCCCAGACCGCCAAGCTGCTGTATTCGCTGCTGTTAGACCGTTCCACACTCTCCCAGAAGAACAAGTGGCAGGACGACGAGGGCAGGATATATATTATCTATCCAATCGCGGAGATAGCCGAAATACTGGATAAGGGCAGCACCACCATAAAGGGGGCGCTTAATGAACTGGACATGGCGGGGCTGCTGGAACGGGAACGGGGCGGCTTCTCCGCACCGAACCGGCTTTATGTCAAAGTGCCGCGAGTGCCACAGGTACAGTTTTCCGACCAACTGATGGCCGGAAATCCGACCCTCATAGAGCCGGAAAACCGTCCTACTGATGGTCAGAAAACCGACCTTATGATGGTCGGAAAACCGTCCCCTAACCAAACTACTATAAACAACCTTACAGAGAGCCAAACAAAGGGAGTGAGTGGGGAGCCGCCCGCGCCCTATGGCCGATACCAGAATATTTTTCTGTCGCAGACCGAATACGACGAGTTGCAGGCAGAGTACCCCGACAGGCTGGAACGGTTCATCGAGGAAATGAGCCGCTACCTTGCCGCCAACGGGAAAAGCTACCAGAACTATGCCGCCGCCCTGCGGATATGGGCGGGGAACGACAAAAAGAAAGCCCCGAAAAAGGGCATACCAGACTACTCATGCAAGGAGGGCGAGAGTTTATGAAGAACGAAATCAACGCTGTTTTGGAGAATATGACGACCACCGCCCCGGAGCCGGAGGACTACACCGGCGAGGACGGTTTACTGTACTGCGGCAAGTGCCGCAAGCCGAAAGAAGCCTATTTTGCGCCGGATAAGGCCGCTATCTTTGGCCGTGACCGTCACCCGGCAGAGTGCGACTGCCAGAGAACCGCCCGCGAGGAACGGGAGGCCGCCGAGAAGCGGCGCAGGCACCTTGACACCGTGGAAGAACTGAAACGCCGGGGCTTTACCGACCCCACCATGCGGGACTGGACTTTTGAGAACGACAACGGCAGGAACCCGCAGGCCGGGATTGCCCGCCGGTATGTGGAGCATTGGGCGGATATGCGAGCCGACAATATCGGCTGCCTGTTCTGGGGCGGCGTGGGAACCGGGAAAAGCTATCTTGCGGGCTGTATCGCAAACGCCCTCATGGAGAAAGAAATCCCCGTCCACATGACGAACTTTGCCCTTATCCTCAACGACCTTGCCGCCAGCTTTGAGAACCGCAACGAGTACATTTCCCGCCTTTGCCGCTATCCGCTGCTTATCATTGACGACTTCGGCATGGAGCGCGGGACGGAATACGGGCTGGAACAGGTTTTCAATGTGATTGACAGCCGTTACCGCAGCAGCAAGCCGCTGATCGTCACGACCAACCTCACGCTGGACGACCTGCGGAACCCGGAGGACACCGCCCATTCCCGGATTTATGACCGCCTGCTTTCCATGTGCGTCCCGGTACGCTTTACCGGCGACAACTTCCGGCAGGAAGCCGCGCAGCGGAAAATGGAGAGCATGAAGAAACTGATTACCGACTGAAAGGAGTATTGCCTATGGCAGATAACAAGCAGCCCGACACCCGCACCACCCGCCGCCCCGACTGCGTGACGGAAATCCGCATGGGCAATTCCGTCCTTGTCGTGTCCGGCTATTTCAAGAAAGACACTACCACCACCGCCGCCGACAAAATGGCGCGGGTACTGGAAGCGGAAGCCGCTGCTACACAAAAACCGGCAATTTGACAAATCATAAAGAAGCAGATTTTACACTTTTGCCGCTATACAGCCCGCCCTATTCCGTGGTACAATGAAACCACGGAATAGTGGGGCTGGCTGTCGGAAACGGAGGATTTTATGTTAAGACAAGCCACCCAAAACCTCATTACCGCCCTTTATCCGAGATTGTCCCATGAGGACGAGTTGCAAGGCGAGAGTAATTCCATATCGAACCAGAAAAGGATTTTGGAAACCTACGCCAAGCAGAACGGCTTTACTAATCTGCGCTGGTACACCGACGACGGCTTCTCCGGCGCGAACTTTCAAAGACCCGGTTTTCAAGCCATGCTTGCAGACATTGAAGCCGGGAAAGTCGGAACCGTCATAGTCAAGGACATGAGCCGGTTAGGGCGAAACTACTTGCAGGTAGGGTTTTACACGGAAATGCTGTTCCCTCAAAAGGGAGTGCGTTTTATCGCTGTCAACGACAATGTGGACAGCGCAAACGGCAGCATGGACAACGATTTTACCCCTCTGCGAAATCTGTTCAACGAATGGCTGGTGAGAGATACGAGCAAGAAAATCAAGGCAGTAAAACGAGCAAAAGGCATGAGCGGCAAGCCTGTTACCAGCAAGCCGGTCTATGGCTACCTCATGGACGAGGACGAGAACTATATCGTTGACGAGGAAACCGCGCCGGTTGTCCAGCAGATATACCAGCTTTGCCTTGCCGGGAATGGCCCGACCAAGATTGCCCGTATGCTTACGGAGCAGCAAATCCCCACGCCGGGGACGCTGGAATACCGCAGGACAGGCAGCACACGCCGCTACCACCCCGGCTATGAGTGTAAATGGGCGACAAACACCGTCGTTCATATCCTCGAAAACCGGGAGTACACCGGCTGTCTGGTAAACTTCAAGACGGAAAAGCCCTCTTACAAGGTCAAACACAGTGTAGAGAACCCCGTGGAGAAGCAGGCCATTTTTGAGAACCACCATGAGCCTATCATAGACCGGGAAACATGGGAGCGCGTGCAGGAGTTACGCAAGCAGCGCAAACGCCCGAACCGCTATGATGAAGTGGGGCTGTTCTCCGGTATGCTGTTCTGCGCCGACTGCGGCCATGTGATGTACCAGCAGCGGTATCAGAACAAGAACCGCAAGCAGGACTGTTACATCTGCGGCAGCTACAAGAAGCGCACCCGCGACTGTACGGCGCACTTTATCCGCACCGACCTGTTGACCGCCGGTGTCCTCTCCAATCTCCGGCAAGTGACGGAGTATGCCGCCAAGCATGAGAGCCGCTTTGTGAAGCTGCTTATCCAGCAGAACGAGATCGGCGGCAAGAGAAAGACCGCCGCAACCACCAGGCAGCTTGAACAGGCGCAGGAGCGCATTGCCGAAGTGAGCCGCATTATTAAGCGGCTGTATGAGGACAATGTGAACGGCAAAATCAGTGACGAGCGTTTCATGGAACTGTCAGCAGACTATGAGCAGGAACAGCGGGAACTGAAAGACCGCGCCGCCGCTTTGCAGGCCGAACTGGACAAGTCGCAGGCCGCCACCGTCAACGCGGAAAAGTTTATGGGTATCGTCCGAAAGCACCTTGCCTTTGAGGAATTGACCCCCACCCTCTTGCGGGAAATGATTGAAAAAATCGTCGTGCATGAGTGTAGCTATGACGAGAACGGCACCCGCAGGCAGGACATTGAGATTTATTACAGCTTTGTCGGCAAGATTGACTTGCCCGAAGCCTAACGCCCGACCTATCCGACACAATGGCCAAGTGCCGGATAGGAACGGCAAAATTTTTTACATTTCTATTACTTCTTTATCGCACATCAGTAAAAGCTAAAGGTTGCTCCCGACCTGCCAGACTATGTGAAAAGCGTCTACGGTATCGGCTACAAGTTTGAAATATGAAAGGCAGAAATGCCGTCATGATTTTCATATCATGGCGGCGTTTTTTAATTCCCCAATTTTTTCCACTTACCCATGCAACAATCCCCCGAAAAATGTACGGATATATGAAAGGTATTCTGAGTCATTTCAAATTTATTTTCAAAAGGGGGTGTCATTTTGCTTTAAAAATGTACGGATAGATAGGGAGAGTTTTTTGAAAGTTTGGAAGGAGGTGATAATAATCAAAGAGAAAATCCCCATCATGACCTATTCCCAGTACCGCCGTGCAAGAAAACTGGTTCATCAGTGCTGCAACTATGAGAGCGGGAACTGCCTTGCCCTTGACGATGGAGAAGAATGCGTTTGCGTGCAAAGTATTTCCTACTCTCTGCTGTGCAGGTGGTTTCGTGCCGCTGTCCTGCCTTTGGATGAACCTTTGGCGACTGCTTTGCTTTATCGGAAGGAGCAAAAGCGGTGTACTGTCTGCGGCCATCCATTCCTTCCCGGTTCCAACCGGGCGAAATACTGCAAGTCCTGTGCTGTCGTCGTTCACCGCGGTCAGAAAACAGCCAGTGACCGGAAAAGGAGGGCTGCCTGCGGACAATTAGAGACGAAAAAGCCTTGATTCTGTGGGCTTTGTAAGCGCCGGTCAACGGGATAGAGGGATAAATCCCTTTTACCCGTCCAAAACGAGCTTCTAATTGTCCGTATTGGGATTTTCCGTATTCGGGATTTCAGGACACGGCAAAGCGGACGCTCTGGAGCGTCCATATCCTGTCTTTCAGTCCGTGGCTTTCCCACCCCTCTGACGGCCCGGATTTAGACGGTAGTTAATAAGAAAGAGTTAATGTTAAGACAGTCAATATCAATCTATCTATCATAGCGATGGATGGATAGGAAGGAGAATTTATGCGATACATTCCATACAAAACAGATACCGATATTTCATCTTATATCATTTTCCCCCGTTTCCTTATCTCTCTGGATTTATCCAATGACGCCAAGATTCTGTATGCCCTGCTTTTGGACCGGGCGGGAATTTCCAAAAAGAAAGGCTATATCGAAGCGGGCGGGACTATCCGCCTGTATTTCACCGTGGAGGACGCCAAAGCGAAACTCCGCCGGAGCAGGCAGGTGACAACGCGGGCGTTTCACGAACTGGAATCCTGCGGCCTGATCTTCCGCCGGAAACAGGGCCTTGGCCGACCTGCTGTAATCACCCTGAATCTGCTGACTAACGAAAGGAGGGGCGCCAATGATTGATGAACAAAAGCTGTATGAGCTGCTGAAAGACTTTGACCCCGCTGTGGGGGAACGGATGGAGCAGCATTTCAAGGACGGAGCGTTTTACTTTGACCTT
Organism: Solibaculum intestinale; assembly: GCF_040096205.1. NCBI lineage: Bacteria > Bacillati > Bacillota > Clostridia > Eubacteriales > Oscillospiraceae > Solibaculum > Solibaculum intestinale. The sequence continues at coordinate 23,851 of NZ_JBBMFD010000017.1, read as the reverse complement.
GGCGGCAGCAGCTATCCCTTCTTTGAGGGGAATACCCTCTACACGGTTATTCCCCATTTTGCGGAAAAAGGCTCGGAAGGGATCGTGAAGAAACTGAAGCGGCTGATGGAAAAGGATTTACGGGAAAAAGAATCAGAGACATAGCTGAAAAATCGAAACCGGAGCGTTATAATAAGGGCAACCGTTTACTTGGCTGCCTGAACAGAAAGGAGAAGTAAATGAACCAGCAGCCAGAGAAAATCACCGCTTTATACTGCCGCTTGAGCCAGGACGACGCCCTGGACGGGGAAAGCAATTCCATTACCAACCAGAAAACTCTATTAAGCAAATATGCCGCCGAACACGGATTTCGGAATATCCAATTCTTTGTAGACGACGGATATTCGGGGACCAGCTTCCAAAGGCCGGGGTTTCAGGAGATGATGAAATATGTGGAGGATTACAGCGTATCCGCTGTGATTGTCAAAGACCTGTCCCGGCTGGGCAGGGAGTATTCCTACATGGGGCGGCTTCAGGATTTCATTTTCCCCGCTTATGACGTCCGCTTTATCGCTATCAACGACGATGTAGACAGCGCCAAAGGGGAAAATGATTTTGCGGTGTTCAAAAATGTGTTCAACGACTACTACGCCAAGGATACCAGCAAGAAAATCCGGGCAGTGGTAAAGATGCGGGGCGAAGCCGGGGAACATCTTGCCAGCAATCCGCCCTATGGGTATGTGAAAGACCCGCAGGACAAAAAGAAATGGATTGTGGATGAAGAAGCGGCAAAGGTGGTGCGGCGTATCTTCAACCTCTGTATTGCGGGGAAAGGACCCATGCAGATCGCCAAAATCCTCACAGCCGACAAGGTGCTGACCGTTACCGCCCATCACGCAAGGCAGAAAGGCTGGGCCATGCCGGAGAACCTATACCGCTGGAATACCAACGCTGTGCTTCGGATTCTGGAACGGCGGGAGTACACAGGCTGTACTGTAAACTTCAAGACCTATACCAAGTCTTTGAAATTCAAAAAGCGGATGGAAAACCCGGTTGAGAATCAAAAAATATTCGAGGACACCCAGCCCGCCATCATTGAGAAAGTCCAGTGGGAACGGGTACAGGAACTGCGGAAGAACAAACGCAGGCCGACAAAAACAGGAAGAACCAGCATGTTCTCCGGCCTTCTCTACTGCGCCGACTGCGGGGCCAAGCTGTACTTCTGCACCTGCAATACCTACAAGGACGACAGCCAGAACCATTTTGTCTGCTCCAACTACAAAAGCAACACCGGCTCCTGCAAAATCCACTATATCCGGGAACAGGTGCTTTACCGGATTGTACTGGAAACTATCCAGCGGACATTGATTTACGTCCGTATGTTCCGAAAGGACTTTAAGCTGGAAATGCTGGCGCAGGACGAAGAAAGCCGGAAAGCGGAGCTGGCGGAAAAGCAGAAAGCCCTCTCCGGGGCGAGGAAGCGGATGGAGAATTTGGATAAGATTATCCAACACATCTATGAGGACAACGTGCTGGGCAAGCTGTCCGACAGCCGGTACTTAAAATTATCCCGTCAATATGAGAAAGAACAGACGGAGATTGAGCAGCTTGCCTCTGTACTGGAACGGGAAATTGAGGCACAGGCCGGGCAGGTTTCCGATGTGAACGAGTTTCTGAAGCTGGTGGACAAGTATCTGGATATTCCGGAACTTGACGCCGCCATTCTCAATGAGCTTGTAAGCAAGATCGTGGTACACAGTCCGGTAAGAGAGAACGGAAGGAAGCAGGTACAGATCGATTTGTACTTTACCTATGTAGGGCAAATCCGCATCCCTTTGAAGATTGGACGGGAGTCCTTAAACGAATCGGAACCGGCATGACTTAACACGCCGGTTCCGACCAAAATTCTTTTTACTTCCTTATGGGACGCTGCCTAATGCCCGGGGCTTTTTCCTGTGTAAAACCACGCCTGTTTTTCATTGCGTGCCTAGCCGCTTTCCAAAGTAAAACCGGGGGCCTAGACTCCGACCCAGCCTAACCCTCAGCGGCGTCCCGCTCGAGCGCCTTGCCCACGTCCGTCTCCCGGATCTTTTTGCGCAAAGGGAGCACATAGGAAGGGGACACTGACAGCTCGTCAATCCCCATAGCAAGGAAGGTTTCGGTCAAGCTCAGGTCCGCACCCAGCTCGCCACAGACGCCCACCCAAATACCCGCCTTGTGAGCGCTTTCCACCACGTAGCGGATCAGACGCAGCACCGCCGGATGGTGCGGGTCGTAGAAGGAATCCAGCTTGCGGTTCTGCCGGTCGATGGCCAGGGTATACTGGGTCAGGTCGTTGGTGCCGATGCTGAAGAAGTCCACTTCCCCGGCAAGCACATCGCTCATGACGGCGGCAGCCGGGGTTTCGATCATAATGCCAAGCTCCACCCCGTCCCAGAAGGGGATGCCCTCTTTTCGCAGCTCTGTTTTGACTTCCTCCACAAGTGTTTTAATCCGGCGCACCTCTTGCACTGAGACAATCATGGGGAACATAATGGCAAGGTTGCCGTAAGCGGAAGCGCGGTAGAGAGCGCGCAGCTGGGTTTTGAACACTTTCGGACGGTCTAAGCAGATGCGGATAGCCCGGTAGCCCATAGCGGGATTTTCTTCCCGGGGCAGGCCAAAGTAACCGATCTGCTTATCCGCACCAATGTCCAGGGTACGGATGACCACCTTTTTGCCGGCCATATTCTCCGCCACCGTTTTGTAGGCCTTAAACTGTTCCTTTTCGGTGGGATAATCCTTGCTTTCCAAGTACAAAAACTCACTGCGAAACAGTCCGATGCCATCCGCGTCGTTTTGCAGCACCGCCCCTACGTCGCCGGTATTGCCGATGTTGGCGTAAACATGGATCTTCCGCCCGTCTAAGGTAACGTTTTCCAGTCCCTTGAGCTGCAAAAGAAGGGCGTGCTGTTCCTCCTCGCGTTTCTGCTTTTGCTTCATGGCCGCAAAGGTATCCTCATCGGGCTCGATGTAAAGCCGGCCGGCAAACCCGTCCACAATGGCCATTTTCCCGTCGTACTCTTCCTTGAGGTCGTCTCCGAGCCCAATGATAGTGGGGATGTTCCTAGTGCGCGAGAGGATGGCCGTGTGGGAGTTTTGAGAGCCGAACATGGTGACGAAGGCCAACACCTTATTTTTGTCCAGCTGCACCGTTTCGCTGGGGGCCAGATCGTCCGCCGCTACAATAACCGGCTCGTCATACGTCTGCGCGGCACTGTCCGTGTCGGCCAAAATGCCCAGCACCCGGTCGGATACATCCTTGACGTCAGCCGCCCTGGCCCGCATATAGCTGTCCTCCATGGCCGAAAACATCTGGCGAAAATTATCCTCCGTGGTACCCACGGCAAACTCAGCGTTGACCTGCTGGGTGTTGATGATGTTCTGGACCGACTCGCAGTAATCCGGGTCCTCGAGCATCATCTGATGAATCTGGAAAATCATCGCCTGGGTTTCTCCCACCTCCTTGAGCGCCTTTTCATACAGGGTCTCAAGCTGGGTGGCGGCGGTCTGTTTCGCTTTCTCGAAGCGGCGAAGCTCCGCCCTGGTGTCCTCTACGTGATACCGGCGGATCTTCTGCTCGTTTCGTTTATAGAAGGAAAGCCGTCCGAAGGCAATGCCGCCGAACACGCCCGTTCCGTTTAAAATTCTCATGCGGTTTCCTCCTTTCATTTTGGCCGCCTGCCGCCTGCAAACCAGCGGCAGGCTCTTTTCTTTATAAATTCGTTTTCAAAAACGTCTCCATGGCCTTAGCCGCCGTCTCTTCGTCCTCGCCTTCGACGGTGACCACAATGGGCTGGTCCTTCTTGGCAATCAGGCCCATTACGGCGAAAATGCGCTTGGCGTCCGCAGTTTTCCCTTCCTTGTGGAGGGTGATCTTGCTTTTAAAGCGGTTGGCCTCCTTGACAAGCAGGCCGGCGGGACGGGCATGGATGCCCTCGGGATCGGTAATAACATAGGTAAATTCTTTCATCGGTGATTCGCTCCTTTTTCTTATTTGTCGGCTGCGGCGGTTTCCTTCTTGTCTTCTCTGATGGGCTTTTTGAGCAATGCCAGCATCAGCATCCCGACCACAGAGCCCGCCAGCAGCGCCGCCAGGTACCAGAAGGGGTTGCCGATGACCGGCACCACGAAGATGCCGCCGTGGGGCGCGCGCAGGGTGCAGTGAAAGAACATGGACAGACCTCCCGCCACCGCGGAACCCACCACGCAGGAGGGAATCACCCGCAACGGGTCGGCGGCGGCGAAAGGAATGGCTCCTTCGGTGATGAAGGACAGGCCCATCACGTAGTTGACCACGCCGGACTGGCGCTCTTTCTTGGTAAACCGGTTTTGAAAGAAGGTGGTGCACAATGCGATGGCGAGCGGCGCCACCATGCCGCCGATCATCACCGACGCCATGATCTCGAAGGAGCCTTCGGTCATAGTCGCCAGGGAGCCGGTGCCGAAGAGATAGGCCGCCTTGTTGATGGGGCCGCCCATGTCGATGGACATCATGCCCCCGAGCAAAGCGCCTAAGAGCACGAGAACCACCTCGTTGCCGCCGCGCATGGAGTTGAGCAGTTCGGTAATCCAGCTATTGAGGGCGCTCATGGGCGGGTTGACCAGGAAGGTCATGGTTGCCCCGATGGCAAGAATGCCCAGCACCGGATAGAGAAGCACCGGTTTGATGCCTTCCAGGCTTTTGGGCAGCTTATCGAATACCTTGCGCAGCAAAACCACCAGGTACCCGGCGATAAAGCCGGCCAGCAGCGCGCCCAAAAACCCGGCGCCGCCCGACACGGCCAGCGCCCCGCCCACAAAGCCAACCGCCAGCGCCGGCCGGTCGCCAATGCTCATGGCGATGAACCCCGCTAGAATGGGGAGCATAAAGCCGAAGGCCGCGTTGCCCACGGTATTAAGGAAGCGGGCGAAATCGGTATTCTTGCCGAAATTGGACGGGTCGAGGGCATAATGATCAAAGAGGAAGGAAAGGGCGATCAGGATGCCCCCGCCGATGACGAAGGGCAGCATATGGGAGACGCCGTTCATCAGATGCTTGTAAATCTGGCGGCCCACGCTTTCCTTGCCGTCGTTTTTCTGCTCCTGACCCTCTTCTCCCTTGCCCTGGTGATGGTAGGGGGCTACCTTGCCGCTTGTGGCCTCAGTCAAAAGCTCTTTTGCTTTGTTGATGCCGTTCGCCACCTTGGTCTGGATGAGAGGCTTGCCGTCAAACCGGGCCATGGGGACATTCTTGTCGGCGGCGATGAGAATGCAGCCAGCCTCTTCAATCTCCTCGGGCGTCAGCACGTTTTTCGCGCCGCCCGAGCCGTTTGTCTCCACCTTAATGGAAATGCCCAGTTCTCTGGCCGTGTTTTCCAGGCTTTCGGCCGCCATATAGGTGTGGGCGATGCCGGTGGGGCAGGCGGTGACCGCCAGCACCTGGTAACCCGTTTGGGCCTTGGACGTTTCCTTGGTTTCCTCCTGGAATTTCTCCGTTTCGCACTGGTCGATGAGAGATAAAAACACATCCGTGTCTTTGGCATGGATGAGCTTTTGGCGGAAGTCCTCGTCCATCAGCAGGATGGACAGCCGCCCGAGCACGTCTAGATGGATGTTGTCCGCCGTATCGGGCGCGGCAATCAGAAAGAACAGGTAGACGGGCGCGCCGTCGAGAGAATCGTAATCCACGCCGTCTTTGACCACCATGGCGCTCAGGGCGGCACGGCGCACCGCGTTTGTCTTGGCGTGGGGAATGGCAACCCCTTCCCCGATGCCGGTGGTGCCCTCTTTCTCCCGTCTTTGCACGCACGCTTTGTATGCAGCCGGGTCGCGCAGGCTGCCGGTCTGCTCCATCAGTTTTACCAGCCGGTCGATGGCCTGCTGCTTATCGGCCACCCTAGCGTTTAAATCGACGCCTTCTTTTTTGAGCAAATCGGTGATGCGCACGGCATTCTCTCCTTTCTCCTTACATGGCTGCAAGCAGCCGGTGGACTTCTTCTTTCGTAGCCAGCCTTTCCGAAAAGGCGCTGGCGCTTCCTGCCGCTACTCCCATACGGAAGGCGGTTTGCAGGTTTCCAGTTTGCAGATACCCGGCAAGGAAGCCGGCTACCATAGAATCCCCCGCACCCACCGAGTTTATAACCTTGCCTTTGGGCGCCGGGCTTTTATAAACGCTTCCGTCCTCGGTTTTGAGAAGGGCGCCGTCTCCGGCCATGGAAACGAGCACGTTGCGCGCGCCTAGCTCCTGGAGCTTCCCGGCATACCCGGCGATTTCATCGCCGTCTGTTACCGCAACGCCGAACAGCTCGCCCAACTCGTGATGGTTGGGCTTAATGAGGAAGGGATGGTATTTGAGGACGTTTTTGAGCAGGTCTTTGGTGGCGTCCACCACGAAGCGGATGCCTCTGCCCTGCAGCCGCCTGAGGATGCTCTCGTAAACGTCGCCGGGCAGGGTATCCGGAATGGACCCGGCCAGAACCAAAAAATCCCCTTTCCCCAGCACGTCGAGCTTTTCATAAAGCTTCCTCAAATCTTCCCCGCCCAGGCGAGGACCCCGGCCGTTGATTTCGCTTTCCACCTGGGCCTTGAGCTTGACGTTGATGCGGGACATTCCGTTTTCCACCCGGATGAAATCGGTCTTGCAGCCGGCCTCTCCGACGGCGCGTTCGATTTCCCGGCCGGTGAAGCCGGCGGTAAAGCCCAGGGCCACATTATCCACTCCCAGGTTTTTTAAAACAATGGACACATTGATTCCTTTGCCGCCGGGAAACACATCCTCAAACTCGGAGCGGTTGACCGCGCCCGGCTCAAAGAAGGGAACCCGGACGATATAATCGAGACAGGGATTAAAGGTTACGGTGTAAATCACAGGGTATCCACCTCCACAATCCGCGTATAGCTTCGGTATCGTTTTTCAGCAAGCACGGTGGTGAGAAGCGCAGCGTCCGCCAGCGCCCCGAAAGTCACGGAGGAGATCTGCCCGAATTTGCTGGGGTCGGCCAGCACAAACCCGTCCCGGCACCGGGAAAGCGCCTCCGCCTTCACCGCCGCCTCGCTGGCCTCCGGCGTGCTCAAACCGCAGCGGGGATGCACGCCGTTGACCCCGAAAAAGCCCTTGGTAAAATTGTATTTCTGTAAAAAGCGTACGGTTTCAGCGCCCACCGCCGCATCGGTGGAGGCTTTGAGCTCCCCGCCCAGGAGAATCACCCGGCAGCCGCCCTGGGCAAGCTTGCGGGCGTGAGAGAGGGCATTGGTCACGTACACCGCCCGCTTCTCCGTCAGGTGATCCACAAGCAGCTCCGTGGTGGTACCCGCGTCGATATAAACAAAGTCGCCCGGTGAGACGAGGGACGCCCCATAGGCGGCGATGCGCTTTTTCTCCTCCATGTTCAGGTCCTTGCGCACCGATACGTCGTCATCGGTGGTGCTGTATTCCCCTTCGAGGGCGGTGGCGCCGCCGTGGACCTTCTTGAGCCTGCCCATTTCGTGAAGGGCGGCAAGGTCCCGGCGGATGGTGGACTCGGACGTATCCAACAGCCCGGTCAGTTCCGTTACGGTAACGGCCTTTCGCTCCTGAAGCAGGTCGAGAATCGCCCGTTGCCGCAGTTCGGTCAGCATGGTTCTCACTCCCTTTCTGTCCCGATCATAACATCACTATCAGTCAAAGTCAATCATTTTAAACCGTTTATATAACAAATCTGTATGATTATTTTTGTATATATCGCTTAATTATAGTGGAAATTAGTGATTTATTCCTTTTATTATGATAGATAATGACTGATTCCGTCGCGTTTCCGGTGTTTTTCGCACATGAGAATAAAAAAGCCCCGGCAGCTGAAGCTGCCGGGGCTTTTTTATGGAATCAGGCATGGCGGATGTTGGTATGATCGGATAACTCCAAGCTCACAGTACAAAGATCACGCACCGCCGCTCCTGCCCGCCAATATGTTTTCCTGCCCCACCGGTTCACACGCCTGCCCCCCTTCTGCTTCATGGCTTTTATGATAGCACGGGGCAAACCAAGCCCACAAGCCGCGCTTTTTCCCAGTTTTCGCGGGAGATCACGGCTATTTTGGCGCTTTTTTCGATGGTTTCGGCTGGCGATGGAGAATCTTCTGAGCGTTTTCCAGCAGTTCCCTGGAATTGACCGCGAAAATCAGCAGCACAAAGGCCGCCTGCAAAAGCGCCCAGTAAGGCGGCTGCAGCAGCATACAGGCACTTTGAGCTACCAGCAGCAGGGTATTGGCGAACAGCTTTCCCGTGCCGTAGTCGATGAAGATAAACCATCTGGCCGATACCGCCCGCAGCAGAAAGACGAATAGATAGCTTGCGAAGGTGGCCAGAGCCGCGCCGTTTACCCCCATCATGGGAATGAGGAGGAAGTTGAGCCCGATGTTTAAGCCCGCGCCTGCCGCCGTGGTCACCAGGGAGAGCATGCTTTTCTTTTTGACCATGTAAACGCTGCCCAGAAAATTGACCAGACAGGAAAAGGCGGTGGCCAGCACAAGCAGGGGGATGTACTGCCAGGAATCGTAGAACTCGTCGGACACCAGAAGCTTGGTCATTAGCTTGCAGACCAGGATGATGCCGGAGGCCGCCATCATAATCAGGGCGCTGTAAGAGCGGAACACCTTAGTAAAAAACCGGGCACGGGCTTTTTCCTCGGTCACGGCGGAAAGCTGCCAGGCGTCCATGAAGATGCCGGAAATCAGCACCACGATGGAGGGAATCTTATAAGCCACCGCGTACAGGCCGTTGGCCCCTTCTCCGCACAAGGCGGTGACGATGTACCGGTCGGAAACGTTGGTAATCCACCAGAACATGGTGTTTGGAATCATAGGGACCGCATACTTGAGCATGGCCCTGACGGTGGATCCCTCCATCCCGCCAATGCGGATATACCTGGAAAGCCGCCCCATGAAAAACAAAAACACCACCGAAATAAAGTCGGAACAGACCATGGCCAGCACATAGCCGGAAATACCCCATCCGAACGCTACCAGGAAAAGCACGTTGAAGAGGATAGTGGTGGCGGTGCTGAGAATGCCGTCGAAGGCGTAGAGGCGCACGAGGCCTCTGGCCCTGGTAAACTGGGAACACAGAGAGCGCAGGGAGGACATGAGGACAAAGGCGTAAATAAGCCCCGTATGCCCGGAAATCACATCCACCTGGTTCAAAAGCGGCCAGAATGCCAGCAGCGCCCCGAACCCGCAGAAAATGGTTAGCAGACCGGTGGAAAACACGTCGGTTTTTCGCACGCTTTTGTCCAGCCCGAAGCGTACCACCGCATTGACGATCCCCAGCGACACCAGCGGCAGCAACAGGTTACCCGTCTGTACCAGCAAATCGGTCACGCCGTATTCCTCGTTGCTCAACACCGTCGTATAAAGGGGCATGAGCAGGAACACCAGCACCTTCGAGCTGAAGGTGCCGATGGCAAAAATCACCGTATTGGAAATCAGCTTTTTGTACTTATCCATCGGCTGGGCTTGGCTCCTTTATCGAAAATATGACTTGTCCCTATTGTATGGCATTTGCCCCGCGCCGCCCCTCGAAAGCCGTCGGAAAGAGGACATGCCACCTGTTTCAAATTTTTGCCGGACCGGGCCAAGAAGAGCCCCGCCGGCGCATGCCGATGAGGCCCAATGTACGTGAACCTTTCACTCAGAAAAGAATTTTTCTTCAAACGTTTCTTCTGGCTGCGGTTTTCCGAAAAGGTAGCCCTGGATGGTATCCAGCCCCATCTGCCCGACAGTCTGGTATTCCTCCGGGGTTTCCACCCCTTCCAGACACACCCGTATGTCCACGTCATGGCACAGCTCCACTACAAAACGAATGAAGGTGGCGTCAAAGCGGCTGGTACGGATGTCCCGGATGAAGGTCTTGTCAATTTTGACAATGTCGGCCGGGGAATTTTTGAGAATTTCCAGCGAGGAATAGCCGGTGCCGAAATCGTCCATGGCAATGCGCACGCCCAGGGCGCGGATCTGGTCGAAGAGCTGCTTGAGGGTCCCGCTTTCCCGGGCCAAATACGTTTCGGTCAGCTCCACCACCAGATTCTTGGGGTCGAGCCGTTCTTCCTTGAGGGTACTTTCCAAAAAAGGCAAAAAATCGTCCTCGGCAATCTGTACGTAGGACAAGTTGACGCTCATGACAAAATCCGGGTCTATCCGGGTCCATTCCTTGCACTGGCGCACCGCTTTCTGCAGAATCCATCGGCCCACCGGGAGGATCAGGCCGCTCTGCTCGAGCAGAGGGATGAACACCGCCGGCGGCACCTGTCCATACTTCTCACACTGCCACCTGGCAAGCGCCTCCGCTCCGGTCACATGCCCGTCCCGCGCCGCCACCTGAGGCTGATAATAAAGCCGGAATCCAGCGAACCGGTTCTCCACGCTTTCCCGCAGCAGCTCAATGAGCTCCAGATCCTTTTCCTTGCTTGAAAGAATTTCCTCGGAAAAGAAGGTCACCCGGCCGCGCCCGGCCGCTTTGGAGGCTTCCAACGAATACCCCGCGTATTTGAGCAGGTCGAGATAGGTACGGGCATCCTCCGGATAGCGCACACAGCCGGCGGATAATGTGGAGTAATACTTATTCCCGCTAAGCTTTTGCTGGTGGGAAAAGCTCTTGGAAACCGCCTGATAGATCGATTCCAGCCCCTTTCGCCCGCCGTTTGGCAGTAAAACGCCGAATTCATCCCCGTCGAGCCGGTAAAGGACGGCGCCGTTCGGCAGCAGCGCCTGGATTTTCTGAGCGGTGGCATGCAGCACCTCATCTCCAAAACTGCGGTCGTACAGATCGTTGACCCGTCGGAAATCGTCCATTCCCAGCACCATGATCCCCAGTTTCCGGGTTTCCTGGCTGTGGATGCATTCCTCCACCTGGTCTTCAAAGGCGTATTTGTTGTAAAGGCCGGTCATGGGGTCGATGCGGTTTCGTTTTCCAAGCTTGGAGATGATTCCGGCAAACAGGGTGGGCTCTCCGGCCTCGTCTCGCTCCAGGTGTCCCCGGCAGCGCAGCCAGACCCACTCGCCCTTTTGGTTGACCGCCCGGTATTCCACACAGTGGGTGTCGGTGCGCTCGTCTGTGATCTCCTGGTTGGACTCCAAAAAAGCCTGCTTGTCATGTTCGTGGACCTTGGCCCCCCAGACGGCGGCAGCGTTCTCCACCACCTCGCCCGGCAAGCCGAATTCCTCCACCATCGCCTTCGGATACCGAAACGTCCCGGTCTTCATGTTGCAGATGTAAATATAATCGTCGGTGCTGTGCTCCAACGCGTGATACAGACGGTCCTTGTCGTAATCAAAAACCTCTTTGTCCGCTCTTCGCTGCTTTCCCGGCCTTTGGGGCTGCTTCTGGGCCAGCTCGATGTGGAACCGGCGCTTCTGCTCGTACATTTTTTCGTCCGCCTGGGTGAGCACCTCTTTGACGGTGACAAATTCCTCCCCCAGCACCTCAACCAGCCCATAGCAAAAGCTCAATGCATAAGGAACGTTCTTTTCTTCCCTTATTTTCCTCAGCCGCTCCTGGATGGCGGCCATCCGCTGGACGGCAGCCTGCTTGGAAAGCCCGTAAAAAACGACAACGAATTCATCCCCGCTCAGACGGAAGGCAAATTCTCCCGGTGAAAGCGCCCGGCGTACGCCGTCGCTAATCAAGGTAAGCATCCGGTCCCCCTCGGAATGGCCGTAGGTGTCGTTGACCTCCTTGAGTAAATTGACGTCGTACAGTGCCACGCTAACACAGACCTCTTCCATCTTCGCGCGCGCAAGCGCTTCGGACAGGGCGAGCTTCCCCGCCCGGCGGTTTAAAAACTCCGTCAGCTCATCAATACGCGCTTCTCGGGTCAGCTTTCGGGAGGCGGTAATGTCCACCGACTGCTGCAGATGCACCAGCGACCCGTCCAGCCAGCGGATGAGCGTATCGTAATTTTCATAAATACGCCCCGTCACCGTGTTCTGTTCCTCCCAGATACAGGAAGGATTCTCCTTACCGCTTTGTACCAGCTCCTCCACCGGGCAAAACTCGCACCGGCCGGCCATCCCCTTCTGCAAAACCTGCCAGCAGATTTTACCTTTCGGGTTTTCGATGCCGAAGTCCCTCTTCATCGACTGGTTCATAAACAAAATCCGATCGGTCTTTGCATCGGTGACATAGACGCTGGCGCTCATGCAGTCGAGCATGGAATTAAAGACCAATTCCTGAACACGGTTCTCTTCCTCGCGGTCGCGGTTGGAAAAAGAAATGCCCATAGCCATGGTAATCGTTGCGAGCATTTCCCTCTCCTGATCCGTCCAGCCTTTCGCAGCCCCGTCCTTTGTAAAAAAGGCCAGGCCCAGCCGTCTGCCCATATGGATGACCGGCAGGGCGAGGGTATGCATTTCCTCAGCGGGACCTGCATACGCGAGACGTACCGCTTCTTCCACCCATTCCTGCGCTGGATCGCTTTCCCGGCCCAGCTGGCTGAGCCTGGAAAACAAGGAGGCAGGCATCTGAGAAACCGGGATTTCCCGTGTACCATCCATCTTTGTCCATACGGCGAACTTCTTGCAGGTTCCCTGCCCGTCCAGGCACATCAATGCAAGGCGGTCCAGCGCCGCCGTAGCCGATAAAAAGTCCGCCAGCGCCTCCAAGTCCGTCAAAAGCGGGCGGCTTCTTTCAAAAAAGGGCTTAAGGGCGCTGAAATAGGAATAAAATTGTTGAAGGCGATCCGGACTTTGCTGCTCTCGTTTCATGGCAATACTCCGATCGGATGATACACCCTAGAATGGTCTTATTATAGCCGCTGCAAACCGGAAACACAATGGCCCTGGATGGACTTTCCAGCTATAAGACATGAAAAAACATTGAGCGTTTCCTCCTCCCCGCTCTTTGAACGGAATTCTCTCTTTCATAACTGTGCCTTTCTTCCTTGCGGCTGATCCATCCGGACAAAAGAAAGGGGTTGCAGCCCCCCCTTCCCCCCTGCGCATCCCTTTTGCGGCAAAAGCCGCCCAGGCTTATGCATAAAGCATAACCGGGCGGCTTTTGTATCCGCTTGCCTTTACTCGGAGCGCAGCGCTTCCACTGCGTCCCGCTTGGACGCCATGCGGGCCGGGATATGCCCGCCCAGCATGGTCAGCACCGTGCTGACGGCCACCAGCAGCACCGCGTGGATCAACTGCAGGTTTGCCACGTTTTCCAGTTCCGTCATGTTGTAAAGGATCTGGTTGATCGGGAAGTTTAGCAGCCAGGCGATCACCACGCCCAGCACCCCGGAAAAGATGCCAAGGATGCAGGTTTCCGCGTCGAACACCCGGGTGATGTCCTTCTTGCGGGCGCCCAATGCCCGCAAGATGCCGATTTCCTTGGTGCGCTCAAGCACCGAGGTATAGGTGATGATGCAGATCATAATCAAACTGACCACCAGAGAGATGGCGGCGAAGGCCACCAGCACGATGGTAATGCCGTCCATAATGCCGCCGGTCATAGTGGACATGGTGGCGGCCAGGTCGGTGTAGATGATCTGGTCATCCGCGTCCTTGCCTTCGTTGTAAGCGTCCAGGTAGTCGGTAACCGCGTCCTTATCGCTGAAATTGTTGGGGTAGACCATCACCATATACGGCGTGGCGTTGCCGCCCAGATAGGAAAGGAAGGAGGACTTGGTTTCCTCGTCCAGGTCTTCCATGGTCATGACGTTTTTGTCGCTGTCCTTCTGAGCCTTGACGATTTCCGAATCCATCGCCGTATCGATTATCATCTGGGAAAGCTCGTCGCTGTAAGCAAGGCCCGCGCCCAAAAGGCCGTAGCCCAGGTCCTCCTTCTGGCGGACCACGCCCGCGATGCGCACCGTCACCGCGTCGGCGGAATCGTACATAGCGGCGTAATCGGTGCCGGGCAGGAAGGTGCCGAACTCGGTCTTCACATAATAGTCGTCATTGGGAATGAGCTTCATTTCCAGGCCCACGATCTCGGAAAAGGGAATGCTTTCCCTTCCTTCCACGTCAATGCCTAAGTTTTTGAACACATCCACCTTGACTTCGTTGTTGGCGTCCACCACAAGCACCATATCCGTAGGGCTTTCGGGGTAGCTCCCTTCCAGCAGGTCATAATTTTTCTGAAGGTACGACCCGCCGTCCTCCTTAAGCTCCTTGGGGTAGGAGGACAGATGCATGGAACCCATTGCCGATTCCGAACCCGAGCCGGACGCGCTGTCCGACAGCGTGACCGGGACCACGTCCCCGTCTACCTGGCGCAGCAGGTTCATGTTGACGATACGGGTATAGCCGATGCCGCTGCAGATTTCCGGGTCGATCCCGTTGAGATAATCCATATATTCGTCGGTAAAGACATTTTGGTGCATGATCTGGGACTCGGACGGGTCATAGAGGTAGACCTCCTTGGAATCGGAGTATTCCCCCGCGCCCTTGACCTGATCCTGCATCTTTTTGGACTGCTCCATCATGGTGTCCATATCCACCTCGGCCGCCTTCTGGGAAATAAAGATGGGGAATTCGGCCATGGCATCCTGCTGGAACTGGTCGATCTGGGTGCGAAAGCCGGTGGAAAGGCTTAGAATGACCGCAATGCCGATGATGCCGATGCTGGAGGCAAAGGAGGTAAGAAAGGTGCGGCCCTTCTTGGTTTTGATGTTGTTAAAGGAGAGCTTGAGGGCAGTGAAAAAGCTCATGCTGGTCTTTTTCAGGGTAAACATATCCGGCTTGGGCCGCTCCTGGTGAGGATGGCTGTCGGAAATGATTTTGCCGTCCTGAAACCGGATGATCCGGTCGGCGTATTTTTCCGCAATTTCCGGGTTATGGGTGACCATGATGACCAGCCGGTCCTTGGCCACCGACTGGATTAAGTCCATAATCTGAAGGCTTGTGGCGGTGTCCAGCGCGCCGGTAGGCTCGTCGCACAAAAGGATCTCCGGGTCGTTTGCCAAGGCCCGGGCAATGGCCACCCGCTGCATCTGACCGCCGGAAAGCTGATTGGGCTTTTTGTGCAGATGATCTTTTAGGCCCACCTGCTCAAGCACCTGCAGCGCCCGCTTACGCTTTTCTTCGGAAGACACGCCGCTTAAGGTCATACCCAGCTCCACGTTCTCCACAATGCTCAGGTGCATAATCAGGTTGTAGCTCTGGAAAACAAACCCCACCGAATTGTTGCGGTAGGCGTCCCAGTCCCGCTCCTTGAAATCAGAGGTTTTCTTCCCCTTGATGACAAGCTCGCCCGAATCGTACCGGTCGAGCCCGCCGATGATATTCAGACAGGTGGTCTTTCCCGACCCGCTGGTTCCCAAAATCGCCACGAATTCCTTCTGCCGGAACGCCACGCTGATGTCGTCGAGGGCTTTGGTTTCAATGTCTCCTACCCGGTAAGTTTTTCGAATATGCTTGAGTTCTAGCATGATTGCGTGCCTCCTTTGTCTGCCTGCTGATATGCGAGAATCCGGCGCAGAATCTCCTGGGCGGCCGCAATGCCCCCCAGGACCGCGTCGAACTTCTCCGGTGGAATGGTTTGCAGCACGGCGTCATACGCCTGAAACTTTTTCTTTATCCGGGACAAGGCGTCCTTTCCCCGGTCCGCCAGCTGTAAGGTTACCACCCGCGCGTCCTCTTTGCCGCGGGCCCGCAGCAGAAAGCCTTCCCGCTCCATCTTCTTGCAGAGGTTGGACGCGTTGGCCTGCCCCATCCCGGTGGCGTGGCACAGGGAGCTTACGTTGTCGACGGTTCCCTGCTCAAGGCCCAAAAGCACCAGCGCCTGCAAAACCGTCAGCCCTTCCGACTGAACCACTGGATCCATGGCCTTTTCCATATACGTCTTGGTCAATTGAATGTCCCGCAGCACCTGCTCGCGGAAAAGCCGCAGCTCCACCGTTCTCCCCCCTTGTCTGGTGCTGTTCGCCAGCCTCATTTACATGTGTATCACATATAATAGGCTTTTTTCCGTCCTCTGTCTACTTCGGAATCCGGAATTTAACAAAAGCTTCACATCTGTGATGGTTTTCAAAGAAAAAAGGCCGGAAACCGGCCTTTTTTCTGGTGAGAACGACACTTTATTTCCATTTTTTCCTCACAGGAGGGTCATCAGCCAGAGAACCGCCAGAAACCCCAGGTTAAAAAGGGTAAAGGTTCCCAAATACCGCAGCGGCTTTGCGTCCGCCTCTGCCCCGTAGAACTGGAAGGAAATCAGGCTTGCCAGAGACGCGATCAGCGTTCCCAGCCCTCCTAAGTTCGTCCCAATCAGCAGACTGGCCCCGTCCCCGGTAAACCGGGAAAGGAGCACGGCGGCGGGTACGTTGCTGATGACCTGGCTGCTGACAATGGCGGTGGCCACCGGGGCCGTGCTCAGAAAGCCGGAGAACATCTCCTGGAAAAAAGGGATGCGCCCCATGTTCCCGGAGAAAATGAAAAAGAAGACAAAGGTGAGGAGCAGGCCGTAGTCCGCCCGTTTGAGAAGGGACGGGTTTCTCCATAAAGCAACGCCTGCGACCAATACCACCGCCGCCGGATAAGGCAGGACATGCAAAACCGCCAGCAGACAGCAGACGAACAGCATCCCGTAGAGGATTACGTCCAGCCTGCTTGATACTGCGGCCGGTTTTGGAAAGCGGACGGTCAAGGTTTCCTTGGGGAAGAGAAATCCGCACAATAGAAGCAGCAAAAGGCTGCACCCGGTAAACTTCCCCATAATAAGCAGAAAGTCCAACGGAGAAATGGAAAAGGTGGTGTACAAATACAGGTTCTGGGGATTGCCGAAGGGGGTGGCCATGCTACCCAAATTGGCCGCTATCGTCTGCAAAACAATCACTTTGATCAAGTGTCGACGCTCTCCCAGCAAGCTGAGCACTAGAATGGCGAAGGGAACGAAGGTAATCAGGGCTACGTCGTTGGTGATGAGCATGGAAGAAAAGAACGGGAGCAGCACCAATAAAAGCACCAAAGCCCGCAACTTCCGCTTTCCCTGCAAAAGCTTTTGGGACAAAACGGCGAACACGTTGCAGCTTTGCAGCCCTGCAACCACCACCATCAACGAAAAAAGCAGGCATAGCACCCGCAGGTCCAGGTAGGAGAAATAGGTTTTGTCGGGCGGCACAAAAAAGGCGGAAGCCGCCGCGCAGACGGCCGCCGCCACCAAAACCGCATGTTTTTTTAAAAAAGCAACCCGCTTTTTCTTCACGTGATCACCGCTCATTTCCGAAGAAGTTTCAGCCGCCCCCTGCTTTGGCCCAAAACCAGCCCGGCACATGCAAATAGGGGCTTATTTTGTCAGCCGCGCCACCGTCTCCACATGGGCATATGTATATTACTCTAATTCCACCAAAAGTGGAAGATGGTCGGAATAGCTTGTCCATGTATTATCTAAAATGCTAATTTTTCGCAGGCGTGACGGCGCCAAAAAACAATAATCAATATGAAAGCCCTTGTCGAGATGCCGATGCAAATAGAATGTCGGTGACGTTTCTTTGCCGGACTTTTCCCCTGTCATTAGATGATAAGCAGAGTGCAATCCTTTTTGCTCTAATTCCTTAACTACTCTGGTATGATTTCTCATTCCATGTGCACGATCCCAAATGCTGTTGCTATTTAGATCGCCTATAATGACGCTGGTTTCCGTTATGCGGTCTAAGTTGATGCTTTGATAAATGCAATATTCTTCGATATAGGGATTGCATGCCCAAACTGCTATTAAATCGAAGGATTCCTGTACGCGTACCGATAAAAAATTTCGCAGCACATATTTGGGCCAATAATTCTCACTTATTTTTACGCCAGCCTTTGCAAAAACACCCAGCCCTCGACTTTTGCTTTCACCTGTCCAAAGGTGCTTAGCTGAAAAGGTTTCTGCGTATGGATAGTCCGCTGGGGGTTCACTTAGATAAAGATACCACACCAATCCCACGCTGACTTTTGCTCAACCAATACAGCCGGAGGGCTGGATAACAAGAAAAGGCGGTATGCGCCCCGTGGAGGGGTAGCATATCGCCTTTTCTTGTGGGGGTTTCCAAAGGGGGCAACGCCCCCATTTGGCACACGACTTTGCGAAGCAAAGTGTAGTGTGTTATACGCTCTGTCGGCGTTGTCGTGAAAATGCCGTTGCCGCCGGGGAGGGCAAGGGCATTTGAAGCGGCAAGATTTGAAGCGGCAAGAAAACAGGGCTGTGCTTGCGTGGCGTGGAGCCGCAAGCGCAGGTCTGGTTTCATCAGCAGACAGGGCGTATATGAAAGCCCCCGTCCCTCGTCCTACGCTCCGACTTGTGGACAAAGTGTCCCGAAGTTGTGGCCACACTCCCGGAAAAGTAGCAGGACAGCGGGCAACCGTCAAGGCTGAAATGAACGGGGTTACACCCGGCCTTGACCGCCGCCCGCCGCCCCGCTGGATGGGTGGACAAGGCGGCCAATCCCTCAAAGTGCTTGGCCGCGCTCTTTCTGATTTTGAGGTATTCAGTTTTTCAAAATTGAATAATCAAAATAAATTTTTTCGATTGAAAAAATTTTATTTGTTATCATCTTCAATGCCATATTTTTTCTTTTGCCGAATCACATAATTACTGATTTTTTCATCATATAGTGGATACTGGTAATCCAACTGGCATGCCACTTCTGACGAAACCTCCCGGAACAATGCCATACATTGTTCAAAGGATTCCCACATATGGGGATAGGAATCCATATTATAAGTAGACATAAGTCGTTCCCACAATTCCTCTGGGACATATTGCTTCATAAATTTATAGTTTTTTCCCAAACTGAAATGAAATCCCTGTTTGATACCAATCAGCCAGGAAATCATGCGAAGCAATTCTTTTCGTACTATATCATTCATATGGTCAATAGCAAAAAGAATTTCTTTGCGGCATAAGCCCTTTACTACATATGTTGTAGTATTCCAAAATTCATTACAGCAATCGTCAAACATTCTTTGAGTAGGCTTCTGCAAGTGGTAGTCTATATCCGTTGGTATTGGCGGCTTTACGATACGGTTGTCTTTATCCAACAGTAACTTTACCAGTTTATCCCATGTAAAATACTCGTCTATCAGTTCCAGCGGCAGCAAAGTTAAATCTATCTTAACATCATCAGTAAACAGCATTAAATATGAAAATCCCTTTTCTACAGCTGGAAATAATTCCATATCTTCCGGCTTTTGCAGAATCAACCTTTCACCAAATATATCTAGCCATTTATCATCACTTGTGAAGCTGTCCATATCCGTAACAAAAAAAGTAATATCAAAATCCTGAAAATCATCAGGCGGAATATTTGTATTTGTTCTAGATCCTTCCAAAGTAACCATGCGAATGCGTTTGTCTGTTTTTGCAAAATTCAAAACAATATCATAAACTTCCTTTTCTGATCTCATTTTTATCTCCTCCAATTATTGAAATAGGTGTGAAGCCATTTTAGGGCTTTCCCGCCTTGATTGCCCATCAGCAAAGACGGGCGGGACTGTCAACGGCGGCGCATTTATGCGCCGTTCATCTTGACCGTTGATTGGCCCCGCTAACTTTGCTACTCTGTTCTAAGTAATTCCTCAATTTGTTTTTTCATATATTCTACAAGTGCCATCGCTTCCTTTTCTACTGTCTCCCATTCATCAGACAAATTTCCCAAATAAGCTTCCTTTGCCGTTGTTAGCAGGGGGGGAAATCTCTCCGGCAATTTTAAAATTACCCATTTTGCGGCAACATCTTTTGTCGTGATTTCTTCTGTTACTAAAGTAAACCACATTCGTGATAAGGTTAATAACACATTTCTTTCATCACCCTTAAAGCTGGAAATCAAACCAGGTAAAGAAAACCGAATTGCTTTTTTAATTTCGTGAAATGGGATAGCGGGAATAAGCTCTTTGCTTTCCGCCCCCTTCAAAGTTATGCTATTTTTTCTTGCTTGCCATAATAAAATCATTATATCTGGGTCATTGCAGGCTTGCGGATATTCTCCTGCTTCCATCTCTCCCCTTAGCCATTCACCATACATATACTGACATTTTGGCGGAAATTGCAACGGAACAATATCAGATTGATTGATAATAGTTACCTCTAAAGGTCTTTTTTCAATACAGCCTACGGAGCCAGAAATTTTCAATAATTGCTTTGTTAGATCTGCTCTGATTGAATTACTCAATTCTTGTTTAGTAATTATCAGTATATCTATATCACTATCTGGACGCAGCCCATTCATTGTTGCTGAACCATATAAATATATCCCCAATATTTGACCTTGTAATATGGTTTCTGCTATTGAAATAACTTGATTTACTTGTTGTGGAAATTCATTTATATTCATTGTAACTCCTATATGTATTTATTTTTACTCCTCAACAACTGATAAAACAGCGTCTAAGGCTAATTCTAAGGCTATGGATATACTTGTTTTTCCCCATTCTCTTTCTTGGTATTTATGAGGGTCTGCAAGAGTATCGGCTGAAAAAAGCAGCATAGCCCATGTAACTTTTCTAAATTTTGCACACGCCGCCAATGCGGAACATTCCATTTCTACTACTTGACATCCCTCTTCTTTCCGATACTGAACCATTTCTACTGTTTCTCGATAAAAACCGTCTGTTGTCCATGTTTTAACTTCCCAATATGGTATATTCTTTTGGCTTAAAGCAGATTCAATCGCATTTATACCAGCCTTTGAAATCTCTACTTCTCGGGAGGGAGGAAGATAATGGTAAGATGTTCCCTCATCTCTCAATGCAGAAACAGGTATCAAAAATCTATTTTCCGGGATGTCTTCCAATACGCCGCAGGAGCCGACGGAAATAATCTTTGTTACACCCCCTGCAATTAAATATTCTAAAACTTGGACGGCAGCAGCACTTCCCACAGGAGCCGGACATAGACATATTTTCTCCTGATTATAAAGACATTCATAAATAGGATATCGTCTTGTTGCACTTTCAAATTCATCTATCTGTATTCCATCATGGGTATGTGCATAATTTTCAACCTCGTCTCCTAAAAAAGCAAACACTGCTTTTGCAGGAAAACATTTTTTCCCATTTCCCGGCTGAAAAACAGCTTTTGATGCGGTATCGTACTCTAAAACAGGGTAGTCATGCTTTACTAATGGCATATTATTATCTCGAATAACAGGCTATTATTCTATTCCTTTCATCATCTTTTTTGCCAACTGCTTGAACAGGTCGGCAGTTTCTTCATCCATCGGTGCAAGCTGTCCGATCTGTCCGGCAACCATCGCCGCTACATCGTCAATGGAAAGCGGGTTTTGCTTCTGTTCCGCCAATGCGTCCCGCATGGCTTGGAACATCGCGGCGGTCACAGCTTCTCCCGGCTGTTCCCCGTTGTCAATGTCTTTCTTAATATCCCGCAGGATAGCAAGGAACACATTTTTGATTTTCTCAATCTCCGCCTCATGTTCCCCCATCTTCTGGGCGTTCAAAAGCTGTAAATCCTGCTTTGCTTCCGCCCGGTGTTCCGGGTGTTCTTTCATCAGGTCGGACAGGGAAGCCGTTGCTATCTCGATAAGCTGGTTTCTTGCTGTTATGCCTTTTGCCGCTGTGTCCTGAAAATAAATCCGTATCAAATCTATCAGCTTAGGAAAATTCCTGTGTTCCAACAGGCGGTTGAGGATTTGCACATCAACAGCACCCGTCACGAGCCCCCTCACGGCTCCCTCGGACAAGCCTAATTCAGAAATATCGTAGCTTTTACGGACGCTCACGGTGGATAAGCCCAGTATGTAGTCTGTCGATACCTTAAATTCCTTTGCCACGCCTATGAGAATATCACTGCTGACCGTTCTCGTTTCGCCGCTGACAATGCGGCTCAACTGGGAAGCGGAAACCCCTATCTTCTCCGCAAGTTCCTTTTGTGTGATGTGGTTCCCGTTGCATAAATCGGAAATCCGCTGTCCGGGTGTTCCGGGTAAAGCCATAGATACGCACCTCCTCCGCATACTTCCATTATACAGAATGATTGCAAAAAATGCAATTTCCAAAGTGTAAACTTCATCAAAATGCAATTCTCGCAAAATTCCGGGGATTGCATTTTTTTCGTGTAGACTTAGGGTAGTTCATCGATGGACAGCACCTTGAAAACAGAATGACCGTCCGAAAAGGAATACCCCGGCTGGGGAAGCACCGCAAGGAGCCGGACTTCGGGACAAAATGTCCCGAAGTATGGGGAGCGTGCCAACGCCGGAACACGCCGCTATTGTCGGGGCCCCCGCAAAGCCGCATGGCTTTGTGGGGAGAGGAGGAGCAGCGGAGCGAGTGAGTTTTGCCGCTTGCGGTGAAACGAACGATACGCAGCTTGCGACGACGAGGCAGGAAACCTTTTCGGGGAAAACGGCAACGGAAAGCAAAATGGAGGGAACGCATGAAAGATAACCCCTATAAAAACTTGCCGCCGCTGGAACGCAGGCCGGACGGTTCCCTTTACCGCATGACACCGGCGCAGAGGAAACAGGCGGCCAGCCTGATACGCCGGGAGTGCTGTTGTTGTGAGGACGGCAACTGCATTGTCCTTGACGATGGGGACACCTGCACCTGCCCGCAGACAGTTTCTTTCTCGGTCTGCTGTAAGTGGTTCCGCTGGGCGGTCTTGCCGCTGGACGGAACGCTGGAAGCGGGGATTTTCCGGGATAAGGACTTGAAACGCTGTGCGGTCTGCGGTGGCGTGTTCGTCCCCAAATCCAACCGGGCAAAATACTGCCCCGGCTGTGCCGCCAGAGTTCACAGGCGGCAGAAAACAGAAAGTGAACGGAAAAGGAGGTCTGCTGTGGACAGTTAGGAGCGAAAAAAGCCTTGATTTATCAGGCTTTGCAAGCCCCAAACCGGGGCAGGTGGTATAAAGTATCGCCCGCCCCGGAAAACGGGCTTCTAACCGTCCACAAAACGCACTATGACAAATACCATCTATATCCATCAGCCGGAAAAGGCGTTCAGCTTCACCCGGCTCCCGAATTTCCTCTTTGAAGCCCCCACATTCAAGGCCCTGTCTAACGAGGCAAAGGTTCTGTACGCCTTTATCCTGCGCCGGACAGAGTTATCCCGCAAGAATGGGTGGGCGGATGACTGCGGACGGATTTTCCTGTATTACCCTATCTGTGAAGTGGTCACACTGCTCCATTGTGGGCGGCAGAAAGCGGTGAATACCCTGCGGGAACTGCAATACGCCGGACTGGTGGAGATCCAGAAGCAGGGCTGTGGAAAACCCAACCGCATTTTCCCAAAATCCTATGAAGCGGTTCCAAACACCGACTTCAAGAAATCCGGTTCTGGTACGCCGGAGGACTGAAAACCGTACCCATGAAGTACGGAAATCACTCCTGAGACGTACGAAAACCGGACGGTATATAGAAATACAAAGATAAAAAGATTGATTTATATTCTATCCATTCCAATCCTATCCGAGCTATTTTCTGCGGGATTTTCCCTGTGGAAAACCCCGGATAGGAAAGGAATGGGGAAAGGAGCAGAATGGCACAACACGCAATTTTACGGTTTGAGAAGCACAAGGGCAACCCGGCAAGGCCGCTGGAAGCCCATCACGAAAGACAGAAAGAACAGTATGCCAGCAATCCCGACATTGACACAAGCCGGAGCAAATACAACTTCCATATCGTCAAGCCGGAGGGACGCTATTACCACTTCATTCAGAGCCGGATTGAGCAGGCCGGGTGCCGAACCCGCAAGGACAGCACACGGTTTGTCGATACGCTGATAACCGCCAGCCCGGAGTTTTTTAAGGGGAAATCCCCAAAGGAGATACAGGCGTTCTTCCAAAGGGCGTCGGACTTCCTCATTGGCCGGGTAGGACGGGAAAATATCGTGTCGGCGGTGGTACACATGGACGAGAAAACGCCCCACCTGCATTTGACCTTTGTTCCGCTGACAAA
>NZ_JBBMFD010000016.1:0-60773 GCF_040096205.1 Solibaculum intestinale | reverse complement strand
CCGGCAATTCTGCCGGCGGCGCTTTTGGTGCAGGCTTAGAGAAGAAAGAAGGAACCGGGCGAACCTGAGACGGAAGCCGGTTTTCCATCATAAAGAGTTTTGCTGAGAAGAGACCTGAACAGAAGGCTTATGTCAAACGGGACTATTCCAAGCCCTGCTGCAGCGGCGAGCTGAGCCTCCTGCAGAATGACCGCATCGACCGGGGAGGGCTATGTTCGGCGGTTGTGGGTTTTGCGGAGGGGATGGAGCCGGGCTGTTTTTCGTGCAAAACATTCGGCCGGAAGCGGAACGGGGAGATTATGCAAAAAATCGCCCGGGCCGCTGGGAAAAGCAAGGGGAATACTTGTACTTTTCTGAAAGCTATGATAAAATTAAACGTCTGATAATTGAATAAGCATTGCTATCTTGTACGGGGGATGAAAGTATGTCTGGACATTCGAAATGGAACAACATCAAACGCAAAAAGGAAAAAACCGACGGCCAGAAGGCGAAGATTTTTACGAAGATCGGCCGCGAGCTTGCCATGGCGGTACGAGAAGGCGGCAGCGGTGATCCGGCGGTCAATTCCCGCTTAAAGGACGCCATTGCCAAGGCGAAGGCCAACAACGTTCCCAACGACAACATTGACCGCATCATTAAAAAGGCGTCCGGCGAAGGGAACTCCGACGCATATGAGGCCATCCAATACGAGGGTTATGGTCCCAGTGGCGTAGCGGTGATTGTGGAAACCCTCACCGACAACCGCAACCGCACGGCCGGCGACCTGCGCCATTATTTTGACAAGTTCGGCGGCAACCTGGGCACTACCGGCTGCGTGTCTTTTATGTTCCAGAAGAAGGGCGTTATCGTCATTGAGGCGGAAGGTCTTGACGAAGACGAGGTTATGGAAGCTGCGCTGGAAGCAGGCGCGTCTGACTTTCAGTCGGACGGAGACGTGTTTGAAATTTTTACCGAGCCGGAGGATTTCTCCGCCATCCGTGACGAGCTTGCGGGGAAATACACCTTTGTTTCCGCGGACGTGGAGCAGGTGCCAGACACTTATACTGCGATTACAGACCCGGATTTGATTGTGAAGATGGGCCGGCTGCTGGAAATGCTTGAGGACAACGACGACGTCCAAAGCGTCTGGCACAACTGGGAGAACGCGGACGACGCGGAGTAAGACGCGGCTTTTGCGGCCGTTTCCCACCGAATGAGAAAAAAGCCCGGAGCAGAAGCTCCGGGCTTTTTTTGTCTTCCATAGGAAAAATAAGGGAATAAGAGGGCGCGTCCTTCCGTATGGTGGATAAGGAGGGACAGCCTTTCCAACGGCAAAACCCAACAAACTGGAAATCATCCACAAAATTTAGCTGATTTTGATGGGAAATGTGCCAGAGTCATTGTGTTATGTGGCGAAATTTGATACAATAAAAATACATATCGAGGTTCCTGTCCGACGTGGGCGAAAAGGAGGACATCATGGGCTCTTTTTTTGCGTTCCTTTCTACATGCAGGCGGAGAAAACACGGATTTACCTTAGTGGAAGTGGTAATTACCGCAGCGGTGATTGGAATATTGGCCGCCATCGCCATCCCGAGCATCCTGACCTACCAGGTCAACAACGAAATGCAGGGCCTCAACGACAAGGCGAAAACCGTCTTTCTCGCCATGCAGGACGCCCTGATGACGTACAAAAACAGCGGCGAGTTCAATGATGCGCTTCAAGAGGCGTTCTATGACAACCCGCCCGGTACCGGCGGGACAATGGAGAACGTGTCCCTTTCCGGCGTATCAGAAGCGTTTGAGGAGTCCAAAGGGAACCTTGTGTACATGACCGTCAGCAAAAATGCGGGCAAAAGCGAGAAGCTGGTGGAATTCATCGAGCCGTATCTGATGGACAAGAGCTTGCTCGACGGCTGCTTTACCGTGGAATTCAACCGGGAAACGGGGCTGGTGTACGCGGCGCTTTACAGCGACCGGGCGGATTCTTTGAGCTACACCGAGGGCGGCGATGGCCGCACGGGTGTGGTGAATGTCTCCGCGCGCGCCTATGACGACCTCAAGCAGCGCCGGGTGGGCTATTATGGGGACACTCCCACCGGTGCGCCGGTGAGTGGGACGGAACGGCCCCGGCCTCAGATTCAAAACGGCGAAAAGCTCCTGGTTACCTGGAACGACTGCGAACCGGCGGGCAGCATGGGAATGAATATTTCCTATACCCTCAAGATTCTGTCTTCCGACGGGAAGGGAGCCCCTTACCTGGAGCTGTCCAACATCCTGCTTTCCAAGACCCCCATGCTCCCGGGCGGACAGCAGACTCTCATCACCCGCACGCCCGTGTATGACCAAAACGGCAGCATGACCGGCGAAGTGACCGAGAACTTACTGTCCCATTCTCTGACCTATGACATTGATAAGAACGAGTTCACCCTGGTCCTGGACGAACTAGTGGGCAAGGACGGGGGCATGAGCATCTTTGAAGCCTATCCCACCATCCCTTCCGGGAACATTATGGCGGTGGTGGAAGTCCGGGCCGCAGGTTCGCCCACCCAGAAGGGCCAGTCCAACGTGGAGCATTCCTATTATGCTTCCGAGGCGGTGACGCAGGAAGAGACGGTCCGTCGGGTGGCAAACCTGCGGCATTTTAACAACGTCCGCTACGGCGCGGCGGACTATCGCTACCTGCAAACCGCCGATTTTACCTGGCAGCCGGACCTTTTCGATTTTGCCGCGTTTCAGAACTATCCGTCTCGCAACGCCAGCGGGGTTTTGCTCAAGGAGGCGGAAACTTCTGACGTATTTGAGGGCCGGTACGACGGGGGCGGATCCTTTATCTCCGGCCTGCGCTTTGGCGGGGAGGAGGAAAATCTGGGTCTGTTCACCCGGGTGGGCCGCTCGGGAGAGCTGACGAAGATCGCCTTGGTGGACGGCGAGGCCGCAGGCGGCGGGAAATATACCGGCGCTTTGGCCGGGATTAACGAGGGGCATATCCATGTGTGCTATGCATCGTCCACCACCGTGGAAGGAAACGGTATAGTGGGCGGCCTGGTGGGCGCAAACGACGGCGTGGTGGAAAACTGCTACGTTAACTTTGGTGAGACGAAAGACAACGAGTTCTTTGTCAACATTAAGACCACTATACCCGAAGCGCATGAAGTGGGGGGGTTGGTGGGGTCCAACTGGTCGAACGGCGTCATCCGCACCTCCTATGTCAACGCGATGCTCGCGAATTCCACCCAGGTGCTGGAGGAAGCGGTCCTTAGCCGCATCGGCGGCATCGCGGGCGTCAATCAGAACGCAGCGCCCGATTCCATCCAGAACACGGCTTTTCTTCAGCAGACCATTTATAACGCGGCGAAATGGGTGTACACGGTGGCGGGAGATCCGGATTCCCCGGAAGGCCTGACCTATGCGGCCATGACGGAATTTGACGGCGATGCCTTTGTCTACTATCCGGGATTCGGCGCGGATGTCTGGATGCAGGCGCGGGAAGACAGCTCCGACCCGCAAGGGTATCCCTATCCCCAGCTTGTGGGTATGAAGCATTATCGGGAGTGGCCGGAAATTGAACAGCTGCCGCCTCCCTATCTGCCCATTTGGAGCCGGTATGAGGAACAATACCGTGCAGGCGGGGCGTTCACCTCCAACCTGGAAGAAAACACCCCCGCCTATAACGAGCGGTATGTCTTCAGCTTCCCGGCCATGCAGCCCAATCATTTCAAAGACGACGAGCCCTACCGCCTGGAGTTCTACGACGGCCCCTTCCGCCAGAACGACGGAGAGGACCCGGTTCTCGTCCTCGAGATTGCGGCTACCGACAACGGGGTCCCCAATCCCAACAACCCCAAGTTCACGGTAAACGTGCCGGCCAACGCCTTTGGCCTGGAAAAAGACGATTTCGAGATTACCATTGCGGAAGAAAACGGCATTTTCTATTATTTCGTCTACCTGTACCCCAATCCCTTGGATAGGCTCCACGTGAGCGGCAGCGGATTTTATACCGCGGCGGTGCGGTGCGACCGCACCGTGTACGACCAGAACGCGGATCAGCCGCCTATTTCCACCAGCCTTTATACGTCGGTGAAGTTCAATCCTCATTTCGGAAATGCAACCGCCGTCGGCTCCTGGACCTTGGGCAGCGTTTCCCATCCTTTTGAAACGCGCACTCCCCGTCAGCTGCGAAACGTCGGGAAAAGCACCGGAGCCGCCAATTATCTGGCGGACGTGTTTTCCCAGACAAACCAGATTGATTTCGGGGTGTACGCCGGTTCCAAAGGCGTGAGCAATTACCACAAACCCATCGGACAGATCTGGGAGAAAGGCGCCCCGGAAACCGTAGCGCCGTTCACCGGCACCTATCAGGGCAACCAAAAGGAAATCCGGGGACTTACCCTGCTTTCTGCTCAGCGGCAGGCGGGCCTTTTTGCGGAAAACGCCGGGGTAGTGCAGGAGGTAGTCCTGCGCATGCCGGTGATTGAATCCACCTCGTCCAATGCCCTTGTGGGCGGTATTGCCGCTAAAAACACCGGGAGAGTCAAGGCGTGTACGGTTGGCCCCGCTCCTCATACCTCCGACCTTTCCGATTTTTCGGGCCTTATGTCTACCCCGTCTAAGCTGTGGGTTCCCGCCGGCGGTACGGTGGGGGGCGTCGTGGGCGAAAATGCCGCAACGGTGACCGGCTGCCTGAACACCGCGCGGATTGCCGGAGATGCCGGCGCCACCGCCGGCGGCCTGGTGGGCCGTAACGACGGCATGGAAGCGATGGTGACCCTGAGCTACAACGCCGGCGCCGTGGGGACAAGCGAGGGAGCTTCCGACCTGAAGATCGGCGGCGTCCTGGGGGATAACCGCCGGGGAACGGTAGATTCCTGTTACAATACCGGCCGGGTACTGGTGAAGAGCGTGGACGAATACGGCATGGTCACCCCCGTCTCCGCGAAGGGAGTGGTTGGCGGCGTCGTAGGCGTTAACCAGTCCGGCTCCACGGTGCGGTATTCCAGCTCTTTGGGCTACGTGGGAAATATGCAGTCAGGAACTTCCGGCGGCATCGTCGGGCAAAACGACGGTACAGCCGCTTACTGCGCGTCGGTGGCTAGCGTGCAGCATGAGGCCATCGGGCAGAGCGGCTTCTGGTCGAACGCCGCCGTGTGCGAATCCCTTTCCGGGGCGGACTTGAAAAGCCCGGCCACCATGCTGCCCCGCCTTTGCGCCAACGGCAACAATGTCTACGCCTTCACGAAAACGGCGGAAAACTATTATTTCCCGTTTGCCTCCTTGCGTATGGCGGAAAATCTTCACCGCACGCCCTTTGAGGAAGCCATCGACACCCATGCATTCCATTCCATTCTAACCAACTCGGAGAATCTGGAAATCAGCTGGCTGAAATATCCCGGAGCGTCCAGCTACAAGCTGTTCGTGGAAGGGAACCTGCCCACCGCGGGCGACCCTGCCTACGGCATGACGGCTTCGGCTGGGAACCGCAATTTGTTCCAGGCCTTCGACCCTATCGACGCCAGCGGCTTTCTTGTGGAGCAGCCGGCGGGTGGGTATTTGGACGTCTCCCATTTCCTTCTGGAACAAGACAAAGGTCTCAACCGGTATCGAGGGCGGCTGAAAATTACGCTCTATGCATATTCGGAGAACGGCAACCTTCTGGCCAGCCGCACCCATTACGCCCACACCGACTTTGCCAACGACCTGGACGAAACCGGCAAGGTGGTCATGGAAACCATCCAAAAGGGGGACGGCAGCTATGCCCAGGCTTACCAGGTTAGTTCGCCCGCCCATCTGGAGGCGGTCAAGTACCGCCTGGACGCGAATTTCGTACAGACGAATGTCATCAGCCTAACAAACGACTTTATTTCCGACCGGTACGACCAAAAAACCGGCATAAGCAGCGGCAAGGATATGCACGGGCTCTTCTATCCCATCGGCCGGATGTTCTATTCGGTGGGCGGCACCGGCGTCAATTACGCCTACGGCACCGGCCAGCCCTTTGACAACCAGGAAATTTCCTCCGTGGGCAATATGAACGACAACCCCAGCGCCAACAGCTGGCAGGGGATGTTCCGCGGCTATTACGACGGCGGCGGTTATGTCATCACCGGCCTTGCCATGGAAATCGAAGCCACCACCTCCAACAGTTTCTTTACCGGTCTGTTCGCCACCATCGGGGAAACCGGCGTGGTGCGCAATCTTGCGGTGCTCAACAGCAAGGATATGAACATGCACTTCTCCGGCACCCAGCTTCCACATCTGATGATGGGGAGCATCGCCGGGTACAACGCGGGCTTGATTCAAAACTGCTACCGGGACGGCGGCTTGGTCACCGGCACCAGCAGCCACGGGCCTACCACCATGTCCATCGGGGGGGTGGTGGGATACAACGCCATGACGGGAAAGATTTACTCGAGCTATAACAACAGCGACGTTGTCTGTATCAAGTACTATACCCCCGACCAGGTGCCTCACAACCGGGGCAACAACACCGGCGGCATCGCGGCTTTAAACGCCGGGCAGATTTATAACTGCTACAATTCCGGCCGGATCGAAAGCGATTACCGCCGTGTGAATAACACCACCAGCCTGACTCCTACCGGCCAGATCGACAGCAACAACAAGATCGGCGGCATCGTGGGCGTCCACTACGGCAGCGATACCAGCTTCATCCGCAATTGCGGCTATTATCAGCACGGCCTGACGCCGGTCATCAATCCCAACAACAGTTCCTACATGAACGACCGGTCCGACTACACCTATACAAACTTCAACCGCGTGGTTTACCAGACGCTGCCGGCAGTGGGTTTGAGTGTCAAGCTGCGGGCTGGAAACCAGAACAACAAGTACCAGCTCAACGACACCGCCTACGACGTGGGGCAAGTATCCGGCGTCACCCTGGGCAGCGGCAGAAACGGGCAAAAGCCTCAAAATACTTACGGCTATTCCTTTGACCAGCTTTCCGGCGTCCAGGACACGTATTATGCCAGCGACGTCATCCAAAACACCAATTATTCCGACGGACCGGCCAGGGCGGAACAGTACCAGTCCATTATCAGCCTGCTTAACACCGGCCTGCCGGAGGGGTCTTCCGCCTGGCGGCGGCGGATGTCCGACGGGCTGCCGGAACTTGTGGATAACCCCCACAAGGTCACCGACCAATTGGCGGCACCTCAAAACGTGCAGGTTTCCATCCCCGAGCAGATTGTCTCCTATCCCATCACCAGCACGGTGAAGTGGGACGCGGTGGAGAACGCCAAGACCTATACCGTCTATATCCAG
This sequence comes from Solibaculum intestinale, assembly GCF_040096205.1. Lineage (NCBI taxonomy): Bacteria > Bacillati > Bacillota > Clostridia > Eubacteriales > Oscillospiraceae > Solibaculum > Solibaculum intestinale. The sequence continues at coordinate 53,516 of NZ_JBBMFD010000016.1, read as the reverse complement.
GAGCAGGGGACCAGCAACCGTTCCCGCCTCCTTTCCACCGACAAGCTTACCGCGTCGGTCACGCTAGACAGCTTCTATGCTGGGCGCAAATGGGAGTTTTTGGTGGTGACAGACGGGTACGCCGACCAGCTGCTGGGTAAGGCATACCTGGATTCGGACCCGGCCGTCAGCGGCCAAGCGGTGGTGCCGCCTTTGCCCGCGCCAGTGCTGACGCTCACGAATCTGGACGACGGCGCGGTGCCCTTGATGGCGAGCCTGTCCTGGACGAAGGTGGCAAATGCCGCCCAGTATGAGCTATATGTGGACGGAGCGCTTACCGCCACCCTTCCCGCAGACGCCGCCTCCTACATCCTGCCCCTTTCGGAAGACCGGGCGAATAAGGTGACCCTCAAAGCGGTCCATGGGGACGTTCCCACCCTGGAAGCCATCCCCATGGATTTGGGAGTGCGGCGGATTTTGGGGGTATCCCTGGACGGCGGGACCACTTCCGCGGACGGCGCCGCCGTCACCTACCATACCATTGTACGTTACAGCGCCGCCCTGACCCAGGCGGATTCACTGGAGATGATGGTGCTCGACGGCAGCACCATCGTCAAGCGGGAGCAGGTTTCCCTGGCGGGCACGTCGGGCGTCTTCGCTTACGACATGGCGTTGCCCTATGTAAAAATCGCAGGCAAAACTTTAACCGTGCGGGTCACCCCGGTTTTCGATTCCTCTTATGTGCCGGTGGAACCCTCCGACACCCTGCGCAAGCTGACCAACCCTATGGACGCGTCGCTGACGGTACCCTATCTGCAGCTATCCAGCCCGTCCAACCTGACGGTAACGGCGGACGGCGCCAGCGCCGCCCTGCGCTGGGATGCGGTAGTGAACAACAACGGCTATGAGGTGGTGTTGGAGCATCAGAGCAGCACGGGCGCCAACCTAGGTACCTACCGCACGGTGACGGCAGTGGACGCCCTCGGCTATACCGCAGTGCTGAGCCGGGCGGTGGAGGACGGGGACCGCTTAGTGACTACCGTATGTGCAAAAGGCTCCGACGCCAAGAAAACGGCCGATTCTCCGCCTACGACCCGCACGGTGAAGTTTTCTCTGCCGTCTGCCGACTGGATTCTCGCCAGCACTGCGGAGGACACCGCCTCCGCCTACCGGGTGGTCCTTCATTGGAAGCCGGTGAGTGGCGCCGTGCGCTATCAGACGGAAGCGGTGGACGCGCAAAGCGGCGAGGTCCTGGCAAACGCCCCGGACGCGCCCCAGACCACCATGACGCAGCTCGGTTTCACGTTCGCCAAAGAAGCGGCTTTGCGGCAGGTGCGGCTGACCATCCGGCCCTATGACCAGAGCGGCAATCCCCTTGCCCCCTTGCAGGTAACGGCTGCCATTGCGAAGAGGGAAGACGCGGACGTCCGAGTGTCTGCCCGCCCGCTTCGCTCTGGGCGGAAATGAAGAAGGAGGCAGATGAAATGGAAAAACGGTTTGGAAACCAGCTTCGCGGCAAAGCAGGCGCGTCGCTTGCCATCGTGCTGATTTTCCTGTCCTTTTGCCTGTTGATCGGATCGAGCGTGTTGCTGTCCGCTTCGTCCAATGTGGGGGATTCCCGCAAGGCGGCCAGGGAAGAGCAGGTGTACCTGACGGCCAAGTCTGCCGGGCAGCTGCTCAAAGAACAGGTGGAGAAACTGACGCTGACGATGGAGCAAACCCCGGACGGGAAGATACAGATCACAAGCAGGGACGATGCTTTACCCCTTTCCAAATTTGCCGCGGCAGCGGTTTCCAAGGTGGCCGGCGGCGCTGGGGAACAGACCTATCCGGCGACAGTAACCGGCGTGCCCGGTATGGACGCGCAGATGGAGCTTACTATGACGAACACTTATGATTTGACCGCGGTGATCCGCGCTCAGGAGGAGAAGGACTCCTACCAGATGACGGCCTACTTCATCGCGGTGACCAGACCGGCGGGAGACGGGACGAAAACAGAAATTAGTTGGCAGTTCGACCGGTTTGCGGCGGGAAAGTGAGGCCAGGAACATGAAGCGACAGCGATTGCGGCGCAGCCGAAAAGGGGAAACCATGGTAGAGGCGGTGGTGAGCATCCTGCTCATCTCCTTAGTGGTGCTCTCCTTCTCGGTGATGTTTTCCACCGCCAGCAAAATGAACCGCACCGCCGAGGAAATGGACGAAGCCTTCGAGACCGACTGCAAACAGGCGGAAACGGCGACAGAGGGGACGGAAGGCCAGATGCTCATCCAGTTTGACGACGGGCTGTTAAACGGCGGCGCCTGCGGAGTTACGGTGATTGAGGCGGGCCAGCTCAAGGCCTACCGGGCTAAGAAATAAGCGCTTGGAAAGGCGGATGAAAGCCATGTTCAGGAAAAGGAAAACAGGCAAACGGGGATTTGCGCTGGTGGAAATGATCGCAGCGGTAGCTTTGGTGGGGATTCTGGCAGCCAGCCTTGCCGCGCTGATGCCCTCTCTTCTTCGGATTTATCAGAAAAGCATGGTGCAGGCCGAAAGCAGCGTGGTTTCTTCTACCGTCGCCACCAGCCTGCTGGGCGAGCTGCGGTACGCGCAGAACCTTCAGGTGACGGGCGACGGGGTTTCCTATGACAGCGTGCGTTATGGTGCGGTCACTATGGAAATCGAGCCGGTGGCGGGAGAGTACGGATATGTGGTACTTAAGGGGAATGGCTTTTCCGTCATGCCATTGGAAGAGAAGCATTACGCCGGGTTGCTGGCGAAGGTGCAGGTGGAAGTGGCGGGGGACACCGCCACCCTTACTCTGGATCTGGCGGACAAAACCGGTCAGCTGGTAGATACCTCCGCTTCCCAGTTTGAACTGCTAAACGCATAAACAAAAACGATTCATAGCGGTTGCCCCTTCTGGCATATAGTTATGCGGAGGGAGAGGCGATCGCTATGTTTCGTTGTTACAAAATCAAGTGGAAGGTTATCGCGGCACTGGGGATGCTGCTGCTAGTGTGCTGCATTTCCATTCCAGCGGTTACCATCGCCACCGCCGACTGCGCGGTGCCGGAGGAGGAACACGTAAAGGTCCCCATCGTTATGTACCATAGTGTGCTCAAGGACCAGAAAATGGATGGAAAATACGTAGTGTCTCCCACGGAATTTGAAAACGACCTGATTTACCTGAAAGAACACGGATATACCACCATATTCCTGCAAGAACTGGTGGACTATGTTTACAGCGGCGCGGCGCTCCCGGAAAAGCCGGTGGTTATCACCTTTGACGACGGGTACCTCAACAACCTGACCTATGTGCTACCCATCCTGCAAAAGCATCAGGCCAAGGCAGAAATCAACATTGTAGGCAGTTATTCCGAACGGTTTTCCAACACGCCCGATCCCAAGCCCAATTACGCCCACCTGACTTGGGAGGACATCAAGACTCTGGCCGCTTCCGGCTGTTTTGAAATCGGCAGCCATACCTATAACATGCACAGCCAAGATAAGCGCCGGGGCTGTTCGAAGAGGAAGGGGGAAAGCACCGAGGATTACCAGGCCGCCCTGCGGGCCGATCTTATGAAGACCCAGGATCTTTTGAGCGAGAACTGCGGCATTACTCCCACTGTGTTTGCCTATCCCTACGGCTATATCAGCGAAGAATCGGTGCCGGTGCTCAAAGAGCTGGGATTTACCGTGGCGCTTACTTGCTACGAAAAACCCAATTACGTTACCCGCGACCCGGAGAAGCTGTATGCGCTCAATCGGTTTAACCGCCCCAGCGGCGTTTCCACCGAGCAGTTCATGAAAAAGCTGCTGGAGGACTGAAAGAAAATCGAAAAAGGCCCGTGCAAAAGCACGGGCCTTTTTGCTTAGATCAGCTCTAGAAACCGGTCTCGCTCCAAAAGCGCCTGCCGGAGGGTAAAATCCGTTCCTTCTTCGCTGCCCAGCGCCACAAGGGCCAGGCTGCACCGGCGGAGCATGGCAAGGTCCCGGCGTTCCCGGCTGTTCGGGTCTGGCTTCTCGGAGAAAAACATAATCTGGTCGCATTGGGCCAAAAGGTTCCGGTAAGGCGGGGTGGAGAAGAGGGATTCCTCGTAGTAAGGCAGGCAGGCCTCTAGAAGGATGCGGGGATATTCCTTTTTTAGGGCCAGAACAAGAGCCGCAAAGATACAGTCGGCCTCCCCATCAAAACCGCACAGGAAATGGTGGTAGCCCTGATAGACGGCATTTTCCAGGGATTCGGAGAGCCTTTCCCGGAGAGATGCGGACGAACGAGACAGAGAATCACAGTCGCAGAGAAAGCAAACGGAAGGCATAAACATCACCACGATACCCATAATATCACTATAGCGTTATATAGTCAATTCTATAACTGTAATCTTTTGACTGAAATTCGTTTACTATTATAGCAAAGGGAGGGACGTTGATGGATGTTGCGAATCGCCTGAGAACGTTGCGTCTTTTAAAAGGGCTGTCCGTCAATGCCCTTGCTGACCGTGCGGGATTATCCCAAAGCTTTGTCAGAGAAATTGAAAAGGGAAATAAAAATCCCACCGTCGAAAGCATAGAATTGCTTTGCCATGCGCTGGAGTTGCCGGTGGTTGATTTCTTCAGTGACCTCTCGATGCAGAGCCTTTTAAATGATGAGGTAGTACAGACGGTATACCGTTTGTCTGCCGAGCAGAGAACGCTGCTTATGTCTCTTGTAAAGAGTATGTTAGGAGAATGAGCAGCCCATCCATACGCATATGCAAAAACGTGGATTGTTTTTGTTTGCCGCCTGCCTTGTTATAATAGTCGTGGGGTGATGGCAAAGATGGATCGGTTGATTGAGGTAGGGCTGAACATTGCCTATTACCGCAAGCTGCGGGGGATGACCCAGTTTGAATTGGCGGAAAAGGCGTTTATCTGCCGCACTCATTTGAGTAAAATCGAAGCGCCGAATTTGAAAACAGCATTTTCCATGATGACTCTGTTCGATTTGGCAGATGCGCTGGAAGTTTCGCCATGCAAGCTGTTGGAATTCAAAGGATTAAAAAGAGGAGCCAGACATATGATGAGGTGCCGTAACGAAGGTTTTGAAAACAAGTGGTAAAGACAATCGGTGCGGTATATTGCAGAAAATCTAAATCGGAATTTGAAAACCACAATTTTATAAGTGGTTATTGTCCGTCATAGGGCTTCAATAAAATCCTCCAGAAACCTTGAAAATAAAGGATTTATCGCAATGTGTTCACCTTATCCCTTTATATGATTTCACACAAGCTTACTCTTTCCCTGACTGCTTATAAGGGCAAAATTAAGGGCAAGAAAATCTCATAACAAGATATAACAGAGTGTGGCAATCGGAGAACTGTGACATATGTGCGAATATATTATAACGTTATAACGGAGGACTTTTTTAATGGACAAGTATATTTATGATGAAAGCAACGGTCTTTGGTATGAGTTGCAGGGAGATTACTATATTCCTTGCCTTACTTTACCAGCCGAAAAAGAAAACAAGCCTATCGGCTTATGGGGGCAGAGGCATTTGCGGTATCTCAAAGAATATAAGAGAGTAACTTATACAACGCTTCTAACAAACGGAACGCTGAACGGCTATCTTGTCGATATTGACGAGCAAGCGCAGGATATGTTTTCTCGGTTGATAAAGCAGATGGCAGCAAAAGAAGGTATAACGGAAATGCTCAAGGTTGAAAATCAAATGTTATGGATACAAAGAATGGGAAATATCCAAATCAGAGCAAGAGAAATTATCAATACAGAATTGATTTTCAATTAGTGTTTTAAGGCGGCAAGGAAAATCCTTGCCGCTGTTTTTGAAGAAATGTCAATACTTATACTCTTGACAAACAGGACAAAACTTGCTACACTAACAATAGTCAATAAATTTACTGTACGGTAATTGACTTTAAGGGAGGTGGCTGATATAACAAAGGAAACCAAGAAAAACGCATATCTATATTGCAAATTTCGGGATGAGCAGTTTGCGTTGTATGATGCGTATGCCAAACGCCACGGAATGTTGATGAAAACACTGTTAGTAGTTAACGTTTTATATTATGACGATTTCTATGACAAGGGCGGCGTGACACAGATGGAAATTTGTCAGCGCACCTTTCAGTCCAAACAGACAGTCAATTTGATTATTAAAAATCTTTTAAACGAAGCATATGTAACGGTTGAGGAACGCAAAGGAAATAAGCGGGAGAAAATAGTACGGATAACCGAAGCAGGCAAAGTTTACTGTGAAAAGGTTGTCCGCCACATCACATGGGCTGAAGATACAGCAATGTCTATGTTTACACAAGAGGAGCAAAAACAGCTGATAGACCTCTCACGAACATTTACAAAAAATCTCACTGAGCTTATCAACAGGGAAGCGGAGGATTGAACTATGGAACTTTATGAAGCAATCAACAAAAGAAAAACGACAAGGGAATTTTTAGATACAAAAGTTGATTTTGAGATTATCAAAAGAATTTTAGAGGCGGGCAACAAAGCGCCCACTTGGGATCATAACCGCAACTGGCAGTATATCGTCCTCAGAACCGATGAGGAAAAGGAATTTGCCTTTCCCGAAGCGAAGAAAATCGCCGATAAATTCGACGCCGACCGATACCTCAATATGCCCCGCCCCTATCCCATAACTTTAGGGCAGAAAATGTACGGCTACGCTATGCCGAAACAGTTTACAATGCTCAAGGATGCCCCTTATGTAATAATCCCCGTGTTTAAATCCAAGCAGCTGAACGGCGAATATGTTTCAAAGCTAAATCCTTTTGCTACCATATGGTGTGTCATAGAAAATATCTTTTTGGCGGCTACGGCAGAGGGGTTGTCCTGCTCCATGCGCATACCGCTGAACGAGGAACACGACACGGTGAAGAAAAGGCTTAAAGTGCCACCGACCTATATGATACCTGTGTTTATAGGTATTGGTTATGCAAATCCCGATGAAGTGCAATTAGAGCAATATAATCCCGACATAGACAAGCAAATACGCTTTGGAAGATGGAAATGATAACGGCTAAAATATTTAATATCGAAAACCGCACCGTTGAAATCTATGCATGCACAGAACAAGATAAGCCTGTAATATATTTCAATAATTACGATAAAAGCGGCAGATCCGTTTATCGTGCATTAAAGGAAATAACAGACAAAGATTTTTCACTCGTCGTAATCGGCAATTTGAATTGGGATGGCGATATGACGCCGTATGCAATACCGCCTATATCCCCAAACGATACGCCGTGTTCGGGCGAAGCGGATGAATATTTGCGTATTCTTACAGAGAAAATTATTCCTGCGTCAGAAGAGCATATACAAGGAAAACCCGAATGGCGAGCAATAACAGGCTATTCTCTTGCAGGGCTGTTTGCGATATATTCGCTCTACAAAACGGATATATTCTCTCGTGCGGCAAGTATGTCGGGTTCGCTGTGGTATCCTGATTTTAAAGAATACATTTTTAATCACGAATTAAAACGAATGCCCGATTATATTTATTTTTCACTTGGAAACAAGGAAAGCAAAACAAGAAATCCGTACTTGAAAACCGTGCAGGAAAACACCGAGCAAATCGAGTGTTACTACGCTCAAAAGAATATCCACACCGTTTTTGAACTGAACGAAGGCAATCACTTCAAAGATTGCGCTTTACGTTCGGCAAAAGGTATCAAATGGATATTGGAAAATTAACAGGAGACTATTTATGGAAAAAACTATTTATGCTATGTTTGAAAACGCTGTAGCAAAATATACAAACAAAACAGCGATTATCGAAAACGACAGAACATTGACTTTCGGACAACTTTCCGAATTAGTCGATTTAATTGCGGGAAGTTTTCCCGAAAAGATAACGAGCATCGGAATCGTTATGAGTCACTGTGCAGAAATGATAGCGGCGATATTGGCTGTACTCAAATGCGGCGCAAGATATATTCCCGCCGAGCCGAACTTCCCAACGGGCAGAATACAATATATGATGAAAGAAGCAAACGTAGATTTTATTTTGACAGAAAAAGCGTTTGATCATAAATTAAAAGGATTCGATACAAACATTTTCGATTGCTCTATCTGCGGACTTGAAACGCCTACGGTAAAAACGGTAAATACGGCAAAGGAAAATTCGCCCGCTTATGTTCTTTATACTTCGGGAACGACAGGCAAACCGAAAGGCGTTTGTGTTACAAACGGGAACGTCTGCCACTATGTGGAAGCGTTTACAAACGAATTCTGCCCTACGGAAAAAGACATAATGCTGCAATACTCGGTATGCTCGTTCGATATTTTCGTTGAAGAAGTATTTACAAGCCTGTTAAACGGTGTAGCTCTGGCTATTCCGTCCGACGAAGATAAACAGGGCATCCGTTCGCTTATGGCATTTGTGGAAAAACATAAGATAACAATGTTGAGCGGCTTTCCGTACCTTTTAGCGGAAATGAACCACTTACCCGAAATACCGTCTTGCTTGCGCTTACTCATAAGCGGCGGCGACGTTTTGCGTAGCGCATACATAAGCAATCTTTTGGGAAAAGCGGAAATTTATAATACCTACGGACCGTCAGAAACGACGGTGTGTGCCTCCTACTTCCGTTGCACGGCTGATAGCGTATTGTCCGACGGAACATACCCTATCGGAACGGCGGTAAAAAATACCCGTATTAAAATTTTAGATAAATACGGAAAAGAATTACCGCACGGCGAAACAGGCGAAATCTGTATTTACGGTAATGGTGTATCGCTCGGCTATATAGGCGATCACGCCGAAGAAAATAAAGCGTTTGCAACGACGGATAGCGGCGAAAGATATTACCGCAGCGGCGATTTGGGATATATTCTGCCCGACGGAAATATTGCTTTTTTACATAGAAAAGACAATCAAATTATGATACTCGGAAAGCGTGTTGAAGTTGCCGAAGTAGAAGCACGACTCTACCAATGCAACGGCGTTGAACAAGCGGTAGTCCGTGCGTTTATCGACGAAGACGGACTCAGCTTTATGACGGCGTATATCGTTCCGTCAGATAACAATGTTAAAGTATCGCAAATACGCAAAGAACTTGCCGAACATTTAACAGCATTTATGATACCAGAATTTATGATTAAAATGCCGAGCATTCCGCTTAACAGTAACGGCAAACCCGATACAGCAAAATTACCCGTCGTTATGAAAGCAGGTGCGCTATGATAGAAATTAAAAAAGCAACAATAGAGGATATAGATACGCTTATGTCTTGGCGTATGGAAGTTTTACACGATGTGTTTTCTATCGAAGAAAATTTGGATATGTCCGAACTCAGAGCAAACAACCATGCATACTATTTGAATGCCATACCAAACGGAGAGCACATTGCCTGTTTTGCTTGCATTGACGGAGAAATCGTAGGTTGCGGCGGTATATGTATTTACCGAGAAATGCCTTCGCCCGATAATAAAAACGGTTTGTGTGCCTATCTTATGAATATCTATACCCATCCTATGTTCCGTAAACAGGGCGTGGCGAAAGCAGTTGTAAATTGGCTAATAGAGCAAGCAAAGCAAAAAGAAATCACCAAAATATATTTGGAAACTTCCGATAAAGCTCGCTCACTTTATTCGTCTTTAAGCTTTTCGGATATGAAAGGCTATATGAAATTGGAAATATAAAGGAGCTGCTATGGACGATATTATCATAAATAAAGTGGGTACCAAGACTATTCTCACTAAATCCAATTTACCTATCAGCGATTATTCGGTAAATCCCTACATTGGGTGTACGCACGCTTGCAAGTATTGTTATGCGAGTTTTATGAAACGATTTACGGGACATACCGAAGATTGGGGAAGATTCTTAGACGTAAAATATTGGGATGAGATAAAAAATCCACAGAAATACGACAGCAAAGAATTTTTTGTCGGCTCTGTAACCGACCCCTATAACCCTCAGGAAGAAATCTATATGCGTACCCGTGCACTTTTGGAGCAGCTGCAGGGAAGCAAAGCAAAAATTACCATTCAAACGAAATCTGACCTTGTTTTAAGGGATATAGAACTTATAAAATCTTTGCCGAATGCAAGAGTCGGCATAAGCATAAACACCCTTGACGAAACGTTCAAGGACGATATGGACAAGGCTGTTTCTATCGAACGGCGGCTTGCTGCAATGAAATTTTTTCATGACGCAGGCGTTCGCACTGCCTGTTTTATCTCCCCGATTTTTCCCGGCATTACCGATGTCAAGGCGATAATTGAACGGGCGAAGAAACAATACAATTTGATATGGCTTGAAAATCTAAATCTGCGTGGCAGCTATAAAGCGGTCATTATGAATTATATCAAAGAGAAATATCCTGCTTTGCTGCCACTGTATCAGGATATTTATAATCGAGGTAATCGCAGTTATTGGGAAATTCTCGACGCAGAACTAAAAGAATATGCTGCCGAAATCGGTTTTGACTATGTTACGAATGATGACAGTATGAGCTGTTCTATTGACGCTCCGCCTGTGATTGTTAATTATTTCTATCACAGCGAAATCAAAAGATCAGCAAGAAAAGGCGGTGACAATAATGCCTGAACTACCTGAAATAGAAACGATAAAAAATGTAATTGAACCGCAGATAAAAGGGCTTGTTATCAAAAAAATTACTGTCAATCGCTCGGAAGTTATTGCACAGCCGAACGCTGATAAATTTCTCAGAGCCGTTACGGGGCAGGAAATATCCGCCATGACACGCAAGGGAAAGTTTTTAATACTTCATTTGAAAAATGAAAGCAGGATCATCCTGCATTTGCGGATGACAGGCTGCTTGCTTGTTACACCGTCTGACTATCCAATGGAAAAGCACACGCATATCATTTTTCATCTAAGCTGCGAAAAGGAACTGCAATTTTCCGATATCCGCCGTTTCGGGCGTTTTTGGCTGATACGAAAGGGCGAAAAAGATACATACAGCGGAATCGAAAAATTGGGGCTTGAACCACTGTCTCGTGAGTGTAACGTTGAATATCTGAAAAGCAAATTTGGAAAGCGAAAAAAGAAAATCAAAGAGTGTCTGCTTGACCAAAGCGTGATTGCGGGAATCGGCAATATCTATTCCGATGAGATCCTGTTTCTGGCAAAAATTTGTCCTGCTCGTTCCGCAGACAGCTTAACAGAGACAGAATGGGAACGACTTGCCGAGATGATTCCCGAATGTCTATCCTACTTTATCGAGAAAAATCATATTGAGCAGGAGGATTACCTTCAAACGAAAGGGCAGGACTATCGCAACACGCCCTTTTTGCAGGTGTACGGTCACGCTGGCGAGTCTTGCCCAAACTGTGGCGAAACACTTGTCCGTGTTGTAATCAGCGGCAGGAGCAGCGTATATTGTCCGAATTGTCAGAAGTAAGGAGATTGGAAATGAAAACCGAATGGATATTATGCCCTGTCTGCGGCAACAAAACCCGTGACAGACTGCGGGAAGATACCGTATTGAAAAACTTTCCTCTCTACTGCCCGAAATGCAGGCAGGAAACGCTCATCAATGCAAAGGATTTACAGATAACCGTCATTCAAAGGCAGGAATACTAACCAATCTATGTATGCCGCCGTGTATGGATAAAACCATAGCGGCGGTTTTTCTTAACAACGAATGTCTCGTAAAGTGCGGCAGTCGTTGTTTTTCTATCGGCTGTCTCTGTCAAAGGATTTCTTTCTGCGTGGCTGCCGTCTGCCCTGCTCCTGCAACTGCCTGAGCCTGTTTCTGACGCTCTCTTTTTCGGGCGGTTTCTGCGGTCTGCGCTTTTCCTTAACCTGTTGCTCCCACTCGGCAAGACGACGGTTGTACTGTTCCACAACGGCTTCCGCTTCCCGGTAAGCTGTCATAAACGCCTGCACATCGGGATAGCCGTCCTCTTTTATCATATTGGGCAGTTTATCCATCCTTTCGGAGATTTCCTTTTCGGTCTGCTGTATCTGCTCTGTAAGGGCTTTTCGCTCCTTACCCTTAAAAATCCCTTTTGTGTCGGTAAGCTGCTGTTTCAGTTTCGGAAGTACCGTATCCTGCAAATGTCGGATTTCTTTCGCCTTATCCTGCACCTTTATCATCAGTTTCTGCATAGTGTGGAACTCTGCCATATCAATGTCAAGCGTAGGCTTGGGTGGCATATCCTTTTCACGGATTAAATTTTGCAGGAGGTCTTTTGCCTTATTGACAATACTGTGGAACAGATTAGGCAGCCATCCTTTACTTTTGATGGACTGGCTCGTTTTTTCGTGTATCTCTGTCCGCTTAACCTCTAAAATCTTTGTTTCGGAGATGCCCGATAACAACGCCATATCCGCTGTCCTATTCCATTCCTGCCTTGCGGCATTGTCGGCTTTGATTTCGTCCTCTTTGGGGTTGTTCTTGCCGATTTTCTTGGTCGGAAGATAGACGCTGTTTTTATCAAACACCTTCAAATGCTGTTCGGGGGTGGAAATATGGCGGTTGATTAGGTCGGTGTAAACTGCCTTTACCTCCCGAAGAAAAGGCTCGCTCTTGAAGCGGTCATCCTTTGTAGTGAATAGGTGGCTTTCATAAACTTCTCCCTTTTTAATGACGGTACAGCTCTCTCGGATTTTTCTGTCCTCATCGGTAATCTCTTTCTTGGTGCGTACTCGCTTGCCCGTTTCATCAAAGAACACGCTTCGGGTGGCAATCTTGATTTTGTGTTCGGGCAAAAGCGTCCGTTCGCTGAAAATCAGATGAATGTGATAATTGGTCTTGCGCTTGTTGTGGTGCAGAGCCGACACACATTCCACACCGTACCGCCTGTGAAATTCCTCCGTGAAATCTTCGAGAACCTGCTGTGGCTCATACTGCGTGTAGACTTCGGGCAGGGCGATAATCAGTTCCCTTGCTTCGACACACTTTCCGTCTGCGCCGCTTCGCTTAAACTCCTGCTGGCTTTCTTTTGCAAGATTGCCCCAAAAGGCATTGTCTGCGGTGCGGTAGGCGGCGTACAGGTTTTCCTGTCTTGCGGGACTTGTGATATAGGAAATCCGTCCTTTGACATTCGGCAGCTTCGACATCTGTATGAAGCTGTGTCTTGCCATAGTATCCTTTCTCCCTTAATGGGTGCTTATCTCTTTTGCAACCGTCTTGACAGTTGCCGCCGACACGAAACAGTGGCGGCGAAAAGTATCAATGCGGGAACGGGAAGTGACTGCGTTGATACTTAGCTCCCCGCAGGGGCGAAATACCCTGAGTACAAATCGGAGATTTGTGCGAGGGGTGTATTTCGCTCTCAAACGCCGAGGGCTTAAAATCACTTCCCGAAAAAAGAATGGGCGTTATTCCACTCTGCGGACATCATTCTGATTGAGAAGATTTCTGCCCTGATTGACGCTCATAAAATGCTCCAGCGTGTCCCTGCGGATAATTGCTTTTCGCCCGACTTTAAGGACGGGCAGCTTGCCCCAGTCTACCAGCTTCCGCATGGTGTTCCTGCCGATACCCGTACACTTGGCCGCTTCTTCGATGGTTAAACCCATTTTGACTGCGCTCATTTTTACATCTTCTTTCGCAAATACTCGTTTTGCAACTATGTACCTGTAAGTATACTTATTTTGCTATCTCTTGTCAACCCGTTTTGCAACTGTTTTCAAAATATTTTTAATTAATATTGCAAAATGGGTTGCAAAATAAGTTTTCCTATGCTATAATAAAGACCATAGGAGGTGAAAACCTTGAAAGACGAAATCATATTCACCGCAAAACAAGTCGGCGAACGGGTAAAAGAACGCCGAACGGAGTTAAACTTAACAATGCCCGAACTCGGTAAGCGTATCGGCGTAAACAAATCCACCATTCAGCGGTATGAAGCGGACGGCGTTGACCCGAAGCGCACAATGATTATCAACGGTCTTGCCGAAGCACTCCTTACCACTCCCGAATGGCTGACAGGGCTTTCCGAGGATAAGGAATACGACAGCCGCACATTATGTGCAAAGGATATGGAGGAACACATCAAAAAGTATCTTGATACGGTTTCTTCTGTGGTAAAGGGCGAGCCGCACCAGCAGTTACTCACGACTTTCCTCGGAAAGATGATTGACCTCTATACGGTTATGACTTATCACTTTGCGGACGCTATGGCGGAGGTTGACCGTGTGGCAGAGGACGAGGGCTTGAAGCAGTCGCTTAGGCGGTATGCCATTGAGTCAGGCGCAATTACCGAACGTGTTTACCGCAAAGAGATGGAATTACCTATCGAAGATATGAAACGCTTTTTAGACGGGATTTTACATATCTACGACGAGGGACGCACCAAAATATCTATGGGCGACCTTTTCGGGATAGTAGCGGAAGCCGAAGCAAGGCTTACCGAAAAAGAAAATTCCGTGGCACCTTGACAAGTGAAGATGCCGATTGAACACAATCGGCACAAGTGACACTATTTACTTTACGCACACCATATGTCACATTCCCGATTGCCACGGATAGAAAGGAGTTTTTTATCTATGGCAAAAGGTTCTGTAAGAAAGGCAAAAAGTGGTACGGACGCTTCTATATCGAAGATGAAAGTGGTCGAAAAGTCCAAAAGGAGTTTGTGGGTACTGAAAGCAAAGCCGAGACGGAAGCTATGCTCCGCAAGGCAATCGCCGACTACGAGGAAAAGAAATTCGTAGCAAAGTCCGAAAACGCCACGGTGGGTATGCTGCTGGATATGTGGGTGGAGGAGGAATTAAAGCCCAGCAATCTCAGTAACGGAACGGTAATGGCGTATCAAGGAACGGTCAACCGTATCAAGCAGCACCCTATCGCTAACCGTAAGCTGAAAACCGTTACTGCCGACCATTTGCAGGCGTATATGGATTATCTCAGCTTTGGCGGGGAAAATCCCGACGGTACGACAGCAAAGGCTCTCAGCAAAGGGTACTTACGGTTGTTCTCGGCAGTCCTGCAAGGGGCGTTCCGCTTTGCGGTGTTCCCGAAGCGGATGATTACCTTTAACCCTATGCAGTATGTGGTATGGCGGGGCAAGAAAGAGGACTATGACCTGTTCTCGGACGAGGACAGCGACACGGTTTCCACTCCCACCCTCAGCCATGAGCAATTTTGCAAGCTGGAGGATTTTCTGAAAGCAAAGGACAATCCCGCATTGCTCCCCGTTCAAATCGCCTACTATACGGGGCTTCGCATTGGCGAGGTCTGCGGCTTGACTTGGCAGGACATAAATCTTGAAGAACAATATCTCACAGTACGCCGCAGTATGCGCTACAATGGGGCAAGGCACAAGACCGAGATAGGGGCAACAAAGCGAAAGAAAATCCGCACTGTTGACTTCTGCGACACGCTGGCGGCAATCTTGCGGACAGCAAAAACCGAACAGCACAAAAACCGCTTCCGTTACGGAGAACTTTACAACCTCAACTATTACAAAGAGGTCAAGGAAAAAGACCGCACTTATTACGAGGTATACAGTCTGCCGAGAACGGAAGAAATCCCCGATGGCTACAAGGAAATATCCTTTGTCTGCCTTAGACCAGACGGAGCGTATGAAGCGCCGAGTACAGTAGGGATTATGTGCAGGGCGGCAAGCAAAAAGGTCGAGGGGTTAGAGGGTTTCCATTTCCACCAACTCCGACACACATTCACAAGCAATCTGCTCTCAAACGGGGCAGCACCGAAGGATGTGCAGGAGCTTCTCGGACACGCCGATGTAAGTACCACGATGAACATTTACGCTCACGCTACAAGGGAAGCGAAGCGCAGTTCCGCAAGGCTGCTGGATAAAGTAGTCGGCGGGGCATAAAAATTTCCCTTGTTTCGGCTCGTAAGGGCAAAAACAAGGGAAAATACATAAGGTTGGAATACAAAACAGGCGATATGCCTTGAAAACAAAGGACTTTTAGAGGGTTAGATAGATAAAACTGAATTTGGAGGAAACTGCAATGAAATCATTATTTGAACAAATGGGTGGCACTTACACGCTGCAAGGCGACTATTATTTGCCCAATCTCACTCTGCCCATTGAAGAAAATAAGCCTATAGGAATATGGGGACAGCGGCATATGCGGTATCTCAAACAGCATCGCAAAGTTCTCTATACGAATCTGCTCACAAGCGGTAAACTGAGAAGCTATCTTGCGAATATTGACGAACAGGCGGAAGATATGTTTTTTCGGCTGGTAGAACAGATGGCAGAGCGTGAAGGTATAACCGAAAAGCTCAAAGCCGAGCAACCGATAGAATGGGTAGGAAAGATGAATGCGCTGCGTGAAGCGGCTGTGGAAATCGTGAACGCAGAAGTGATTTTTGCATAAATCAAAGGCACTATGAAAGCCGCATAATGAAGCGTGTAACGCTTTCAAACGCAAAATTGAGGGGTAAGGTACAAACACCTTACCCCTCAAAGTTTATGACTGAAAAATGGCTTGAAATCGGGCTTTTTCAGCCTCTAATTTTCGATTTATTGGTGATATCAACAGGCGGCTGAGCGCACAAATTACTTTCCTTTCCTACAATATGACATTGTATTGCTCACGATATTTTTTAGGAGAAATCCCGAATCTTTCCCGAAACAGCTTTCCGAAAAAGAAGGTATAAAAGAAACTCTCAAAGAGGAAAATCAAATGCGGTGGATGCAGAAAATGAATAACATTAGAAATGTTGCTATGGAAATTGTTTCAAACGAACTTATTTTCTGTTAATGCTGTTTACCAGTTAATGAAAAGGATACTGTCAACATACATTGTTCTTTTCTTTTGCAAGTTGATTTTTTCACGGATATGTGATATGATTAAGACCTCAAGGAGGTTTTGCTATGGCAGTATCATATAAAAAATTATTTCATTTGATGATTGATAGAGATATTTCAAATGCTCAATTAATGGAACGAGCTAACTTCAGCCCTAATATTATTACCAGATTAAAACGAGATAATTATATTTCACTTGATACCATTGAAAAAATATGCAAAGCACTTCATTGTGGGGTTGACGATATACTTGAATTTAATGATATGGAAGGACACTAATTATGATAAATATAAATTCTCCAATTTACCCAATGGTCAACAGTCTTTTTGAAGAAGATTGTCTTGACTGTATGAAACGTATTCCTGATGGAGCAATAGATATGATTCTATGTGACTTACCATATGGAATTACACAGAATCAATGGGATAGTTATATTCCTCTTGATATGTTGTGGGAACAGTATTTGCGTATTATTAAACCAAACGGTGCAATCATACTTACATCGCAAGGACTGTTTACAGCAAAACTAATCCTTAGTCAACCCAAATATTATAAGTACAAGTGGGTGTGGGAAAAATCCAAACCAACCAATTTTTTAAATGCAAAAAAACAGCCCTTAAGAAAGCACGAAGATGTATGTGTTTTCTATAAAAGACAGCCAACATACCATCCTCAAATGACGCAGGGGGAGCCTTATGATAAAGGCGTTAGGAAAAATCAGTTGAGTGGTAGCTATGGTGATTTTCAGCCTGTTCATGTATCAAGCGAAGGAGAACGCTATCCTACGGATATTATCTATGTAAAGACGGCAGAAAGCGAAGGCGAAGTTGTTCATCCTACGCAAAAGCCTATCGAATTGGGTAGGTATTTTATTCGCACATATTCCAATCCCGGAGATGTGATTTTGGATAACACCTTTGGCAGTGGTTCGTTTTTAGTTGCCGCATTGATGGAGGGACGCAATTTTATCGGAATTGAGAAAAACGAGGATGTTGCGTTGTTCAAAAAAGATGATATAAACTATATTGATGTTGCTAAAAGACGTCTGTTTTTGGCATGGGAAGGATTAGACAAGAAAACGAAGCGGTATATTGCGGTGACAAATCTTATCAAAGATTTTGAAGAAAGGTAGAAGGTGTTGGTTATGGCAACAGTAATCCGTCGTAACGAACGAAGTTGGGCAATAGATTTGATTTCTAAAATCAACTTGATTGCCAAGAATAATGACCTTGTTATAAAGAAAGCTGGTGGCGAAACCACCGTCTCTACTGGCAGAGGAAACACAATGTTCCCTGATGTCGTTCTGTATGGCAATGTTGAGCAAAGTGTTATTCTTCAAGGTTGGGAACTTAAAATGCCAGATGTTCCTATTGAAGATGAAACATTCATAAAAGACGCACAGAGAAAAGCGATTGCGCTAAATTTAAATAGTTGCTTGATATGGAATTTTACATATGCTGTGTTATATGTTCGTGGAGAAGGAAACTCATTCACAAAGATTAAGCAGTGGAATGCAACAAACCATATTCATACAAGGCAAGATGTTGAAACTTATCGTTCTGATTGGGAAAGACAGCTTGACGAAATCATCACAGAAGTCAATAGGTATTTTGCTTCGGGACAATTTCGCAATGCGCCTCTTGGAGAAATTATATCTGAGTCCGCGATTACAACACTCATTCAAAGAAACAAAAATATAATTGCGGAAAATTTACATGCAAATGCTTTTAGAGATGCTGTTATGGCAGCGTTCATTGATAATTGGTGGTTGAGCGTTAAATCAGAATATGCACAAGATGAATCTGATAAATACAAGGCTTATGCAAAAACGATTATCCTCAACTGGGCAAATAGAATTTTGTTTGCACATATCATTAAACATAGGCAAAACGGTGCAATGTTAGTCGATGAAATCGACTATGACAGAACCCCTGATGGAGCAAATACAATTTTCAAAAAGATTACTGAAAAATGCGACTTCTATAATGTCTTTTCGGCAGTCAGATATAATGAGATTTTACCTGAACTTTCTTGGCAGGATTTCGTCGAATTTTCAAACTTCTTGCGTAGTAACGGGATAGACCATTTGAATCAGGAAACACTTCAAAACATATTGGAGGGTTCTGTTTCTACAAATAAACGAGCAATAAATGGACAATATACAACACCAACTGAATTAGCTAAATTGCTAGTTCGACTTACTGTGAGAGATTGGTCTGATACAATCCTTGATTGCTGTTGCGGTACAGGTACAATTCCGAAAGAAGCAATCCAAATCAAGAAGTCCCAAATGACTGCGAAAGAAGCAGTTGAGACAGTTTGGGCGTGTGACAAAAATAACTACCCTTTACAAGTTGCAAATATTAGTATGACGGATTCTGACACTATTAATATTGCAAATAGGCTGTTTCAACACAATGCGTTGACCTTGACTATCAGTGAAAAAATAACAATAACAAATCCAGAAACGGGCGACAATATGGTTCTGTCTTTGCCTGCTTTTGGCGCAGTCGTTTCTAATCTGCCATTTGTTCCTTTTGAGATTATTCCTGCCGATGACAAAGATGAAATAGCCAAAATGCCATTAGCAAAGAATTTGGATGGAAGGTCTGATTTGTATTGTTATATTGCAACCAAAATCGCAGATGTCATTAAACCCGGAGGAATGTTGGGAATCATTGTTTCTAACTCGTGGCTTGGCACCAATGCTGGTGTTAAGTTTGTGGAGGTGTTGAAGAAAAAGTATAACATCAGACAGGTTCACATCAGCGGAAAAGGACGATGGTTCGAGAATGCCGATATTGTTACAACGATTATTATTTTAGAGAAAAAGCAAAATTCCGATAGCTTTGACACAGAATTTTGGCTCTGGAAACTTTCGCTGGAACAACTTGCTGAAAATGCCGATGCGGAGAACACTCTGGTTAATTCGGCGTTGTTATCATCAGAATTAAACCATAGCATTTCTAGATTGTCGAAGTATTCACAAGCACAAATAAAAGATATTTTAAGCTTGAATATGTGTTATAATGCGTTCTTCCACGATGTGGATTGGTTACTTAATGTAAAGGATAAGATTATACCTATCAATAAAGTCTATAATGTTTTCAGGGGCAGCCGTCGAGGTTGGGATCCACTGTTTTACCCTCAAAGAGGGGAACATAAAATAGAACCGCAATATCTCAAAAAGGTTTTAATTAATGCACGAAATGTAACAAAGCTTATTGCTACTGCTGACAGAGATGCCTTTTGTTGCGGCGTATCAATGGAAGAATTGAAAAAGTGTGGACATTCTGGAGCATTAAGCTGGATTGAAAAATTTGTAGATCAGAGAAATGGTGTCGGCAAACCGTTACCCACTGTTTTAAAAAGAAAGGGAATGGAATGGTACGAATTGAAAGATAATGAAATTGCAGAAGTGTTTACAATGATGAATCCAGACCAACGACTTTTCTTTGCAAAATTTGAAACACCATCGTTTGTCAATCAAAGGTTGATTGGATTAACCCATAAAGCAGATTACCCTGACGAAGAACTGAACCATGCATTGTTAAATTCTATGTTCACAATGTTCTACATTGAAGCCTCTGGGTTTGGTCGAGGACTTGGGGTATTAGATGTGAACAAGGATAGTATAGCAAATTGTTATATGCTTAATCCGAAACTCGTAAGTACTACTGATAGGCAGAAAATACTCTCTGCCTTTGGGCAATTAAAGGCAAGACCAATAATGAAAGTTTCAGAAGAACTAAAAGATGAAACTCGTCTTGCTTTTGAACATACAGTTTTACATAGCTTTGGGATAGATATCTACTTTGATAAAATTAAAACTTCACTTTTATCTATGCAAGAAACAAGAGCAACTGCGAAAGAATAATTAAATAGTATTCCCTATTTTTGTAAAACCTATACAAATCCCTCGCCAGAAAACCTTGATTTTCGGCGAGGGATTTGGTATAATACAAAATACCCTTATTTGAGGACTGTAACTGAATATTTTTCTTCACAGATTTGGGATGACGGCTTTCAGCCGGACAACGCCTGCGGTATGCTAAGAGAAAATACCGCCGCTTCTGAATTGCCCCCAACTGTCGGCAGTTGGAAAAGCGTAGATGACAGTTTCGACTTTGAATTTCAAAGCCGGTTACATGAATGTGAAGCCACACCGCAAGGGATAGGTCTATCCTTTTTGCGGGAAGTCGGTACGCATTTGTGTGCCGGCTTTTTTTGTTGCCTGAAAGCCGGTTACAACTGAATGACCGGCTGGATGGGATATGATTTTGCCAAGACCTTTTGTGTGAGCAGAGAGAGCGAAACGACGCTGCGGTGAGATTCCGGGGCAGGAATAGAAAAACGACATTCAGGCAGACCGGCAGAGAGAAAGATGATGTCCACAGTAGTAGCGAGCATCGGATTGTGACCCCACAATCCCAATCCACAGCCTGAAGGCGTGTGGACTGACTCAGGGGAAATCCCCTGAATACCCCTGCAAAAAGACAAAACCCAAGAATGGAGATGATAGTTTTGAACAAAGAAAGTGATAAAAAAGAGCGTATCAAGGTACGCTTATCCGAAGAAGAAAACGAAAAACTGAAACGCTGTGCGGCAGCCTGCGGATTGTCACAATCAGAGTTTATCCGTCAGCTTTGCAAAGGAAAAACGCCCAAGCCACAACCTCAAAAAGAATTTTGGGAACTGCTTGAAGCACTCTACACAGTCCATAACAGCTTTCAGAAATGCGGCAAATACGAGCCGTCTGCCCTTTCAATCTGCAAAGAAATCGAAGGCCTGATCCTCGAGTTACAGGAGGTAGCATAATGGCAACAACTTCTCTATGGCATATCGAAGGCAGGCTGAAAGACCTGATTGCCTATGTAGAAAATCCTGAAAAGACAAGAGCGGATAATCCGAACTTGCAGCCGTTGTGGGATGTGTTTTCCTATGTCAGCCGCCCTGAAGCCACCGAGCAGGGCGAGTATGTTTCGGCTATTAACTGTCTCAAAGAGATTGCCTTGCAGCAGATGATTTTAACGAAAAAGCAGTACGGCAAGGAAAACGGATATATCGCATGGCACGGTTATCAAAGCTTCAAGCCCGGCGAAGTCACACCCGAACAGGCACATGAAATCGGCTTGCAGCTGGCAAAGGAGATGTGGGGCGAACAGTATCAGATCATCGTCACCACCCACCTTGATAAAGGCCATCTGCACAATCATTTCTGCTTCAATTCGGTTTCCTTTTTAGACGGAAAGAAATACAACTATTCCAAATCAGAGCAGAGAAAACTCCGTGAAGTATCCGACCGAATCTGCCGGGAGCACGGATTGTCGGTTATCGAAAATCCGCATAAAGCGCCGCCAAGGCAGGTATGGCTTGACGAGAAAAGCGGCAAGCCGACAAGGTACAATGTCTACCGGGAAGATGTAAAAGAAGCCATCAATTTCAGCCGCCGCCCCTGCTATATGGAGGAATATCTGCAAAGGAAAGGATATATTACCGACTTTACAGGAAAGCATTGGAAGATACGGCTGCCGCAGTATGCGCATTTTACAAGGCTGGACACGCTGGATGAAAGATGGACGCCTGAACATATCCAAAGGACAATGGGTGCATACGCTTCCTTCGGAAATCGTAGGGCGACAATCACCTATCCGCCCCAAATGCCGCAGAGCCTGCGGGACTGGTTCAAGCCGTTTCAAAAGACAAGCCACATCTACAGACTGTATCTGCACTACTGCTATCTGTTAGGCGTTCTACCAAAGAAAACCACCTACCGCCCCACAAGCCCCTATCTCAAAGAGGATTTGAAAAAGCTGGAGGAACTGTCTGAGCAGGTGCGGTATATGAGCAAATACGGCATTGAAACCTTTGATGATCTGTATGCGGACAGGGATAAATTACAGGGCGAAATGGACAAGCTGATCGCCTACCGCACCAAGCTGCAAAACAAAATCCGCCGAGCCTCACCAGCCGAAAAAGAAACGCTGCGGGAAGAAAAATCCAAGGTTACGGAGCAGATTACCGTCCTGCGAAAGCAATTAAAGCTGAACAAAGGCATTGAAGAACGGTCAATGAAAATATAGGAGAAGACCGACCTGCTCTATGCCAACGAATACAGGGCGAAAGAAGCCGAACAGCAAAGAAAATCACAGCGAAAGGAGCGTGACGCACGATGACGGACAAAGAAAGAGATTTGGAAGAAATCCTTGCAAGGTTAGAAAAACAGCGGCCTGAGATTGACAGGATTTTAAACCGTCCTGCTGTTATGGATACAAAAAGACCGGCCAAAAAACTCTGCCGCATTCCGCCGGATATGGACTTCACTGTAAAAGACGGTAACACGGAATATGAGGTTGCCGGCCTGTTCAATCTTGGCAGCGACGAATTTTTGCTCAACACCATTATCCGAAAACTCGGATACAAATTCAGACAGGAACGATAGAGGTTATCGCTTTAAAGCGTTGAATTGAGGCTTCGGATATAGTATACTGCAATTACGCAATATACTGCATCCGATTGTCGGAAAGGAGTTACTTTGAATAACAGACAATCAGAACAGAACAAAATCACCGCCCTCTACTGCCGGTTAAGTCAAGATGACGGGCGTGAGGGCGAGAGCAACAGCATCGTCAACCAAAAAGCGCTGTTAAAGGAATATGCGAGAAAGCACGGCTTCAAACATCTGCAATTTTTCGTCGATGACGGATATTCGGGGACAAGCTTTGACCGTCCGTCCTTCCGGGAAATGGAACAGCTGATTGAAAGCGGTAAGGTAGGAACGGTTATCGTCAAAGATATGTCCCGGCTTGGCAGGAACTATTTGCAGGTTGGGATGTATACGGACATTGTTTTTCCCGAAAATGATGTGCGGTTTATCGCTGTCAACGACAATGTAGATTCCGCCGTACAAACGGAATTTGACATGACGCCGATCCGCAACTTCTGCAATGAACTCTATGCCAGAGATACCGCCAAGAAAATCAAGTCCACCCTCCGAATGAAGGGCGAAAGTGGAAAGCACCTGACTACCAATCCGCCATTTGGATTTATCAAAGACACCGAAGATAGGGACAAGTGGCTGATTGACGAAGAAACGGCGCAAACCGTGCGGTATATCTTCAAGCTGTGCTATGACGGGCTTGGGCCTACACAGATCGCTAAGAAGCTGAAATCGGAAAAAGTGCTCACTCCAACGGCGTACAAGGCACAGAAGGATGGAAAACTGCTTCCTGCCGAACCGTACAAATGGGCGCAGAAAACCGTTGCGGGGATTTTAGAGAAGCTGGAATATATCGGGCATACCGAAAACTTCAAAACGACCTCTAAGAATTACCGCAGCAAAAAGCGTGTGTGGAACGACAAGGAAAACCGCCGGATATTTGAGGATACTCACCCTGCCATTGTTGACAGGCATATCTTTGAGACGGTACAGGAAATCCGCAAACACAAACGCCGCCCGACCGCAACGGGAAAAATCAGCATTTTTTCGGGCAAGGTATTCTGTGCGGACTGTGGAGCAAAACTGCACTACTGCACGGCAAATGCGTTCAAGGAAAATCAGGACTTTTTCGTCTGTGCCAACTACCGTAGCAATACGGGAACCTGCACGGGGCATTATATCCGGGCAGTTACCCTGAACCGGCTTGTGTTCCGGCACATTCAGGGGGTACTGTCCTATATCCAGCAGTTTGAAGCGTCCTTTGTCAAAAAGGAAATGGAAAAAGCCAATGTAGAACGAAAATTATCCGTTGAAAAGGCAAAAGTAGACATTGTAACGCTCAAGCGCAGAGATGAGGATTTGGATACGCTGTTCAAGCGAATCTATGAAGATATGGTATCGGGCAGGCTATCGGCGGAGCGGTTTGATAAACTCTCTTCCGAGTATGAAGCAGAGCAGAAGAATGTCAAAGCGGCAATCCTTGATTTGCAGGAACTGATTGACAGCAGCGAGCAGGAACAGCACGACCTTCAGCAGTTTCTGAAGAATGTTCGCAAGTATACCGATCCTGAGGAGCTTACAGCGGAAATCCTGAATGATTTGGTTGACAAAATCGTGGTACACGCTCCAGACAAGAGCAGCGGCCACAGAAAGCAAAAGATTGAAATTTACTACAAGGCTGCGGGAATTATCAACATTGCCGATGAGGACTGCGTTGCCCTCGACGGCAGGCAGGAACGATGGCACAAGCAAACAGCCTGACAACGCAAAGCGGCGGCACAGCCTTCCGGATGCACCGCCACCTTACATATTTCCTTCGTTATCGCACCTCGGCTTACGTCTGGCTCCTCTTTTTAATCCTTTGTTATGCTGCTTTGCCGATCCTTATTTATGCAGCCGGTCGGAGATGGAATTGAGCAGGCCGCCCTTTTCGATGATGTTCTGAATAAAGGGCGGAAAGGGCTCCGCTTGGAAGGTATTTCCAGTGGTCAGGTCGGTAATGACGCCGGTGGAGAAGTCCACACTCAGCTCATCGCCGGCGCGAATCTGCTGCACCGCTTCGTCACATTCCAGGATGGCAAGGCCGATATTGATGGCGTTGCGGTAGAAAATGCGGGCGAAGCTGGAGGCGATGACACAGGAAACGCCGGACGCCTTGATGGCGATGGGGGCGTGTTCCCGGGAGGAGCCGCAGCCGAAGTTCTTCTGGGCCACAATGATGTCGCCGGGCTTCACTTTGGAGACAAAGTTTTTGTCGATGTCCTCCATGCAGTGGGCCGCCAGCTCTTTGTGGGACGAGGTGTTGAG
Source organism: Solibaculum intestinale (assembly GCF_040096205.1). Classification (NCBI taxonomy): domain Bacteria; kingdom Bacillati; phylum Bacillota; class Clostridia; order Eubacteriales; family Oscillospiraceae; genus Solibaculum; species Solibaculum intestinale. The sequence goes on along the minus strand of NZ_JBBMFD010000016.1, from coordinate 28,086 downwards.
ATACCGGGCGGGGATAATTACGTCGGTATCCACATTGTCGCCGTATTTATGGACAAAGCCTTGAACCTTCATATTGACGCGCCTCCTTTATATTTTCGCCGGATCGGTGATGAAACCGGTCACCGCGCTGGCCGCCGCCACCGCCGGGCTGCTTAAGTACACTTCCGATTCCACATGGCCCATGCGGCCCACAAAATTGCGGTTGGTGGTGGAGATGGCGCGCTCGCCTTTGGCGAGGATGCCCATGTGTCCGCCCAGGCAGGGGCCGCAGGTGGGGGTGGAAACCACTGCGCCGGCCTTGATAAAGTCCTCAATCAGGCCCTCGTGTAGCGCGTCGAGATAAATCTGCTGGGTGCCGGGGAAGATGATGCAGCGCACGTCCCTGGCCACCTTGCGGCCCCGCAGAATGTCGGCGGCGGCGCGCAGGTCGGTGATGCGGCCGTTGGTGCACGAGCCGATGACCGCCTGGTCAATCTTGATTTTACCCACTTCGTCGATGGTGCGTGTGTTCTCAGGCAGGTGGGGGAAAGCGACGGTGGGACGCAGGGTGTTCAGATCAATGTCCACCACCCGGTCGTACTCGGCGTCGTCATCGGCCTCGTATTTGACCGGGCTGCGCTGGAACCGGTCCTTGCAATAGGCCATGGTCACCTCGTCCACAGGAAAGATGCCGTTTTTGGCACCCGCCTCGATGGCCATGTTGGCGATGCACAGGCGGTCGTCAATGTTGAGAGCCGCCACGCCCTCGCCGGTAAACTCCAGCGACTGGTAGAGCGCCCCGTCCACACCAATGAGGCCGATCAAATGCAAAATCACGTCCTTGCCCGACACATACTTTTGTAATGTGCCGGTGAGGTTTACCTTGATGGCGGTGGGGACCTTGAACCAGGCCCGGCCGGTGGCCATACCAGCGGCCATGTCGGTGGAACCGACGCCGGTGGAGAAAGCGCCCAGCGCTCCGTAGGTGCAGGTGTGGGAGTCCGCGCCGATGACCAGGTCGCCCGGGCCCACTAGGCCCTTTTCCGGCAGGAGAGCGTGCTCGATGCCCATTTCGCCCACGTCGAAGTAGTTGAGCACGTCATACTTGCGGGCGAAGGTGCGCACCTTTTTGGTCTGCTCCGCCGCCTTGATATCTTTATTCGGGGTAAAGTGATCCATGACCAGGGCTACCCGCTCGGTGTCGAAGACACCCGCGGCGCCGCAGCGCTCAAATTCATTGATGGCAACCGGCGTGGTAATGTCGTTGCCGAGCACCAGATCCAGCTTTGCTTCAATCAGCTGGCCAGCTTTCACTTCGTCGAGTCCGGCATGCGCCGCCAAGATTTTTTGCGACATGGTCATTCCCATAAAATCTGCCTCCCTTAAAAATGCAGGCATTCCTGCAAGAAAATCAATATACAAAAATCCCGAGCAGTTATGCCCGGGATTTTCAAAGCAAGAAACGAAAAAAGATTACTGCTCCACCGCGTAGACGCTGACCTTCTTGCGGTCGCGGCCGAGACGCTCGAACTTGACCTTGCCGTCGACCAGCGCGAACAGGGTGTCGTCCGAACCAATGCCGACGTTCGTACCCGGATGGATGTGGGTGCCCCGCTGACGAACCAGAATGTTGCCCGCGAGAACGAACTGGCCGTCCGCACGCTTGGCGCCGAGACGCTTGGACTCGGAATCACGGCCGTTCTTGGTAGAACCCATTCCCTTTTTATGTGCAAAAAGCTGAATGTTAACAGTAAGCATGTGTGTTACACCTCCGTAATATCAATCGTTAAATAGGCGGGATATTGCTTTTGAAGCTCCGTAAGATGGAGCCTCAGCCCCTCTAGGATCGCGGCCGCCGAATCGCAGGCCGACAGAAGGGAAAACCGAAAGCAAGCTTCGCAAACCTCCGCTTGCGCCGGAGAAGAAAGCACCTCGGTGATGGTGTTGGCCGCCATATAAGCGGCGGAGGAAACGGCGGCACAGACAATGTCCTCGCCTTGCTGCGCATATCCGGCGTGGCCGGACATGGTAAATCCGCAAAGCTTGCCGTCCCGATGGTTAAAACGCACCTTGGTCATAAAAGCTTAAGCGTTGATGGCTTCAATCTGCACCTTGGTGTAAGGCTGTCTGTGACCCATCTTGCGCTTTTCGCCCTTCTTGGGCTTATAGGTGAAGACAGTGATCTTCTTGGACTTGCCGTTCTTGATGACCTTCGCGGATACGGTCGCACCGTCCACATAAGGGCTGCCGGTTTTGATCCCGTCGTCCGAACCGATGGCGATAACCTTGGTGAAGCTGTACTCAGACGCGTCTTCCGCGCCGAGCTTTTCTACGAAGATCTCGTCGCCTACGGAAACCTTGTACTGCTTTCCGCCTGTTTCAATGATTGCGTACATGAAAGGATGGCACCTACTTTACAATAGACTCGCTAGTTCCCAGGCGGGACAGGATGTCCGCTTTGTGTAAGCCCGGAATATGCGGCTAGACGAGTATAGCACAAACCATGGAAAAAGTCAAACAAAAAAGTCGGTTAACAAAGGCCGTTTTGCAGCTTGGCGGCCATGAGAGTGTTCTTCATCAGCATGGCGATGGTCATGGGTCCTACCCCGCCGGGCACCGGCGTGATGCAGCCGGCAACCGGCTCCACCGAAGCAAAATCCACGTCGCCGCAAAGCTTGCCGTTTTCGTCCCGGTTCATCCCCACGTCGATCACTGCGGCGCCGGGCTTGACAAAGTCCGCCGTGACGAATTTCGCTTTGCCGATGGCGGCCACCAGAATGTCCGCTTCCCGGCAGACAGCCGGCAGGTCCTTCGTATGGGAGTGGCAGATGGTGACGGTGGCGTTTTTGTGCATCAGCAGCATGGCCTGGGGTTTGCCCACAATGTTGCTGCGGCCGATGACCACAGCACGCTTGCCGTCGATGTCCACATGGGCGGCGTCCAGCAATTCCATGACGCCCGCGGGGGTGCAGGGAAGAAAATGAAAATCGCCGATCATGATGCGCCCCACGTTTTCGGGCAGAAAGGCGTCCACGTCCTTTAACGGAGAAATGGCGTGGATCACCGCCTGTTCGTCCAGGTGTTTCGGAAGCGGCAGCTGCACCAGAATGCCGTGGATATCTTCACGCTTATTTAGGCCGTCGATGAGGCCAAGCAGATGCTCAAGGGTCGTGTCTGCGGGAAGGGCGTGCTCCTCCGAATAAAATCCAACTGCCGCGCAGGCTTTCTTTTTGTTGTTGACGTAGACGCGGGAAGCAGGGTCATCCCCTACGATGACCACCGCCAGACCCGGAGTGATCCCCTTTTGTTCCTTCAAAGCTGCTGTCTCCTGGGCGACCCGTTCTTTTACGCTGGCGGAAACCGCCTTGCCGTCGATGATCGTTGCCATTGCTCTCATCATCCTTTCCGCCGGTTTTCCCCGGCTCCCTTTTATGTACAGAGAATGGGAAGGAGCGTTCTCTCACCCCTTCCCAAAGCGTAACCTTACGGTTTTTCTTCGTTCTGCGAGCCGGTATTTCCGCCTTCTGCGTTTGTATCTGCGTCACCGGAAACTTCCTGGATGCGGTCGTCGTTTTGCTCGTCCTGGGCTTCCTGTTCACGAAGAAGTTGTTCGCATTCGGCGGCCGTTTCCTCGCACTCCGCCCGTTCCGCTTCCAGCGCTTTTTTCTTTTCTAAGTCTTCCTCGGTATCGCTTAGAGCGGCAATCTCCTCTTCGAGCGCCTTGGCACGAACGCGCAGAGAATGGGCCTTCGCCTTTAACGCGGTGCGGTCGGCCTGCTTTTCTTCCTGCGCTTCCAGTTCTTCGGCTTTTTGCATGTAGTCCTTCGCCTGTCCCTCCAACTCTATCGCCCGACGCTCCGCCTCTTCGGCGCTTTTGCGGTAATCGTCCTCGTCATTGTCCTCGCCTGTTTGAGCGGCTTCCGCGTTTTCCGGTTCAGAGGCTTCTTCTGCGGTTTGCGGGGTGCTGCCGTCTGACTCTTCCTCCTCGGGAAAATCCCCGTCCTCCTGGGCAAGGAGACGGTAGCGCTCGGCCTGCTCACGCAGTTCTTTTGCTTGTGCATTAAGCTCGGTCGCCCGCAGCCGCAGGGACTCCGCAGACAATTCATCCAGGTTGCCGAAAACCGGCACATAGTCCGGTTCCAGCGGCTCTTTCTGCTTAATGCGGTGAAGAATCACAAAGTGCGCGATCAGCGCGCCCACGAAGGCCACCGCCGCCACCACCTGGGATACTCGGATGTAGGTGCCGGGAATGTAGAGGCTGTCGGTGCGCAGCCCTTCAATAAAGAAGCGGCCGAACCCATACCAGGCGGAGTACAAAAGGAAGATCTCGCCTTTGTACTTGCGGTGCTTGCTTAAGAAATGCAGCAGCAAAAAACCTAAGAGGCACCACAGGGATTCGTAGAGAAAGGTGGGATGCACCGGCTGTGTATAATCCACGAAAATGCCTTCGTCCGCCAGAGTGGAGGAATTGGCGTAAAGCCAGGCGGAAATGCGGTTGCCGGTCATGCCCCAGGGCAGATCGGTGTTGACCCCGAAGGCCTCCTGGTTGATAAAGTTTCCCCAGCGGCCAATGCCCTGGCCGATGAGAAAGCCTAAGGATGCCAGGTCGAAGGCACTGGGGATGTCCACCTTGCGCCACATGGCCATCAAAGCTCCCGCGCCCAGGCCGAAGATCAGGCCTCCGTAGATGCCCAGGCCCCCTGACTTTAGGTCGAAAATAGACCAGACGTCGGTAAATTCCTTCATGTTGAAGAGCACGTAATAGAGCCGGGCGCCCACGATGCCGGCGACCACGCCAACCAAAATCACGTCGATGAGCCGGTCGGGATTCACGTCGAACCGCTTGCAGCTTTTCATGACGTAGAGAACGGCCAGCAGCATGCCCAGCGCGATGATGATGCCGTACCAGTATACATGGAAATCGCCGATGGAGAACGCGATGGGGTTGAGATCAATCTGAAACCCCAGCTTGGGGAATTCAATGGTATTCGTCATTCGCGTAGGTCCTCCTGTATGTTATGTAGGCCGGGCGTAAAACCCGGCAAAAGTCCTTGCTTGCGGTTTATGCGGGAAGGATGGTGGAAAGAGCGCTGCGCTCCGGGCGCAGGCTTTCCATCAAACGGTTTTGTACCTGCTCGCAGGTCACGCGGCTCAAAACCTCCGCCGTGTCAAAGATCCCCCGTCCGGTAAAATGAGCGGAGGACAGGTTGTTGGCGATGCCCTCTACGCTGTCAAAGGCCATGACCGACAAACCGTACCGTTCCCGGCGGACCCGCTCGAAGGCATCCTTGTCAATGCCGTCCTTCTTGAGCCGCTCGATTTCCGCTTTGACAGCCTCTGCCACCGCTTTGGGGTCCTTCGACTCCCCGGCGAACATGGCTGCGACATACCCCCGGCCCTCAAAGAGCTCGGTGCCGAAGCTTTCGTTAATGAGCTGTTCGTCCAGAAGCCTGCGATAGAGGGGAGAGGTTTTGCCGGCAATCAGTTCCAAGAGAAGCTCCCATTCCACCAAGGTCTGGGTATCCATTCCCTCCGCCTTGGGCGTTTCCTTATAGCCGAACATGAAAAGAGGCACCGAAACCGACAGCTTTTGCTCCACATGATCGGTCACAATTCCTTCCGGCTCCTCCTCAAAGGAACGCTCGATGACCGCGTCCGCAGAGGGCTTGAGTACCCTGTCGGCAATGGAGAGGACCTCTTTCGGGTCTACCTTGCCCGCTACGGCCAGCACCATGTTGTTGAGGTTATAAAAAGTGTGGTAGCACTTGTAGAGAAGGTCCGCGTCGATCTTGGCGATGGACTCTACGGTACCCGCAATGTCGATGCGCACCGGATGGGTGTGGTACAGAGCGGTCAGAAGGTTAAACATGACCCGCCAGTTGGGCTCGTCGTCATACATACGGATTTCCTGGCCGATGATGCCCTGCTCTTTGTCCACCGTTTCCTTGGTAAAGTAAGGGGACTGGACGAAATCCAGCAGGATTTCCAGGGACGCGCCGAAATTCTCCGTGCAGGAGAAAAGGTAACAGGTTCGGTCAAAGGAGGTGAAAGCGTTTGCATTGGCGCCGGTGCGCGCATAGCGGGCAAAGGCGTCCTCGTCCTGGCTTTCAAAGAGCTTATGCTCGAGAAAATGGGCAATTCCCTCGGGTACCACCGTCCATTCCTGTTCGCCTTTGAGGCGGAAACGGGTGTCGATGGAACCGTAGCGAGTGCCGAAAATAGCGTAGGCCGACTGGTACCCTTCCTTGGGGTATACCAGGATTTTCAGCCCCGACGGATGGTCGTACTCGTAATAGCTTTCGTCCAGCAGGGCGCTTTTTACCACGTTCACTGTCCATCCTCCTCTCCAGTCAGCAGGTAAATGGTATCCAGAGTCAGCCGCTTTGCCGCGGCGACCACCTCTTCCCGCGTAACCTTGCCGGCTGCGTCGGCGCTTTCCTCGGGGGTTACAAGAGTATCGTCAAAATACTGGTTTTCGTACCAGGTGGCGATGCCGGTTACCCGGTCGGACACGGTGCGAAACGAGTTCTGAATACTCATGACAGTGGCGGACAGCTCTTCGTCGGTAAAGTCCCCCGCCTGGACTGCCTCGATTTGACGGAGGATTTCCGCCTTGGCCTTCTCAAAGTTCTCCCGCTCGATGCCGGACTCCACCAGCATAATTCCCTTGTGCCGGTCAAACCGGGCCGAGCAGTAGTAGCACAGATGAAGCTTTTCCCGCACGTTTAGGAAAAACTTCGAATGAGCCGTTCCGCCCAGGAGAGCCACCATCATCCGGGTGGCCATCACCGCCGGGTCCGGCTCAGCCGTACCCGTGCGAAAACCCATCACCAGCTTTGCCTGATTGACGGGCAGCCGGTCGGTAACTTCCTTGACCGTTTCCGCCTTCTCTATTACCTGGGTCCGGCAGGAGACCGGCTGGGTGCGTCCATATGCCTGGAAGGCCTCCTCCAGCGTCCCGTCCGACTCCATTCCCAAAAAGGAAAGGCACACCCGGGCGGTTTTCAGGAGGTGTTTCCAGGCGGCGGTCACGTCGGTGGGCGTCAGGGCGGCCACCGTTTGAACCGTGCCGTACTTATTGACCCCGTACCCTTCCGATTCGCACATAATCTGCTCGCACCGGTTTCTCGCATAGGTTCGCTTGTCGTTTTGCTCGGCTTCGATGAGCTCCGTCAAGCAGCGCTTTTCCTGCTCAATGGAGGACGCGGGAAAGCAGCCGTCCTCCAAAACCGGGTCAAACAGCAGCGAACGCAGAAGGGACATGCATTCCCGGCTCAACGGTTCGTGGTCGGGGGTATACTCGTCTCCAATAGCGAACAAGGAAATGGTCAGCACCTGGCTTTCCCCGAGGCGCTCCACCGACCCGAACAGCTTTGCGCCATAGAGGGAAGCGAGGCGCTCGTTCAAAAGGGTAACGTTGGGATAGTCCCGGCAGGAATGGCTTAAAAGATAGGGCAGAATCGCCATGGCAGCCGCAGATTTCGCATGCAGCGGAACATAAAAGGATACGGCCGCCCGCTTGGTTTTAAAGCGGGAATCCGGCAGGGACAAGAGCTTCACGCCGTCGTCTACCGACGGCACGGTTTTCCATACAGGCACACGCACACCACCTTATTAAAATGATCGGCCCCTCGCTGCGGGACGAAGCCGCCCCACGGCAGATGAGCATAACAACACGACGCCCTTCTTTGGCAATCCTTGTTATTATGCTCATCCTAATGGGCCTTTATTTAAAGTATTTCACACCCGACTCAAAGATACGCTGTTCTTTCTCACCGGGGACATTTTTGTACAGGTTGCGGCCCTTGCGTTCCGAGTGACCCATCTTGCCGAGGACGCGGCCGTCCGGGCTTAAAATGCCCTCAATGGCGCAGACCGAGCCGTTGGGGTTCCACTCGATGGAATTGGAAATGTTGCCCTGCGGGTCGCAGTACTGGAAGGCGATCTGGCCGTTCTCCGCCAGGTATTTGACCGTAGTTTCGTCCGCCACAAACCGGCCTTCGCCGTGGGACACCGGCACCGCGTGCACGTCGCCGGGCTTGACGCCGGTAAGCCAGGGCGAGTTGACGGAGGAAACGCGGGTATACACCATCCGGGACACATGGCGGCCTAAGGTGTTGAAGGTCAGGGTGGGATCCTCGGGCTTTAAGTCGCGGATTTCACCGAAGGGTACCAGGCCCAGCTTAATGAGCGCCTGGAAGCCGTTGCAGATACCCAGCATCAGGCCGTCCCGGTCATAAAGCAGCGCGCGCACCGCTTCGGCCACCTGGGGATTGCGGAAGGTGGTGGCGATGAACTTGCCCGAGCCGTCCGGCTCGTCGCCGCCGGAGAAGCCGCCGGGCAGCATGATGATCTGGGAATCGCCGATCTCCTTTACCATCCGCTCGATGGTTTTCTCAATGCCGTAGGCGGTCAGGTTGTTGACCACCAGGATTTCCGCCTTGGCTCCCGCTTCTTCAAAGGCACGAGCGGAGTCCACCTCGCAGTTGGTGCCCGGGAAGACGGGGATGAACACCTTCGGTCTGGCGGTTTTCACAGCAGGCGCCGCGCCGGAGGGGAAGGCATAGGGAGTGACTTCGATGCCGTAATCGGGCGCGTCGGGCGCGTTTACCGGGAAGACCGGTTCCAGCTTGGAGAGATAGGCGTCCTGCAGCTGGGCAAGGGAAACCGATTCGCCGCCGAGCACAAAGTCCTGCAAAGCGGTGGTTTCGCCGATGACCTGATAGGGAATGCAACCCAAAGCCTCCGGCTCGTTCATTTCCAAAAGGAAGGAGCCCGCCTTGGGGGTATACAGGTCGTTTGCCGACAGGTCCGCCGTCAGCTTGACGCCGATGCGGTTGCCCAAAGCCATGCGGGCAAGCGCCGCCCCAAGGCCGCCCTCGCGCAAAACGCCTGCGGCGAGCACCGCGCCGCTTTGCGCGGCGGCGTGAATGCTGCGATAGATCTCTTTGACCTTTTCAAAGTCCGGCAGCTTGGAGGAGGCCGCAGGCAATTTTACAAACACCAGCTTGGAGCCGGCCTTCTGGAAAGCGGCGGACACGGTTTTGCTTGCCTTGGTGGCGGCGATGGCAAAGCTCACCAGGGTGGGGGGAACATCCAGCTCATTGAAGGAGCCGGACATGGAGTCCTTACCGCCGATGGAGGGGGTGCCGTAGGCAAGCTGGGCCTGCAAAGCGCCCAAAAGGGCGGCGGCGGGCTTGCCCCAGCGGGTGGGAACGTCGTGTAGGCGTTCAAAATATTCCTGGAATGTCAGGCGGGCGGAAAGGGGATCGGCTCCCACCGCCGCCAGCTTGGACAGGGACTCGGTGACTGCCCAGGCCGCCCCATGGAACGGACTCCACTCGGAAATGCCGGGAATAAAGCCATAGCTCATGGCAGTGGCGTCGTCGGTTTCCCCGTGAAGAAGGGGAAGCTTTGCCACCATGGCCTCCTCCGGCGTCAGCTGGTACTTGCCCGCAAAGGGCATAAGCACGGTACCTGCGCCGATGGAGGAGTCGAACCGTTCCGAAAGCCCCTTCTGGGAGCAGACGTTCAGGCGGGAAAGGTTTGCCTTCATGGCGCCGGCAAAGTCCTTGCCCACCACTTCTTCGGGAAGCTGCTCCAGATAGCATTCCTCCGCCTTGGGGGCGGTGATGGCGGCTTCGGCTTTCTGGGTCACGCCGTTTGTATTGAGAAAGGCGCGGGAAATGTCCACAATCATGTCGTCCCGCCAGAGCATGCGCAGCCGCTCGTCGGCGGTGACCACCGCCACCGGGGTGGCTTCCAGGTTTTCCGCATCCGCCGCGTCAATGAAGGCGTTTACGTCCCCGTCGTCGAGAACCACCGCCATGCGCTCCTGGGACTCGGAAATGGCAAGCTCGGTGCCGTCCAAGCCCTCGTATTTGCGCGGCACGCTGTCGAGCGTAATGCGAAGCCCGTCGGCAAGCTCGCCGATGGCCACGCACACGCCGCCCGCGCCGAAGTCGTTGCAGCGTTTGATCATCCTGGATACGTCCGGGTTGCGGAAGAGGCGCTGAAGCTTGCGCTCGGTGGGCGGGTTGCCCTTTTGCACCTCTGCGCCGCAGGTCTGTAAGGATTCATCGGTGTGGGCCTTGGAGGAGCCGGTGGCGCCGCCACAGCCGTCGCGGCCGGTGCGCCCGCCCAAAAGGACGATCACATCGCCGGGCTGGGGAACTTCCCGCACCACGTTCGACTTGGGAGAAGCGCCCACCACCGCGCCGATTTCCAGACGCTTGGCGATATAGCCTTTGTCGTAGAGCTCCACCACCTGGCCGGTGGCAAGGCCGATTTGGTTGCCGTAGGAGGAATAGCCGTGGGCGGCGCTGGTGGTGATTTTGCGCTGGGGAAGCTTGGCGGGGAGCGTTTCGCTTATGGGCACGGTGGGATCGCCCGAACCGGTCACTCGCATGGCCTGGTAGACATAGGCGCGCCCGGAAAGGGGGTCGCGGATGGCGCCGCCCAGACAGGTGGCCGCGCCGCCGAAGGGCTCGATTTCCGTGGGATGGTTGTGGGTTTCGTTTTTAAACTGGACCAGCCACGTTTCTTTTTCCCCGTCGATCTCGATGGGAACCTCGATGGAACAGGCATTGATTTCCTCCGACTCGTCCAGGTCCGGGATCATGCCCCGCTTCTTTAACAGCTTCGCGCCGATGCAGGCCATGTCCATCAGGCAGACGGTCTTGTCCCGGTCGCCGTAGACCTCCTTGCGGGCGTCATAATAGGCCTGCAGGGCCTCTTCAATAGCGGCGGTGATCTCCGCTTTTTCAATTTCAATTTTTTCAAGCCTGGTTAAGAAGGTGGTGTGCCGGCAGTGGTCCGACCAGTAGGTGTCGATCACCCGCAGTTCGGTCACTGTGGGGTCCCTGCGCTCCTTGGTGGCAAAGTAATCCCGGCAGAACTCCAGGTCCTCCACGCTCATGGCAAACCCCATCCGCTTCCAATAGCCGGCGATTTCCTCCGGGCTCATTTCGATAAAGCCCTCCACCCGCTTGACGTTCTCCGGCGCTTCCACGTCCATGTCCAGCGTCTGGGGCTTTTCCAGGGAAGCCAAGCGGGATTCCACGGGATTGACCAGATATTCCTGCATCCTGCGGAGGTCGTCCTGGGACAGGTCGCCCTTGACCGCGTACATCCGGGCGTTGGCCACTTCGGGCCGTTCTCCCTGGGTGAGCAGCTGTACGCACTGGGCGGCGGAGTCCGCCCGCTGGTCATACTGGCCGGGCAGATATTCCACCGCGAAGACCTGATATTCCTCGCCCACCGGCCAGGTTTCTAAGGTGACGATGTCCTGGTTCGGCTCGGAAAGGATGGTGCCCTTGGCCGCGTCGAACTCTTCGCGGCTGAGGCCCTGCACGTCGTAACGGTTGGCAAAACGCAGGCCGGTTAAGGCTTTGATGCCTAAGTTTTCTTTCAGATCGGCCAAAATGTGGCCCGCTTCAATGTCAAAGCCGGGCTTTTTTTCCACGAATACGCGGATTACATCTGACATATCGCAAACTCCTTACTTCTTTGCCCGCCGGGCGGGCGTATTGGGACGGGTTGCATGTACCGCTTTATTTTAACATAAATATAGCGTGAAAAAAAGGCTTTGGGGCGCAAAAGAATCGAGATTTCAAACCGCGTTCACAAATTTAGCGCAAAAGCGGCGGTTTGCGTGGCGAAAATGCACTTGAAAAACAAGAATAACTGGGGTAAAATTTACATTTACGAATGAATGAAACGCATGCCGTTCGAAAAGGGTGTGCGGCGGAGGCGCAGATGGACGAATTTTTACGGCGCACTTGGGTGCAGGTGGACTTGGATGCCATCCGGCATAATTATGAGGAGATCCGGCGGGCGGTGAACCCAGCGGCGGGAATGATGGCGGTGGTCAAGGCGGACGGCTACGGCCACGGCGCGGTGTACGTGGCCAGAGAGCTGGCGGACTGCGGGGCGGACTGGTTTGCGGTTTCCAATATCGAGGAAGCGGTGGAGCTGCGCCGGGCGGGCCTTCCCCAGCCGGTGCTGATTTTGGGCTATACCCCGCCGCAGCTTGCAGGGGAGCTGGCCCGCCACCGCATTTCCCAGACTGTGTTCTCCACCTCCTACGGCGAGGCTTTGTCCAAAGGGGCCGTGGAGGCGGGCGTGGCGGTAAACATTCATATAAAGATTGACACGGGCATGAGCCGTCTGGGCTTTTTCTGCCAGCAGGAGGACTGCGCGGCCTCCATCGACGAGGCGGCACAGGTCTGCACTCTGCCGGGACTTGTTCCGGAAGGGATTTTTACCCATTTCGCCGTGTCCGACGAAGGGGAAGAGGGAGAAGCTTTTACCCAGCACCAGTTCGAACAGTTTTGCCGGGCGGTGGACGCCCTTCGTGAAAAGGGCATCCGGTTTCGCTACCGCCACTGCTGCAACAGCGCGGGAGTGCTCTGTTACCCCCAGATGAACCTGGACCTGGTCCGCCCGGGGATTATCCTCTATGGTTTGGCCCCTTCGGGAAAGTGCAAGGACGTGCTGTCCCTCCGTCCGGCCATGGAGCTTAAAAGCGTGATTTCCATGGTCAAGGAAATCGGGCCGGCGGCCACCGTCAGCTACGGACGCACCTATGCGGCCCAAAACCCCATGCGTGTGGCCACCGTCCCGGTGGGATATGCCGACGGCTACCCAAGGCTTGCGTCTTCCAAGACCAGGGCGCTGGTGGCCGGAAAGCCCGCCAAGGTAGTAGGCCGGGTGTGCATGGACCAGCTGATGCTGGACGTGACCGGCATTGCGGAAGCTAGGGAAGGAATGACGGTGACCATGTTCGGCCGGGACGGGGAGGCGTTTTTGCCTATTGAGGAACTGTCCGACGCGGTGGGAACCATTCCGTATGAAACCGTCTGCCTCATCGGTAAGCGGGTGCCCCGGGTGTATGTGAAGAACGGCAAGGTCATCGGGGTGGCCGATTACCTCAAAGCGGGTGACTGACGGGGGTTTCGTCAGATTATCTAAAAGAATCCATCGCTTTTGCGCCAAAAAGCGGAAAAGCCGGCCTTGCGTCAAGGGAAAAACGCGAGTATAATAAAGAATAACATCAAAAATGATAGACTATGGAGTAAGGAAGGGTATTTATGTCTAACATCAAAGTGGAACTGACCAAATCCCCCAAGCCGAAGCCGGTGGACGAGTCCAAGCTGACCTTCGGCGACGTGTTTACCGACCATATGCTTATCGTCGATTACGACGAGGGCCAGGGCTGGCATGACGCGCGCATCGTCCCCTACGGCCCTCTTTCCCTGGATCCGGCGGCCATGTGCCTGCACTACGGCCAGGAAGTGTTCGAGGGCATGAAGGCTTACCGGGCAGACGACGGCCGGGTGCTTTTGTTCCGCCCCCAGGAGAACTTCAAGCGCTTAAACCTTTCCAACGACCGGCTGTGCATTCCGCCGGTGGATGAAGAGTTTATGCTCGAGTGCCTGGAGAAATTCGTTTCCATCGACGCCGACTGGATTCCCAAGGCTCCGGATACCTCTTTATATCTGCGCCCCTTCATCATCGCCGTAGACCCCCATTTGGGCGTGCGCGCGGCGAACCACTACCTCTTTATGGTTATCGCTTCCCCGGTGGGCCCCTACTATCCCGAGGGCCTGGACCCGGTGAAGATTTATGTGGAAACCAAGTATGTCCGCGCAGTCAAGGGCGGCACCGGTTTTACCAAGACCGCGGGCAACTATTCCTCTTCCCTGAAGGCCCAGTACGAGGCCAAGGAGAAGAACTATACCCAGGTGCTCTGGCTTGACGGGGTGGAGCGCAAGTACATCGAAGAAGTGGGCACTATGAACGTCTTCTTCAAGATTGACGGCGAGATCATTACCCCGTCGCTGGACGGTTCCATCCTGGGCGGCATCACCCGCAAGTCGGCCATTGAGCTGATGCGCGGCTGGGGCATGAAGGTGACCGAACGCCGCCTGTCCATCGACGAGCTGGCAAAAGCCTATGACGACGGCAAGCTGGAGGAAGCCTTCGGCACCGGCACGGCCGCGGTCATCTCTCCCATCGGCCATCTCAACTGGGGCGACACCAAGATCATGAACATCAACAACGGTGAGATCGGCCCGGTGTCCCAGCGGCTCTACGACGAGCTGACCGGCATCCAGTGGGGCAAGGTGGAAGACAAGTACGGCTGGACGGTTACCGTGAAATAAGCAACAAAAGAAGAGCCGGGCGGCAGGAAAACCTGCCGCCCGGTTTTTGATCGATGCGTTTCGTTTGATTTTGGGCGAGCCTGCGAAGTGGTCAAGCGAGAACCCCGAGATACTTTAATATGGTAATGCCGTCGCGCATTCCGCAGCGGTAGGCGTGCTCTTCCTGCTGCCCGCTTGCCTCGTAGAGCAGCTCGAAGCATTCTTCGGCGAACTCTTTTTCGTCCTCGGTCAGCATGGTATCGCAATCCCGCTCCATCTGCTCGAGCTTTTCCTCCAGAAGCTCATAGGTTTTGGTGTGCCGGAATTCCGTAGCCGCGTGGCTCAAAAGCTCGTCTAAGAAAAAATCCCATTCTTTTTTCATTTGGATGCGTCCTTTCCTGGTTAAGATCCAACAACGCTTGAAAGGCGCGGCGGCGCATGATATAATAGTTACGCCGCACCTGCCTTTTGGCGGTTGTTGGTTTTGGGGAAGCGGTGGTGACTTTGTTGAGTAGTGCGCCGCTTCCTTCATTTTTTGAGGTCGTCCTTTAACTTCTTAATCCCGCGCCGGGCTGCTTCTGCTTTGTTGACGTTCCTCTGTTCGCAGTAGGCAGTCAAGATTTCTCTGCATTCCTGATCGAGACGGACAAACAAAGGCGTATCTTTGGGATTATCCGTAGGACGGCCCATTTTGGAGCTTGTCAAGAGTTCACCTCCTTTTCGATATTCAAAATACTAGCATATATGTATATCAAAAGTCAATAAAATAGATTGAATATTAATAAATTTCATGTGTAATTCATTCTGTTAAAAGAAATACCAGGCAGCAGGTTTCCCTGCCGCCCGGTATTTCCTCAGTGTTTGAGGTCGTTTTTCAACTTCTTAACCCCTCTGCGCACCGCTTCCATTTTGGAGACATTTTCTTGCTTGCTGTATTGCTCAAGGATGCTTTTGCATTCGTCATCGAACTTTACCGTCATCTGATGCGGTTTCGGGTTGTCGGTCGGACGACCCATTTTTTTCGTTCCCAATTCATCACCTCACTTAAGAACTTCTAAATTATACATTAAAGAAGTTCCTAAGTCAATCATAATATAGCGAATTATTATTCTATTTCAATAAATATTATAATTGTAATTTCATAATAGCTATGGATTGCTTATTCATAGCCTCTAAACTCAACTTTTTGTTCCTTTTTTGCTCCGCTAAAAGAAACGAACCAAAGAAAAGGCGGCAGGAGGGGAGAAAGACGCTGGAATCTGGGACACAAATTTTTCCCCCTTGAAAATCCCCCTCGCATCGGAGAAGGGCAGGGGGAAAAGGCCAGAGTTTTGTTATAAGATAAGAAAGAAACGAAAGCGAGACTCATAAAAAGTCAGCACCAATACCGGGAGGAAAGGAGACGCGCCGCTTATGGCTCAGACGCTGCGTTTTGTGGTCCCGCCGGAATCGGACGGGGTAAAGCTCAAAGTGTTCCTGCGGGGACGCTGCGCCCTTTCCTACCGGCTGATGGTGAGCCTCAAGCATGTGGAAAACGGCATTACGGCAAACGGCGGGCACATCCGGGTTATCGACCGGGTACATTCGGGGGACGTCATCGAGCTGCACATTCCCGACGATCCCCGTCCGGCCGTCCCCATTCCGGACAAGCGCTTTCAGGTGCTTTACGAGGACGACCAGGTCCTGGTGCTGGATAAGCCGCCCGCCATGGCGGTGCATCCGTCCCCAGGTCATTACGACGGGACCCTTGCCAACGCCGTGGCCGCTTACCTGGAGGAAAAGGGAGAGCGTGGTGCCTTTCGCCCCATCAATCGCTTAGACCGGGATACCTCCGGCATCGTGGTGGCGGCGAAAAACGCTTACGCGGCGGCAAGGCTGCACGGGCACGTGGAGAAAGAATACGTAGCGGTGGTCGATGGGGTGCTGACAGGAGAAGGCACCATCGACCTGCCCATCCGCCGCCGGGAAGGCTTCGGCGTCATGCGGGAGGTGGGCGAAGGGGGGGCGCGGTGTGTCACCCACTGGAAGGCGGAGGAAAGCGGACGGGGGATGACCAAGCTCTCCATCCGCCTGGAAACGGGGCGCACCCACCAAATTCGGGTGCATTTTTGCCACCTGGGAATGCCGCTGGTGGGGGACACCATGTATGGAACCGCCAGCCCCTTGATTGCCCGCCAGGCGCTTCACTGCCGCCGGGCGTGCTTTTTGCAACCGGTTACCGGCGAACCTGTGCGCGTCGTCAGCGAATATCCCACCGATATGCAGGCGCTTTTCGCCGCTATGAGATAGGAGGAATGACCTATGCCGACCATACTGGGATACCATCTGCTTGCCCAGCGCTTCTTACCTATTAAGCGGGGGCAGGCAAAACGGCAGGCCTTCCTTTTGGGCGCTCAAGGGGAGGATTTTCTTCGGGACCCGCCGCATCCCTTTCGCCGTAAGGAAGCGTCGCTTGGCGCCTTCGCCGATTATGTGAATGCGCTTTCGGCCGCGGAGCTTCTGACGCAGGAAACCGCCTTTGCGCACAGCCATCCACAAAAGAAGGATTTGATCCGCGCCTACCTGGCGGGATTCTTATGTCACCGGGCCTATTGGGAAGCGGTCGGCCCTTTTTTCCGGGCCGCTCTATCTGCCTATGAGCAAACCGATGAGCCGGCACGGGCGATGGAGCTGGACGAGAATCTCCCCGCCCGGATAGAAGCGGTGTTTGACATTCTGCTGCTGCGCTATGAAACCGGGCAGCTTCCCTTTGAGCTTTCCCTTAAGGAAACCTGGCCTAGGGAAGCGGGCGTATGGGAATGTGTTTCGATGGTTTACGCCGATGGTTTGGCACAAGGATGGAGAGAGCCCGTGGCACAAGCAGCGGTGCTGAAAGCCATGGAGCATCGGCGGCGTTGGATGAGGGTTCTCAACAACCGCACCACCTTTAAGCGCTCCGCTCTGCGCTTATACGAAGGGCTTTTGCTGCGAAAAGGAATCGTCACCGCCCGGATGCACCCGCTGACCGAGCCGGACGGGTTCGATTATGCAAACGTGGAACACGCCGTCTGGCGTGACCCTCTGTACCCAGAGACCGAGCGGGAGGAAAGCCTGTTCGATCTCTTCGAGCAGGCGGCCGAACGAGCCCAAGAGGCGCTGCACGCGAATCTATAAAGAAGGTAGACCAAAGGAGGAACCAGTCATGAAACGGATTGCAAGCTTTCAGATCGACCATAACAAGCTGACCTGCGGGATGTATGTGTCCCGTGTAGACGGGGACATCGTCACGTACGACATCCGCACCCGCCGTCCCAATGTGGAGACGGTGATGGATACTGGCACGGCCCACACCGTCGAGCACCTTTTCGCCACCCTTGCCCGCAACGCGAAGGAGGCGGACCATGTGATCTACTTCGGCCCCATGGGCTGCCGGACCGGGTTTTACCTCTTGCTTCGGGATCTGTCCCACACCGACGCGATTGCGCTTGTCAAAGCGTGTTTCGCTCAAATCGCCTCCTGGCAAGGGGACATTCCAGGCGCTAGTCCCGTCGAATGCGGCAATTATTCCGATCAAAACTTGGAAGGCGCGCGGGCGGAGGGAGAAAAGATGTGCCGCGTTCTGGAAGGTTGGCAGGAAGAATCTCTCACCTATCCGGCATAAACTATGGGTATCCGACAAAAATATTGAATTACTTCTGGGCAACTCGTACAAACATTTTCAAGAAGGTTACAAAAGGGTTGCAATTCTGTAACCTTTGGATATAATAGATAGTAGTTGTTACAGAAATGTAACCTTTACGAGCTTCCCGAAAGGAGTGATTCGATGCCCACGAATGCTGGCAACAAAGCGTTTGAAGAAGGCGAGTCTAAGAAAAGACTTTCGATAAAACGAATGGATTGCAAGTACCGGGTCAAAGGCGAGGCGATTGCGAAGTTTGCTTCGCTGCCCGCGAAGAAGTCGGCAAAGGCCTATGCAGTGATCGCGCTGCAGGCGGCGAAAAAGGCCGGCGCTGTCACCGGTAAGGGGCTGAAAACGGCGGGTGCCGCCGCAAGCCGGGCATGTAAACCGATTGGTAAGAAGCTGTATCCGGTTGCGGATTATGTGGTTTTGCGCAATGCGCGCAAAGTGCGAGACGAGTTTAAAGAGGTGCACGAGGGCTTTGGTGTGGCCATGAGCAGCCTTAAGGAGGCGGCCCAGAGCGGTAAGCTGGCGATGGTTAAGACCTTTGGCCTGCTTGCGAAGAAGGCATTCCGCCGTCACCGCAAGATATTTACTACGGCAGTCAACTACACCCTGCCGGTTCTCTGTGCGTTTTTGATCGTCCCGATGATTACGGCGTGGTCCTCTGCGACCTATGCCCTAAGCGTCACTTACGACGGGCAGGTATTGGGATATGTGTCCGACGAGAGCGTGTTTAACGAGGCTATCGGACAAGCTCAGGCAAGAATCATCAATGTGGAAGAGGGCTTTGCCCTCAACCAATTCCCGAATTATACGCTGGCAAAGGTGGAAACCGACGAGGAATTTATGGACGCGGACACCTTGACTGAAAAAATTCTGGAAGCCTCCAGTGATGTGGTAGGTAGCGCCAGCGGCTTGTTTGTAGACGGTTCCTTTGTCGGCGCGGTGGAGAACCGGGGCGAGGTGGAAACCTTCTTGGCATCGGTGCTCGATTCCTATTCCACCGGGACCGAAGGGGAACGGGTGGAATTCATGCGGGATATCCAGTTTGTGGATGGCCTGTATCCCAAGGACACCGTAGTCACCGAAGAAGAAATTCAGAATAAGCTCAATTCCAACATTTCCGACGAACAGCTTTACACTGTGCAGACCGGCGACACACCGGACGGCATTGCGGCCCAATATGGGATCAGCGTGGAGCAGCTTCGCCTTTTGAATCCCAATTTAGACGACCTGATGTACACTGGCAACCAGGTACGTGTAGCCGCACAGGAGCGCTGGCTGGGTGTCAAGCTGGTACGTAGCGAGGAAGAAATCCGCTCCATTGCTTATGAAGAGGAAACCACGGAAAACAGCCGCCAGTATAAGGGCTATGAAAAAGTGGTAACGCCTGGTGAAAACGGCGAAGAAAAGATCACCTATGAGGTCGTTTATGTCAACGGCGTAGAGACCGGCCGTACGGTTACCAGTACCGAGCTTCTGAAAGCGCCGGTCAATGAGGTAACCGAGATCGGCACTAAGGAAAAAAAGGTGACAGTCAACCGCGGTTCCGCTGCTCCGGTTCAGGTTATCCAGGGTAACGGCATTTCTACGGGCACCTTTATGTGGCCGGTGGCTGCTGGCAGACTCTCGAGCGGCTTTGGATACCGGTGGGGCAGCTTGCACGACGGATTGGATCTGGCGGCTCCCGCCAATTCCCAGATTGTGGCTGCTGACGGCGGGACGGTTGTACAGGCTGGCTGGAAGGCAGGCGGTTACGGCTACTGTGTGTTCATCGACCATGGAAACGGCGTGATGACGAAATATTATCATATGAATTCCGTGGCGGTCGCGGTGGGCCAGCAGGTCAGCCAGGGCCAGTTGATCGGGTATGTGGGCAATACGGGCTATTCCTTCGGCAACCACTGCCACTTCACCATCACGATTAACGGAACTCCAGTTAATCCGGCGCCTTACCTGGGCATCTAGACAATTAAAACATTGTTTTGTGCGATTTTTGCCAAAATCCTCGCCATTGGACGAGGATTTTGGCATGTTTTTTAACGAGTGGTTTCGCATGAAAAAGCGGGCGGCGTTGCATACTAGAATTGCAGCGATTTTGGATGCAAAGATTAAAAATTTGTAATAAATATTTACTTTAATTTTTCATTCCAAGGTGCTATAATACCGAAGTACGAATTTGAAGGGGTGTAAGCGATTGGATAAGTTTGTGATAACCGGCGGCAGGCCGCTGAGAGGCGAAGTGACCATCAGCGGTGCGAAAAACGCGGCGGTTGCGATCATTCCCGCAGCAATTCTTTCGGACGGCGTTTGCCGGATTGAAAATATACCCAATATCAGCGACGTATCCATGATCAGCCGGATTTTATCCGAGCTGGGGGCTCAGATCCGCCTGGTGAATAAAAATACCATTGAAATTGATCCCAAACATATTCACACGGCGGTGGTGCCGTATGAAATGGCCCGAAGAATGCGCGCATCCTATTACCTGATTGGCGCGCTGCTCGGCCGTTTTTTGCATGCTAGGGTCTCGCTTCCAGGCGGATGCAACTTCGGCGTGCGTCCCATTGACCAGCATCTGAAGGGTTTTGCCGCCTTAGGCGCTACCTGGTCTCTGGATCAAGGCATGGTAGACGTAAAGGTGGATAAGCTGGTGGGCAGCCAGATTTATCTGGACGTGGTTTCGGTGGGCGCTACCATCAACATCATGCTCGCCGCCGTTAAGGCCAAGGGGCTTACGGTGATTGAAAATGCGGCTAGAGAGCCGCATATCGTCGATCTGGCAAATTTCCTCAATTCCATGGGCGCTGACATTCGAGGCGCCGGTACGGATGTCATTAAAATCCGCGGGGTGGACCGTTTGAGCGGCACCACCTATTCGATTATACCCGACCAAATTGAGGCCGGCACCTATATGGCGGCGGCGGCCGCCACCGGCGGAGACGTGCTTGTGAAAAACGTCATCCCTAAGCATCTGGAATCCATTACCGCAAAACTGCTGGAAATGGACGTGGACGTGCAGGAGTATGACGACAGCGTGCGCGTCAGCCGCTCGGGTCCTCTCAACCGCTGCAACATCAAGACCATGCCCCATCCTGGATTCCCAACCGATATGCAGCCCCAGTTTGCGGTGCTGCTGGCTTTGGCCCGGGGGACGAGTATCATCACCGAGGGCGTGTGGGACAATCGGTTCCGTTATGTGGATGAATTGAGGCGGATGGGAGCGAACATCCAGGTGGACGGCAAGGTTGCGGTGTTTGAAGGGGTGGAGGCTTTGCAGGGTGCCCCCATCAAGGCTACCGACCTGCGGGCGGGTGCCGCTATGATTATTGCGGCGCTGGCGGCCCAGGGTGTGACCGAAATTGAAGAAATTTGCCATATCGAGCGAGGATACGAAAACATCGAAGAAAAACTGCAATCCCTTGGAGCGGATATCCGCCGTGTGCCGGTGCAGATAGCGGTAACCGCGAAGGCGCAATAAAATACGACAAGGTACCCAGCCGCCGGTCCGACGCCGACGGCTGAAATTGTATCCGGCTGTTCTTTTTGACGCAAACGCCGGGAAAATCCATGCACGTGGAGAAAGACAGGAGGAAGTCCATTGGCCAGGTTTTGTACCCTTTTCAGCTCCAGCGGCGGCAATTGCATTTACATAGGAGCGGGAGACGGCGGAATTTTGATTGATGCGGGCGTGAGTGCCAAAGCCATTGAGCGCGCTCTGCTGGAACGGGAGATCAATCCCGGGTCCATCCGCGCCATTTTTGTCACCCATGAGCATTCCGACCATGTGTCCGGGCTGCGGGTGTTCGCTTCCCGGTATGCCACTCGGGTATACGCCTCGGCGGGAACCATGCGGGCGCTGGAAGGGATGAACATTCTCAACGGAAAATTTGAGGCGGTGGTTCTTGACCGGAATACGGTAGAGGAAGCAGGCATGCAGGTGCGGGGATTTCCCACGCCTCACGACTGCGCCCAAGGATTTGGCTACCGCGTCCATACCCCGGATGGAAGGCGTATTGCGGTGGCTACCGACTTAGGCCACATGACCGACGAGATCCGAAGCGCTGTTCATGGGTGCGACCTGGCAGTGGTCGAGTCCAACCATGACGTACGCATGCTGCAAAACGGACGTTACCCCTATCCGCTCAAGCGCCGTATCCTGTCAGACAGCGGGCATCTTTCCAACAACGACTGCGCCAGGGAACTGGCGGCTTTTGCGCAGACGGGGGTGACCCGGTTCGTGCTGGCCCATTTGAGCGCGCAGAATAACCTCCCTGAGCTTGCCTGGCAGACAGCCCTCAATGCTCTGGAAGAAGCGGGTCTTCGCCGGGGAGAGGACTTCCTTTTGACGGTGGCTCCGCGCAAAAGTGAAGAAAAGATGATGGTGTTTTAAGAATGCTGCGTGTTTTTGTGCTGTGCGTGGGCACATTAAAAGAGAAATATTGGCGGGAAGCGGCGGCAGAGTATTGCAAACGCCTGTCTTCCTTTTGTAAAATAGAAGTGATCGAGGTGGAGGAGGCCCGGGTGCCCGAGCAGCCTTCCCCGGCACAGATTTTAGCGGCACTGGACATGGAGGGCAAGCGTCTCCTTTCCAAGCTGCCGCCCCAGGCAAAGGCCATCGCCTTGTGCATCGAAGGTAAGGAGCAAAGCTCAGTTGATTTTGCGAAAACGCTGGCCAAAGCGCAGGTCGAGGGGGTCAGCAGCATCGCGCTGCTGATCGGCGGGTCCTGGGGGTTATCGGAAGAGATCAAGGCGAAAAGCACAATAAAGCTGTCCTTTTCCCCTATGACCTTTCCTCATCAGCTGGCGCGGATTCTGCTGCTCGAACAGCTTTACCGGGCGCTTTCCATCAACGCCGGCGGCAAATACCACAAATAAGGAGGAGATACCAAGTGCGACTGCTGATCAAAGGAGCCAATCTGCGGCTTTGCGGCGGCGGAAAGGGCGACATCTTGATTGAGGACGGAAAAATCGCCGCGCTTGGCGGGGAAATTCTCGCCGACGCGGAGACCATCCAGGCACACGGATTGCTGGCGGCGCCGGGCCTTGTGGACATGCACGTGCATTTGCGCGATCCCGGTTTTACCCAGAAGGAAGATATCGTTACCGGCTGCCTGGCGGCGGCGTCCGGCGGAGTGACCTCCCTGCTCGCCATGCCCAACACCAACCCGGTGGTGGACAACGTCAAAACCATCTTTTATATTCTCGACCGGGCGGAACACGCAGACGCCCGCGTCTATGTGTCCGCCGCCATCACCAAGGGGCAGAACGGCCAGGTCCTGACTGATTTTAACGAGCTTAAGTGCGCGGGCGCCATCGCCGTCACCGACGACGGCCGCCCGGTGGAGCATGCCTACATGCAGAAAAACGCTATGGAGCGGGCCATGGAAAACGGCCTTCTGCCCATTTCCCATGCCGAGGACCTTTCCCTGGTCAACGGCGGCATTTTAAACGAAGGGGCGGTCTCCAAAGCCTTGGGGGTCAAGGGCATCCATCGGGCGTCGGAGGACATTTCCACCATGCGCGAGGTCATGCTCAGCGAATACTACGGCCTTCCCATCCACATTGCCCATGTGAGCACCAAGGGCTCGGTGGAGCTCATCCGCCAGGCGAAAGCCCGAGGCGTTATGGTCACCTGCGAAACCGCACCCCACTATTTCGCCCTGACCGACCGGATGCTCATGACCCGGGACGCGGATTACCGGATGAACCCTCCTCTGCGGGAAGAGGCCGACCGGCTTGCCATCCTCGCCGGCATTCAGGACGGTACCATCGACGCCATCGCCACCGACCACGCCCCCCATACCCCCGAGGAAAAGGCGGATTTTGAACGGGCACCCAACGGGGTGGTGGGATTGGAAACCTCTTTGGCGGCAGGCATCACCTATCTGGTCAATGAAAACGTCATCACCATAGAGCGGCTTATTGAGCTGATGTCCACAAACCCCGCTAAGCTTCTGGGAATCCCGGCGGGCACTCTGGCGGAACGGGAAAATGCGGACCTGATTCTCATCGACCCGGACAAAAGCTGGACGGTCACCCCGGAGGGCTTCTGCTCGAAGGCCCGCAACAGCGCCTTTAAGAACACCACTCTGACCGGGCGGGTCATGCTGACCATCTGCCGGGGCAAGGTAGTCATGAGCCGGCTGTAAAACAAGCGATTATCACCATAAAAGTTGGCCCGGCGAAAGCGGGCGGCAAAGGAGACGAACACAATGGCATTGGACCGGCTAATCAAAAACATTCTGGAAAAGAAGAACCCCACCGTAGCGGGCCTGGACCCCAAGCTCGACTATATCCCCGATTATATCAAGGAGCAGGCCTTCCAAGAACACGGCTGCACCCTGGAAGGGGCGGCACAGGCACTACTCACCTTCAACAAAGGCCTCATCGACGCGCTGTGCGACATTGTGCCCGCGGTTAAGCCTCAGTGCGCCTATTATGAGATGTACGGCTGGCAGGGAATGCGCGCGTTAAAGGATACCATTACATATGCCAGAGAAAAGGGCATGTTCGTCATCACCGACGGCAAGCGCAATGACATCGGTTCCACCATGGAGGCCTACGCCGCCGCCCATCTGGGAGAGATTCAGGTGGCGGGGGAACGCTTCGCTCCCTTCGGCGGCGACGCTTTGACCGTCAACGGGTACCTGGGCACCGACGGTATCGCGCCTCTTTTGAAGGTGTGCAAGGAAAAGGATACCGGCATCTTTGTTCTGGCGAAGACCTCCAACCCTTCCTCCAGCGAGCTGCAAAACCAGGAAGTCCAGGGCGGAGAACCGGTTTACCTGGTGATGGGCAAGATGTGCGAGGAATGGGGAAAAGAACTGCCGGGCAAATACGGCTATTCCGGCGTGGGCGCGGTGGTAGGTGCCACCTGGCCCGAGCAGCTTGCCGAACTTCGAAAGGAACTGCCCCACACCTTCTTTCTGGTACCCGGCTACGGAGCCCAGGGCGGCGGCGCGAAGGACGTGGCGGGCGCCTTCGATGAAAAGGGCCTGGGCGCGGTGGTCAATTCCTCCCGGGCGCTTATGTGCGCGTATAAGAAGGAAGGCTGCCGGCCGGAGGACTATGCCATGGCCGCCCGCAGAGAAGCCATCCGCATGCGTGACGACATCGCCGCAGCCATTGCAAGCGTATAACAGAGCAACAGGAGGGGTTTCATGAAGTATTTGCAGGAGATATGCCCGATTTTAAGCAAAAAGCAGCTTACGAAACTGGCTTTTGACGTCACCGTGTCTGCGCCCCAGATGGCGGCGCTTGCGAAAACCGGCCAATTTGCCCAGATTACCTGTGATGGTTTTTTCCTGCGCCGCCCCATTTCTATCTGTGACTTTGACAAGGAAAAAGGGACGCTGCGCTTTGTCTTCGAGGTACGCGGGGAAGGAACCGAATGGATGTCCACTGTGAAGGAAGGGGAAACTTTGGATATTGTCGGCCCCTTGGGCCGCGGGTTTGAGATTGTAGACAGGGAAGGCCGGGCGGTATTTGTCGGCGGCGGCATCGGAACTCCGCCGCTTCTTTCCGGGGCGAAAATGTACGGGAAGAACGCCACCGCCATTCTGGGCTTTCGCACGGCAAAAGCAGTCATCCTCACCGACGATTTTGCCGCGGCGGGAGCGAAGGTCATGCTTTCTACCGACGACGGCACCGCTGGACACTGCGGCCTGGTGTGCGACCTGCTGCTTGAGCGGCTGGAGAATGGATCCTGCGACGTGATCTACGCCTGCGGCCCCAAGCCCATGCTCAAGGCGGTGGCGGCCATCGCGGCAGAGCGGGACATTCCTTGTAAGGTGTCGCTGGAAGAGCGGATGGCCTGCGGCGTGGGCGCGTGCGTGGGCTGCGCGGTAAAGACGAGAACGCCCAAGGGCGAGGAACGGTACGCCCAGGTTTGTAAGAACGGACCGGTGTTCGATGCGAAGGAGGTGGTGTGGTAATGGCGGACTTGTGTGTAAACTTGTGCGGCGTACTGCTCAAAAATCCGGTGATCGGCGCGTCCGGAACCTTTGGGTATGGCCGGGAGTACAATGAGTTTTTCCCGGTAAGCAGGCTGGGCGGCGTTTCCTGCAAGGGAACTACTCTGGAAGAACGCCTTGGAAATCCGCCGCCCCGTATCGCGGAAACCCCGGCGGGAATGCTCAATTCCGTAGGGCTGCAAAACCCCGGTGTTAAGCGCTTTATTTCGGAGGCAATCCCGTTTCTGAAAAAGCAGGGAACGGCGATCATTGCCAACGTAGCCGGCAGCTCAGTGGACGATTACCGGCGGATTGTGGAGATTTTGTCGGACACCGATGTGGACATGATCGAGGTGAATATCTCCTGCCCCAATGTGAAGGAAGGAGGCGTTCAGTTCGGCGCCACCTGCGCAGGGGCCGAGGAAGTGACCAAGGCGGTGCGCGCGGTGAGCAAAAAGCCTTTGATGATCAAGCTGACCCCTAACGTCACCGATATTGCAGAAATTGCCGCGGCGGTGGAAGCTGCGGGAGCCGACTGCGTGTCCCTGATCAACACCCTTCTTGGGATGCGTATCGACATTCGGACTCGCCGTCCCGTCCTGCGCAATAACACCGGCGGCCTTTCGGGGCCTGCGGTGCTGCCCGTGGCGGTGCGGATGGTGTGGCAGGTGGCCAACCGGGTGAAGATCCCGGTGGTGGGCATGGGCGGCATCGCCAAATGGCAGGACGCGGTGGAAATGCTGCTGGCGGGCGCGTCGGCCGTGCAGATCGGCGCCGCCAATTTCACCGATCCCTTTACCCCGGTGAAGGTGCTGGAGGGCCTGGAACAGTACCTGGATGACAATGGTATCGAAAAGGTCGGGGACTTGGTGGGAAAGGTGCAGCCCTGGTAATGAAGTCAA
The DNA here is from genome assembly GCF_040096205.1 of Solibaculum intestinale. Classification (NCBI taxonomy): domain Bacteria; kingdom Bacillati; phylum Bacillota; class Clostridia; order Eubacteriales; family Oscillospiraceae; genus Solibaculum; species Solibaculum intestinale. Next base: position 1,445 of record NZ_JBBMFD010000016.1, on the reverse strand, counting down.
AAAAACAAAGCGAAGAAGGGAACGCCTGCGAGCCGGGCGGTTCCCTTCTTTTTAAACTTACATAGGAACGGAGCAAAGGAACATGACGAGACTTTATATCGTCCGCCACTGCGAGGCGGAGGGAAACATTTTGCGCTATTTTCAGGGGCATACCGACGGACAGGTGAGCGAGAAGGGCAAGGAACAGTGCGACCTGCTGGCCGAGCGGTTCCGGGACATACCTATTGAAGCAGTCTATTCGAGCCCCTTGTCCCGGGCGGTGTTTACCGCCGAAGCGGTCAACCGCTACCACGGACTGCCCATAGAGCGCAGGGACAATCTCATTGAAATCAACGGCGGCCATTGGGAGAAGCGCAAGTGGGCGGACCTGCCCAAGCTCTACCCGGAGGAAGCGGACGCCTGGGCCAACCGCCCCTGGGACTTTGCTCCTAAGGACGGAGAACCCATGCGTGCCGTCTATGAACGGATCTGGCAGGCGGTTTTGGAGATTGCCCGGGAGCAGGAAGGGCATACCGCGGCAGTGGTAGCCCACGGCGGGGTTATCCGCAACCTGCTTACCCGTGTCAAATTCGGCCGGATTGAGGAAATGAACCGGCAGGGCTGGTGCGACAACACGGCGGTGACTATACTGGATTTCGACGAAGCTTTTCGACCGACCCTGGTGGCGGAGAACGATACCGCTCACCTGACCCATGGCATGTCCACCTTGGCGGGCCAGAGCTGGTGGAAAGGGGAAAACTTCTCCAAATTTGAATAAAGGAGGGCTCGTCATGCGGATTCTGGCGGTGGATTTGGGAGATGTGCGCACGGGAATCGCCGTGTGCGACCAGCAGGAGCTGCTGGCTTCGCCGGTGTGCGTCATTACCGAACGGAACCGGGAGAAGTTGCTCGAAAAAGTCGCGCAGCTTGCCTCTGGGGAACGGGTACAGGAAGTCGTGGTGGGGTATCCCAAGAACATGGACGGTTCGGCAGGGGAAAGCGCCCAGAAGTGCGCCGCTTTCGCCGCGCGTCTGCATGAGGCTTGTTCCTTGCCGGTTCGGCTTTGGGACGAGCGGTGTACCACCATGTCTGCAATTGGGTACTTTAACGCCACCGATACCCGCGGAAAAAAGCGTAAGCAGACCATTGACGCGGCGGCGGCCACTATTATTTTGCAGGATTACTTGGATTTTCGCAAAAATCAAGGTGGTTTCGTCACCAGATAAATAAGGCGGCTGCTTGAAAACACGAGGCGTTTTTTGGGATTTCCCACTTTCTGCAAGAAAAGGACACAAAAGAGACGGGAAAATGGCCTGTAAATGTGTGTAAAAAGTGGGTTTCGGACGAAATTGAAAAAAAGCCGTCGAAATCGGTTGACAAGCCCATTTAGATTTGATATTATAGTCAAGCACCGAACGGCGGGTCAGCAAAGTGGCCAAAAAGTCCGGTGGATGGACCTTGAAAAT
>NZ_JBBMFD010000015.1:0-67489 GCF_040096205.1 Solibaculum intestinale | reverse complement strand
CGGGAGCGGGTGGATTTCCACCCGCTCCCGCTTTGCCGTTTTGATCGGATAACCCGTGCAGCATGGAAAACGCCTGGAAGCGGCTGGGAGAGCCGCTCTATGGGAATTCGTCGACGGCCCTATCCCGGTTTCCCTACTTGTGGGAATAGCCGGGATTTCTGCGCATGCCGTACCCCATTTCCGCCAGCAGGTTCGCCAGCGCGTGAAGCCGCTCGCTGATGAACTCGTCGTCCCGGCTCAGGGCGTCCTGGAAAAGCTTGATGTCCTCGTCAAGCTTGGGATTCTCCGTGCAGACCGACACCGTCATCGCGTCCCCCTGTAGGCCGATGCGGTCGATCACGGGCTTATCGGGATCATATAACTTCTCGTACCGGTAGGCGTCCTGAAAGTAAAGTTTTGCCCGGCACAGGAGAATGGCCAGGTCAATCACCCGGTGCATGGGCAGCTCTTCCGACTGCCTGGACCATTTTTCTCCCGTATACCGCCAGACCTTGGCGGAAATGTCCACCTTGCCTCGGTCGTTCCACTGGGCAAGGCCCAGAGAGAGCCCCTTTGCGTCGGAATGGTAAGCCGAACGTCCGTCAATGTTCTCGTAATTTTCCGAGACAATGACCGGCTTGTGCTTGAGGGTAGTGGGAATGTTCATGCCAATCCCTCCTTTATGCTTACTAAATTAGTAAATTACTAATTTAGTAAGCATAATACCAGAAATCGCAGAATTGTCAAGGAAAACCGGATGTTGCGCAGAAAACGGAAAGGGAGACGTGAAAAAGGAGCAGACGCACGGGCGTCTGCTCCTTTTTCTTTTACAGGTGGGCATAGGCGGTTTGACGACAAGGAACCGCCGTGCCCTCCATGGCCGGGGAAAAGCGAGCGCCCGGCCTTTTGGCTTCCTGCCGAGGGGGGTGAGCGCCGTTTTGCGTTTGTGTCAGCCGGTTTCCCAGCCTTGCCGCTCGCCGCTTGTTTGACTTTCACGGAAAAACCGGGCGCTTCTCACCTTTTTGCGAAACGGCAGTGGTGAAAGAGCCCGGTGGATTAATACACAGAGGAGAGAGTTTGGCGGAAACGTTGTAATACGGTCCCGGAGGCTCCGCAAAAATTGTTATAAGGACGCCGCCAGGATCAGCAGCGGCATGGTCACAATGGAAACCAGGGTGGTCACCGTCACGATGCTGGAAGCAAGCCCAGTGTCCTGACCGAACCGGTCGGAGAACAAAGCAGTGGTGGCCGCTGCCGGGGCGCTGGCGGGGATGACGCAGGCGAGAAGCAAGTCCCGTTCGAAGTGGAAGGGGAGGAGCAGGGCAGTGACCAGCAGGGGAGCCGCTAAGAGGCGTAGTACCAGCGCCAGGTAAATGGACTTGTCTAAGAATGCTTGTTTTAAGTCTGCCGCCGCGATGTGGCACCCGATGACCACCATAGCCAACGGCGTGTTCAGATTTGCGAGCTGCCCGACGGTCTGGGAAAGGACGTCCGGCAGCCGGATGGAGAAAAAGAAGATAGGCAAGGCCAGCGCCAGGCCGATGACGCCGGGATTCACAATTGCTTTTTTGACCGACACCTGTTTGCGGTCCCCGGTCATCAGGTAAACGCCGTAGGTCCACTGGACGATGTTAAAGACGCCTAAGTAAGCCGCCCCGTAAATGACCCCGCGGCTGCCCAGCAGCGCGGAAAGCAGAGGGATGGACATAAAGCCGCAGTTGGAAAACACCACCGAAAAGCGCAGCACCCGTCTGCGGGAGCCGGGTTCTTTTTTAAAGAAGAGCATCCCGATCCCGATGGCCAATGCGTGGGCGCCCACCGCTACGCCGGTGGCGATCAGAATGCCGTCGCGCAGCGCCGCGTCAAACTCGATTTCAAAGGAAGAGACGATGACGCAGGGGGTAACCACGAATAAAAGCAGATCGGTCATTTGCTTTGCGCCGTTTTCCCGGATGAGCTTTTTCTTAAAGCAGAAAAACCCCGCCGCCATCATCAGATACAGCATCGCCACCTGTTCGGCAATGACCGCTATGCTGTCAAGCATCCAAACCCCTCCACACCGGTTGCGCGTCCGTTCTTTTTCACATGGTTTTTATTGTACCCCATCCGGCGCTCTCTCACAAGGACAAACGTTTCGAATTTGTACACAATACCTTAACAAAAATTATGGGGTTTTACCGATCAGGCGGTTGACAGGAGGGGGTGTAAATGATAAAATAACACCAGCGAGTGTTAAATTTCACAAAACTTCACACAAATGTTACAATTACAGACGCAGGAGGGAACCAAATGGCAACAGCAGTAATCATGCCGCGGCAGGGACAGTCGGTGGAAAGCTGTATCATTGCAAAGTGGCATAAAAAGGTGGGCGACACCGTTGCGCCCGGCGACATCCTTTTTTCCTACGAGACGGACAAAGCCTCGTTCGAGGAGGAAAGCAAGCTCTCCGGTACTATGCTGGACATCTTCTTTGAGGAAGGCGACGACGTTCCTTGTTTGACGAACGTGTGCGTCATCGGCAATCCCGGGGAAAGCACCGCCCAGTTTAAGCCCGCCGGGGAAGAGGAAGAGGCCCCGGCCGCCAGCGAAGACAGCGCCCCTGCTGAAGAGACGGCCCAAACCGCACCCGCCCAGACGGTTTCCCGCAGCGCGGATGAATTTATCAAAATTTCACCCCGGGCGAAGAACCTGGCTGCCCGTCAGGGTGTGGATTATACCGTGGCTCCCGCTACCGGCCCCAACGGTCGCATCATCGAGCGGGACATTGACGCCATGATCGCGTCCGGCAACGCCGCCACCTTTGCCGCCAGAGACGGCTTTGTGGGTTCCGGTTCCGGCATCGAAGGCACCGGCATCGGCGGCCGCGTGCGCATGGCCGACCTGAATGCTCCCGCAGTGCCCGCTGCCGCCGCCGTGGCGGAGGAAGGCCCCGAGTATGTGGACGTTCCCATGACCAACATCCGCAAGGTGATTGCGAAGAACATGATTCATTCGCTTTCCACCATTGCCCAGCTTACATACAACATGCACTTTGACATGACCGCGGTCAACGCCTTCCGCGCGGCGGTCAAGGCGGGCGGCGAGGCCCTGAACGTGGGCAAGATCACCATCAACGACGTGATCCTCTACGCCGTTTCCCGCGTTCTCAAGAACCACCCCGACTTCAACGCCCATTGCGTGGACAATAAGGTGCGTCAGTTTACCCATGTGCACCTTGGCGTGGCGGTGGATACCGAGCGCGGCCTGATGGTTCCCACCATCCGCAACGCCGATTGTAAGAGCCTTTCGGAAATCGCCAAGGAAGCCAAAGAGCTGGCGGCAGCCTGCCAGAAGGGTTCCATCGCGCCCGACCTGCTTTCGGGCGGTACCTTCACGGTATCCAACCTGGGTTCTCTGGGCATGGAAAGCTTCACTCCCGTCATCAATCCGCCGCAGACCGCCATTCTGGGCGTCAACACCATCGAGACCAAGGTCCGCGTGGTGAACGGCGAGATCAAAACCTATCCGGCCATGAACCTTTCCCTCACCGCCGACCATCGGGTGATCGACGGCGCGCCTGCCTCCCGTTTCTTGAAGGAACTGGTCACGGCGCTGGAAAACTTCACCGTATTGCTGGCGAAATAAGGAGGCAAGCGTTATGAGCTACGATCTGATTGTATTGGGCGGCGGCCCGGCTGGTTACCTGGCGGGCGAGCGTGCGGGTCACGCGGGCTTAAAAACCGTCGTCATCGAAAAACGGGCGTTGGGCGGCGTCTGCCTCAACGAGGGCTGCATTCCTTCCAAGGCGCTGCTAAACAGCGCAAAAATGCTCGACTATGCCCGTCACGCCTCCGTTTTCGGCGTGAGCGTGGAGGGTGCTACCATCGACCATAAGGCGGTGGTCGCCCGGAAGAACAAGGTGGTCAAGACCCTGGTTTCCGGCATCCGCGGCGCCATGAAGGCAAACGGCGTAGAGGTGGTGTCGGAAGAAGGCGTCATCAAGGGCAAGGACGGGGAAGACTTTGTGGTGGAAGCAGGCGGCAAGGAATATAAGGGCAAGAAGCTCCTTATCGCCACCGGTTCCATGCCGGCCATGCCCCCCATCCCCGGCCTGCGGGAAAATTATGAGGCCGGTTTTGTTATGACCAACCGGGAAATCCTGGATTTAGAGGAAATCCCCGAGAGCCTGGTCATCATCGGCGGCGGCGTCATCGGCTTGGAGATGGCTTCTTACTTTAATTCGGTGGGCAGCAAGGTCACCGTCATCGAGATGCTCGACCACATTGCCGGCCCCACCGAGAGCGAAATTTCCGCGCTGCTTCTGAAGACTTATCAGAAGAAGGGCGTAGACTTCCAGCTCTCTAGCAAGGTCACCGAGGTCAAGAACGGCGCGGTGGTCTATGAAAAGGATGGCAAGATTGTCGAATGCAAGGCCACGAAGGCCTTGTGCTCCATTGGCCGCCGCCCGGTTACCCAGGGCATCGGCCTGGAAACCATCGGCGTGGCTACCGACCGGGGCGCCATCCTCACCGACCGGCACATGATGACCAATGTCCCCAATGTGTACGCGGCCGGCGACGTCAACGGCAAGTCTATGCTGGCGCACACCGCCTACCGGGAGGCCGAGGTGGCGGTCAACCACATGACCGGCAAGCGCGACTACATGCGCTACGAGGCCATTCCGGCGGTCATCTACACCTATCCGGAGGTCGCCTGCGTAGGCGAAACCGAGGAAACCGCCAAGGCGAAGGGCATCGAGTACGACTGCCAGAAGCTTCCCTTCATCTATTCCGGCCGTTATGTGGCGGAAAACGAGGGCGGAGAAAGCCTGTGTAAGATCCTGGTGGAAAAGAAGTCCCGCCGCATCCTGGGCGTGCACCTGATGGGCAGCTACGTGTCCGAAATGATTTACGGCGCGGCGCTGATGATCGAGACGGAAATGCGGGTGGACGACGCCAAAGAGCTGGTCTTCCCCCATCCCACTGTCTGCGAGATCATCCGCGAAACGCTGTTCAAGTTCTAAATATTGAATTTGCCCAACCAAGATTAAAGGAGTGTTATCAGCATGCCAAAGTCACAGTTTGTCGACCCGAAGTTCTTGCGTGCCAAGGGAACCATTCATTTTGAGGACATTCCGGTCAACCAGTACGACCGTACCGTCGAGCAGGAGAAGGAAAACTACTCCAAGGCCGATTTTATGCGCATTTACCGGGACATGGCCATCATCCGCGAGTTTGAGACCATGCTCTATCTCATCAAGACCACCAATTCCTACAACGGCGTCGAGTACAACAATCCCGGTCCGGCCCATCTTTCTATGGGCCAGGAGGCCAGCGCCGTGGGCCAGGCATATATTCTCAACATCAACGACTACATCTTCGGTTCTCACCGCAGCCACGGCGAAATCCTCGCCAAGGGCCTGTCCGCCATCGAGAAGCTGTCGGACAAGGAGCTCATGGACGTGATGGAGAACTTCCTGGGCGGTAAGACCCTCAAAGCCATCGAAGGCAAGCAGAAGAACCCGGGCGACGTCAAAGAGTTGGCCACTGACTTTTTGGTGTACGGCGCTCTGGCCGAAATTTTCGCCAAGGAGAACGGCTTTAATAAAGGCATCGGCGGCTCTATGCACGCGTTCTTCACGCCCTTCGGCATCTATCCAAACAACGCCATCGTCGGCGGCTCCGCCACTATTGCCATGGGCGCCGCCCTCTATAAGAGAAGCAACGCCAAGGACGGCATCGTCATCGCCAACATCGGCGACGCCTCCATGGGCCGCGGCCCGGTCTGGGAAGCCATGATGATGTCCGCCATGGACCAGATCAAGCAGTTGTGGGAGGAAGGCTACAACAAGGGCCTGCCCATCCTCTTCAACATCTTCAACAACCAGTACGGCATGGGCGGCCAGACCCGCGGCGAAACCATGGGTTACGACTTCCTGGCCCGCGCGGGCGCCGGCATCAACCCCGCCCAGATGCACGCCGAACGTGTGGACGGCTACAATCCCTTGGCTGTCATCGAAGCCATGCGCCGCAAGAAGGCGCTCTTGGAGCAGGGCGAAGGCCCGGTCCTTCTGGACGTGGTTACCTATCGTATGGCCGGCCACTCTCCGTCGGACGCTTCCACCTACCGCACCAAGGAGGAAATGGACGCCTGGGCGAAGGAGGACGTGCTGGAAGGCTACGAGGCCAAGATGACCGCTGCCGGCGTTGCCAGCGCGGACGAGTTTGCCGCCATCCGCGAGGACGTCAAGGCTCTCATCACCAAGGTCTGCGGCCTGGCCGCCGATCCGGTGGTTTCGCCTCGCATCGACCTTGCAAAGCAGCCTGACGCCATCGAAAGCATCATGTTCTCCAACCAGAAGGTCGCCAAGATGGAAGACCGTCCCAGTGAAATGCTCATGCCTAAGGAAGAAAACCCGCGCGTGCAGCAGATTGCCCGCAAGGAGCGCTGGGGCTTCGATAAGAACGGCAAGCCTGTTTCCAAGAACAAGGTCTTCCAGCTCAGAGACGGTATTTTTGAAGCCGTTCTCGATAAATTCTACGAAGATCCCACCCTCATCGCTTACGGCGAAGACGTGCGCGACTGGGGCGGCGCTTACGCGGTTTACCGCGGCTTAACCGAGGCGGTTCCCTATCACCGCTTCTTTAACTCTCCCATCTCCGAAGCCGCCATCGTTGGTTCCGCTGTGGGCTACGCCATGGCGGGCGGCCGCGTCATTGCGGAGCTAATGTACTGCGACTTCTTAGGCTGCGCGGGCGACGAAATTTTCAACCAGCTTTCCAAGTGGCAGTCCATGAGCGCCGGTATCCTGAAAATGCCGGTGGTCATCCGCGTGTCGGTGGGCTCCAAGTACGGCGCCCAGCACTCTCAGGATTGGACTGCTCTCGTTTCCCATATTCCGGGCCTGAAGGTTGCCTTCCCGGCCACTCCCTATGACGCCAAGGGCCTGATGACCGCCGCCCTCAACGGCACCGATCCGGTCATCTTCTTCGAAAGCCAGCGCATCTACGACGTGGGCGAGCAGTTCCACGAAGGCGGCGTGCCCACCGAGTCCTACGAGATTCCTTTCGGCGAGCCGGATGTCAAGCGCGAGGGGAAGGACATTACCATCCTGACCATCGGCGCCACCCTCTACCGTGCTCTGGACGCGGCGAAGATTCTGCAGGAGAAGTACAACGTCTCCGCCGAGGTTATCGACGCCCGTTCCATGGTTCCCTTTAACTACGACAAGGTCATCGAATCGGTGAAGAAGACCGGCAAGATCATCATCGCGGGCGATGCCTGCGAGCGTGGTTCCATCATGGCGGAAATGGCCGAAAAGGTCACCGCTCTGGCCTTCGATTACCTGGATGCGCCGCCGGTAGTGGTGGGTTCGCGCAACTGGATCACTCCCTGCTACGAGATGGAGAAGTTCTTCTTCCCGCAGCCGTCCACCTTTATTGACGCCATCCACGAGCGCATCATGCCGCTGGAGGGTTATACCCCCGAGGCCAACTTCACCGACGGAGAGATGCTCCGCCGCAGCAAGCTGGGCGTGTAAGGAAACACAACAAAACAACAACTGCACAGGGGCAATTGAAAAATTGCCCCTGTCCTGCTATGGAGGGCTTTTTCGAGAAGAAGGGAGCCGGACGAGGCAGGAATTCTTTCCCATAGGAGCTGGAACCGTTTTATGCTGTATATTTTCAACGCTTCCACCGACCCCTATTTTAACCTGGCCGCGGAAGAGTACCTTCTGACCACCTTCCAGGAGGACATTTTTCTGCTCTGGCGCAACGCCCCGTCCATCATCGTCGGGCGCAACCAGAACACCATGTCGGAAATCAACTACGATTATGTCACTGCCCACCGCATCCCGGTGGTGCGCCGCCTGACCGGCGGCGGCGCGGTGTTTCACGATCTCGGGAATGTCAACTATACCTTTCTCGTGTCCGGCAGCGGCCACGCCACCGATTTTGCCCATTTCTCCCAGCCGATTCTGCGGGCGCTCCAGTCCCTTGGGGTGGACGCCGCCCTACGGGGACGAAACGACCTATGCATTGGGGAGCAAAAGTTCTCCGGTACCGCCCAGTGCGTCAGAAACGGCCGGATGATGCACCATGGAACGCTGCTTTTTTCTGCGGACATGGCCGACCTAACCGATGCGTTGAAGGTAAAGCCGGGAAAAATCCAGTCCAAAGGGGTCGCGTCGGTGCGCTCCCGGGTGACGAACATTTCCGAGCACCTAAAAGCCCCCATGACGGTGGAAGACTTTATCGGCCATGTGGCAAAGGAGGTCTGTGCAGGAGACGCACAGGCATACTCCCTGACCGAGGCGGACAAGGCTGCCATTACCCGGCTGCGGGAGGAAAAATACGCCACCTGGGCTTGGAACTATGGGGATTCTCCCAAATACCAGGTGTACGCGGAATACAAGTTTGCAAGCGGCACGGCGGAGATTCATCTCAACGTAAAGGAAGGCCGCATTGCCGCCATCCGCGTGTTCGGGGACTTTTTCGGGGACCGGGATGTTTCCCTGCTGGAGGAGGCCCTCGCCGGCGTTCCTCATGAGAGGAACGCGGTAATGCAGGCGCTTTCGCACGCACAGGTGGAGCGCTGCCTATGGGGCGCCAACGCAGGGGACTTTGCTGCGGCGCTTTTTTAAAAGGAGAACGGATTTGAAAGGAGAGGACCACATGTTTGACGAGATGATCGCCCAGTTAAACGCACCGGACAGCTGGGACCGGCTGGACGCATTGAAAGCGCTCATGCAGAAGATCCAGGACGGGGAGATGGAGGCGCCTAAGCAGCTCAACTCCGTCAATAACCACATCCACACCACCTATTCCTTTTCGCCCTATTCGCCCACCAAGGCGGTATGGATGGCCTACCAGGCGGGCTTGCAGACGGCGGGAATCATGGACCACGATTCCATTGCGGGCGCCAGAGAGTTCATCAAGGCCGGCGAGATCGTGGGAATGGCCACCACCATCGGCATGGAACTGCGCGCCAAGGCCGACGACACCCCCCTCTATGGCCGGCGGATCAACAACCCCGACCAGGAATCCATCTTTTATATGGCCATCCACGGCATCCCCCATACCCAGATTGATAAGGTGGAGGCTTTCATCCGGCCCTACCGGGAGGCGCGCAATTTGCGCAACCGCGCCATGACCAAAAAGATTAACGAACTGGTGGCGCCTTACGGCTTGTCGGTGGACTTTGACGAGGACGTATACCCCATATCCGAAAACGCCAGGGGCGGCTCCATCACCGAGCGGCATATTACCGCGGCCCTTGCCAATAAAATCATCGGAAAGTACGGGAAAGGGGAAGCTCTTGTCACCTTCCTGAAAACCGAAATGAAGCTCAACATTTCCCCGAAAATCGAAGGGTATCTCTTAGACGAGCAGAATCCCCACGCCATGTACGACCTGCTGGGCGTACTTAAAAGCGAATTTGTTCCGAAATTCTACATCCAAGCCACCGACGAATGCCCCCATGCCAGGGAAGCGGTGGAGTTTGCCAGGAAGATCGGGGCCATCAGCGCCTATGCGTATTTAGGTGACGTGGGCGAGTCGGTCACCGGCGACAAAAAGGCCCAGCGGTTTGAGGACCAGTACATTGACGAGCTGTTTGAAGCCATCCATGCGCTTGGCTTCAACGCCGTGACCTACATGCCCTCCCGCAACACCATGGAGCAGCTGGGACGCATCAAGCAATACTGCGCCCGCTACAACCTCATGGAGATTTCCGGCGAGGACATCAACCAGCCCCGCCAGTCCTTCATCTGCAAGGCTATGGAAAACCCGGAGTTTGCCAACCTTTTTGACTCCACTTGGGCGCTTATTGGCCACGAGCTGGCCGCCACCAAAAATCTGGAGCAGTCCCTTTTCTCCAAGGAATCCATCGCCAAGGATGAGGACATTACCAAGCGCATCCAGACTTATCGGCAGATGGGAACCCAGGAGTATTTCTTCTGGCACGGAAAAAAGAATCCGATCATGTAACAATTGTCTATATAAAAGCAACCAGATTACACACATGGTAATCTGGTTGCTTTTTTGCGTTTTGCCATAAATATGAATTTTTTTGTGTATTATTTAATGAAAAGTTGTACTAACATTTGGTAACTAATTATAATAGTGTAAAAAATTAAGTACAAAGTTTTACCTTTTTGGAATTGACATGATAACGAGCGAAATGCATAATAAAGGCAAGGTCATAGTATCTATGGCCAAAATGCATTAGGAGGAGAGAAAATGAAAGCAAAGAAACTACTTGCGATCCTGCTGAGCGCAGTCATGCTCATCGGCATTGTGCCGATGACTGCGTTTGGCGCGGCACCTGCGAATCCCTTCTTTGATGACTTCGAGGGCGACTTCGAACAATTCTGGGGAACCGTAGGAAACAAAGACCTCGTAGGAAGCACGGGTGTCTTTGACGTTCACCTTGCCGAAGAAAACGGAAACCATTACCTGGAAACCTGGCATCAGCAGGGCAACGGCGACCGTGGAAGCATGAAGGAATTCGATTACATTGATTCGCAGTCCCTTCAGATTTCCTTTGATTACCGTCCCGGCGATGTGCCCAACGCCCGCAACATCGGCGCCCTGCGCTTCTACAGCAGCGCGACCAATACGCCCATGTTCCAGTTCGTGTTCGGCAATAAGGGCCAGTTGGGCTTTGTCGCCGGCAACTATGGCCGCGTCAGCGGCCTTACCGACCTGGTTGTGGACGGCGACCCCGCCACCACCAAAATCACCAATACCGGCCTTGCCACCAAGGTTTGGTATAAGGTAGTTCTGGACTTCGATTTTGTCAACCACAAAATGAGCGTCTCCCTGACGCCCCGGGATGTGGAAGGCGCTACCGCCACCGTATTCAGTGACATCGACATTGCCGCCAACCATGCCAATTTCAACCGTATGGTATTTTGGGGCGGCCGCAACGGCGGCAACCCGGTTACCGTATATGAGGACTTGGATAATTTTAAGATCTCCTACGAGCCCTATGCGGCCAACAACATCCTGTCCATCGAGCAGCCTGCCGACCGCGTGGAATCCTCCCTGGATACCATTGCCCTCCCCACCGAAGTCAACGCTCTGATGGGCGACGGCTCCGAGAAGACCATCAAGGTCGGCGAATGGACCAGTGAGCCGGCGTTTGACCCGGCCGTGTTCCAGACCTATACCTATACCGCCCCGCTGGTTCTGGAAGGAACCGAGAATCCCCGCAATCTGGTAGCCACCTTTAAGATGGACTATCACAAGTACCACTACGTGGAATCCGTTCAGGAAATGATCACCATTCAGGTGGACTATCCGCAGACGGAGGCCCCCGCTCTGCCCGCTACCGTGCCGGTGAAGCTGAGCAACGGCCAGTGGATTCAGGCGGATATCTCCGGCTGGACTTCCGACAATCCTTTTGACGCGTCCAAGGAAGGCATTTATGTTTACACCACCAACATCGTGGCGAGAGATCCGGTCGCAGGCAGCGATGCGGTTCCCTATGAGCTGACTAGAAACCTTACCGCCACCCAGCGCGTCAGCTACGCGGACCTTGGCACCAACTACAACGGCTATGAGCGTTCCATGGAATGGCTCGACCGCGGCGTGGTTGCGCTGAAGTCCGACGACGGCATCTTTGTTTCCTGGCGTCTGCTTGCCTCCGAATACGGCAAGGACATCTCCTTCAATCTCTATCGCAACGGTGAGAAGATCAATGCCCAGCCCATCACCAATGTGACGAACTTTGTGGATAAGGACGGCAAGCCCGGCGACAAGTATGTGGTTGAGACGATCCTCAATGGCGTTTCTTCCATGAGCGAGGAAACGGCCGCTTGGGAGAACAACTACATGGCCATCCCGCTGCAGTACCCGGGCGATCATCCGGATATCGCAGGCAAGGTGGTAGCGACTTACTCTGCCAATGATGCCGGCGTTGCCGACGTGGATGGCGACGGCGAATATGAAATCGTCGTGAAGTGGTATCCCTCCAACCAGTTCGATTCTGGTACCTCCGGCGTTTTGAGCAGCCCCACCTTCTTTGACTGCTACAAACTCGACGGCACCGTGCTGTGGAGACTTGCCATGGGCTACAACGTATCCTCCGGCGCCCACTACAGCCAGTTCCTGTTCTACGATTTCGATATGGACGGTAAAGCCGAGTTCCTGATCAAGGGCGCCGACGGCACCCGTACCTACGCCCCCAATGCCGAAGGCAAGATCGACATGGACGACGAGTCCACCATTATCGACATCGTGGGTGATCCTTCCCTGGAAGGTACCAATGTGATTCTCTCCGGTTCCGGTACCGGCCATATCAACGGCGGCAACGAGTACATGGTCGCCATTGACGGCCTCACCGGCGAAGTCATCGATTACTGTGACTATGCGTTCCCGGTGGGCAATGTCCGCGACTGGGGCGACAGTTCTTACAACCGCTCTGACCGTTACAACTGCGCGTTCGGTTATCTGCCGGATCTGTCTTCCAGTGAGGAAGGCGCCGTTCGTCCGACCGCGCTGATGAACCGCGGCTACTATGCTAGAACCACGGTCGTTGCCTATCAGCTGATTGACGACATGCTGCAAGAAGTTTGGACCTTTGATTCCGCGCCCCTTGGCAGCAGCTACGGCGGTAAGGGTAACCATAACAATGCCGCCGGCGACGTGGACGCGGACGGCTATGACGAGTTGATCCTCGGTTCCATCGCGCTGGACCACGACGGTTCTATCCTCTGGATCAAGAACGGCAAGAACGGCATGGATAACGTGGCTCACGGCGATACCATCCATCTGGCTGCCATGATCCCCGAATCCGATCGCCTTCAAGTGTTCCAGCCCTATGAATCTGGCAACTCGGTCGTCAACTATGCCCTGAGCGACGCCGGCAACGGCGCCCGTCTGCTGGGTCACAAGATTGGCAACTTCGACGCCGGCCGCGGCGTGGCTGCCAACATCACCCCGAATCCCGGCTTTGAAATTTGGTCCCAGCGTCCCGGCAACGAAACGCCCGGCCAGGTTCCCGCTGGCTCCATCTACAATGTCTACGGTGAAGTCATCGCTGAAACCAAGTGCGTCAACTTCTCCTGCAACTGGCGTGCTTACTGGGACGGTGACCTGCTGTCTGAATTGCCCGATGGCGAAAACATCGGCGCTCCCGACGGTTATACCGCCCAAACTATCTATAAGTATAATTGGGAAACCAACAATATGGATGTTCTGGATGTGTTCGAAGGCACCATGACCAACAACGGCACTAAGAACACCCCCAATCTGGCCGCCGACATTCTTGGCGACTGGCGCGAGGAAATCGTCACCCGCGCGGCGGATTCTTCTGAGCTGCGCATCTATACCACCGATATCCCCACCGACTACATGATCTACACCCTCATGCATGATCCGGTTTACCGCAATGCGGTCGCCAATCAGAACGGCTGCTACAACCAGCCGCCGCACCTGGGCTTCTACCTGGGCGAGGATGTGAAGGATCAGGTCCTGGCGATGGAACTGCCCACCTATCCCATGTACTATTCCAACACCCCGGTGACCGCCTCGACGGATGCTCCCGGCTATAAGCCCAACAGCGAGATCACGGTTACCGTTACCACCGGCAAGAATGTGGACTTCGTCTACCTGGCCAATGAACTGGGCGCGGGCTTGGTCAGCACCCATGAGGAGCCTGTCCTCAACGAAGACAATACCCTGACCTGGACCCTTAAGCTGAGCCTCGGCACAGTGGGTACGCGCACCCTGAAGGTCTTTGCGGATTACGAAGATACCGGTGCAACCGTGAGCTTCGCCATCGCAAACGAGACGGTGGCGCCTCCTGTCGAAGAGCTTCCGCAAGCCATCTCCGTCAACGGAAAGGCCACCGTTAAGGTAAACCAGACCTTTGAGGTCACCATTAAGACCAACCAGGCGGTTTCCTTCGTGCGTCTCTTCAACGAGAGTGGCATGGGTCTTGCCCCGTCTTCTCTGAGCTATGTGGACAATGCGGACGGCACCCGTACCTGGACCTACGCCACCAGCGTCGGTTCCATCGGTACCCGTACCCTCAACGTGCGCGTGGCCGGAGCGGACCGTGTGTACCAAGCCACCGACGTCGACTACACGGTGAGAATCATCCGGTAGTTTTGCAGATAACAGCAATCCATAGATAATCCCGCGGAATGCGGCAAAGGCGCAGGGATTTCCCTGCGCCTTTGTTTTTCAGTCAGTAGAATCATCGGATGTGCCGGTAGAGGAATCCAACTGCGAGCAGCACTCCTTTCATCATTCCGGGCGGCGGGAAAAGATACCTGGTACCGCAGCTGTCCGCTTACAGTCTTCCCGCTCCCGGCGAGAGCGTTCACCCATCGCCTTAGACACTGGTCGACACCCCTCAACCCATAAATAAAAGGAGAGCCGCCGGACGGCAGCTCCCCTTTTTATATTCGCCCACAATCGGTTTTTTCTGCAAAGGGTCGGGAAGCCTATCGTTTGTGCCGCGCTTCCCACTGGGAGAACAGCGCCTTTAGCTCCTCGATATGCCCATACGCGTCCCGTGCCAGCGCTTCCTTATCCACCTGAGGCCGGGGCGCCGTCAGCACCTCGTCGAGCACCTGTGAGACCGGGAGTTCCCACAGAGTCCCCCATTGGTACCGCTTACCTGGGAAGGAAAGCTCGTCGAGCAGGTGGTTCATCTTATCCGAATAGGTCACCGGGACCAATGGGAGACCCATTTGCAGCGCCGTTACCGCCGCATGCAGCCGCACGCAGACAAGCGTGCGGCACTGCCGCATGGCGGCAAGCACCGTTTCCCCGTTATCGAGATGAGCGACCACCTGCGCCTTCTCTTTGTTTTTCATATGGGAAAGGACCAGGTGGGCGGCGAACAGGTCGTTTTCCACCCCCGTGTCGAAGGCGAAGAGAAGGGCACCCTTTCCCGTGTGTTCGATATACTGGTCCGCAAGTTTTGCGAGAAATGCCGCGTTCTTTTCACACACGCCTGCATGCTGAAGATTGTTGTAGCAGGTGATGCCGAGGAAATCTCCCAACGGTTCTACCCGCGGCAGGTTCATAGAAAAAAGCAGGTCCGCGTGATACCGGCAGTTGCGCCCCTCTGCCACCGACAGGGAATACCGGTCGCGCACCGTTGTCAGAGAAGCCTTTTTCAGCTCGTACCGCACCAAGCGCTTCCCATGCTTCCAGTGAAAAGGGCCGATGTTGCATCCCAGGTAAACCAGAAGCCCGTCCTTGCGCAGAAATCGCCATAGGGCCAGATCATCCGTCAGCACCCGTACCAGTGCGAGTTTCCAAGAATGAATGATGAACGTGGAGCCGCCAATGTAAACGCACGCGTCAAAGCTTTTGTCCTTAGAGGCAGCCTTCAGGGAACCACGGAATACCCGCAGATTGGGCAGGTCCGCAAAAGGGAGAAGCCGCGTATCGTCCCGGCAGCAGAGGTACACTTCATGCTCTGGAAAGGACTGAAAAAAGAGGCGGACCATACAGTCGTCTCCAAAATTGCGGTCGAGATAGGCGAGTAACAGGATTTTCAAAAATGCGTCCTCCTTTGCCCAACGTCAGGACTGCCTGGCTTCCAACGCCTTGAAGTCCACCTTCCCGATCTTGGTACGGGGAAGCTCCGGGAGAAACTCCACCTGGGCCGGGATGCTCCACCGGTTGAGGGTCTGGGAAGAATAACGTTTGAGCTCTTCCGCCAGGAGTTCCTGTTCGGTTTGCGTTTTCGCTGGCCTCTGGGGCACCACATAAGCCTTGACTTTGGTGCCGCTTGCGGTCTGCACCCCTACCACGCAGCAGTCCTCCACCAGGGAGTTGCACCGCAGCCGTTCCTCGATCACCGACGGATAAATCAGGTACCCGGACACCTTAAGCACCCGCTTGAGCCGCTGCTTGAAGTAAAGCTGCCCGTCCCTGCCGATGCGCCCGATGTCCCCCGTATGCAGCCAAAGCTTGCCGTCCGCATGGCGCTTGAGCACCTTGGCGGTCTCCTCCTCATCCTGCCAGTATCCCTTCATCAGCGTCGGGCCGGTGATGCAGATTTCCCCGTCTTCCTCTAAAACCGCCTCCGTGGAACCAAGGCGCACCACCTTCATCTCGTTTCCATCAAAAGGAGTCCCCACACAGCCGGTACCCACTTTCTCCGCCGGCGGGGCCATGGTGCAGGCGGTGACGCACTCGGTCAGCCCGTACCCGGAGATGAGATAGGTATTCGAGCCGCCCTCCTTGAGCAGAGCGTCCATCCGCGCTTTCAGATCGTCGGAAACCATGTCGCCCCCCGAACCCACCAGTCGGATGAAGGAAAGGTCCTGTCCCTTGAGGCCGCCGCACTTGAGAAGCCCTTCAAAGAAGGCGGGAACGCTGAAAATCAGCGAGATTTTTTCTTTTAAAATCATGCTGCAGCAGTCTTTCGGGTCAAAGCGGGGAATGAGCGCGTACCGCATTCCCACACACATAGCCGTGTGCATACACAGCGCGAAACCGAACCCGTGAAAGACCGGCAGCGCTCCCAGCATCCCGTCGGACGCCAGCACGTCCTTGGCGATGGGGAACATCTGGAAGGACAGGTGGTTGACCGCGTCGTTGGAAAGCATGACCCCTTTGGGGCTGCCGGTGGTGCCGCCGGTGTACATAATGGCGGCCGTATCGTCCCGTGTGCCTACCGTGGGCGGAATCCCGTGACGCTTGAGGTAGGCCTTGCCCCCGTCCAAGAAGCCCTGCCAGCTGAGCTTATGCCCCACCTGGGCCGGAGCCCGCTTGTCCTTTGTGCGGTGCAGGTACACCTTGCCCCGCACAAAACCCACCGGGGTTTTTTCGAAGAACTGGGCGGTTTTGCAGCAGATTAAGGTAACGGGGAGACCGTCAAAAGCCTTTTCCGAAATATCAAAGCAGAACGCCACCTTGCTTTTCACCAGCTCTACCCCATGCTTTACCTCCGACGCCGCAGATAGAGGATGGAGCATGTTGCACACCGCCCCGATTTTATTGACCGCATAAATTACGGCGATGGTCTGGGGAAGGTTCGGCATACAGATGGTCACCCGGTCCCCTTTTTTGACTCCCAGCGCTTTCAGGCCGGCCGCGCAGCCGTTGACCAGGTCGTCAAGCTGGGAAAAGGAAAGATGGGTGCCGTAGTAAATCAGGGCCGTGGAATTGGGATACCGCTCCACGGTGGCGTGCAGCTGCTCGTACATAGTGTCGAGCATAGGAAGATCGATGCTCATTTCGGATACATCCTTTGCAGTAGATTTATGGAAATCCGGCCGCGGCAAAGGGGAGGGAACCGCGCCTTGCTTTTCTCTGCCCTTTGCCGCCGCGAACACTTGTTTTGAAGACTGGCATGGTGTATAATAAATAGACTTATTTCGTTATTCATTATAGAGCAGGCAGGGGGAAAAAGCAATTCTTTTTGCCCTTGCCCGGCCGCGGGTTCGGGCTTTAACAGGGAATCTGCGGCGATAGGGAGGAAAAGGATGGACATCAAGGAACTGGCGCTGCAAAAGCACTACGAATGGAAAGGAAAGATCGAAGTCAAGGCCACCGTCCCGGTGAACAGCCGGGAGGAGCTGTCCCTTGCGTACACGCCGGGAGTAGCGGAGCCCTGCCTGGTTATTGAGAAGGACCCGTCGAAATCCTATGAGCTGACGAGACGGCATAACCTAGTGGCGGTGGTCACCGACGGCACCGCCGTTTTGGGCCTGGGGGACATCGGTCCTGAGGCCGCCATGCCGGTCATGGAAGGCAAATGTGCCCTCTTTAAGGCATTTGCGGACATGGACGCGTTCCCCATTTGTGTGGACAGCAAGGACCCGGATGAAATTGTCGAAACCGTCCGCCTCATTTCCAAAAGCTTCGGCGGCATCAACCTGGAGGACATTTCCGCCCCCCGCTGCTTTGAAATCGAGCGCCGCCTCAAGGAATGCTGTGATATCCCGGTTTTTCACGACGATCAGCACGGCACCGCCATCATCGCCGCCGCCGCTATGCAAAACGCACTCAAGGTGGTGGGCAAGCGGCTTAAGGACGCTACCGTGGTCATCAACGGCGCGGGCGCGGCGGGCATCGCCATCGGCAAGCTCCTCTTGCAGCTTTCGGTGGGCAGCCTGATTTTGTGCGACAAGGAAGGCGCCGTGTACGAAGGGGCCGAGTGGCTTAATCCTGCGCAGAAGGAGATGGCGGCGGTCACCAACCGGGAGAGAAAACAAGGGACTCTGGCCGACGTGCTCAAAGGGGCGGACGCGTTCATCGGCGTTTCCCGCCCGGGGCTTGTGACCAGGGAAATGGTCTCCTCCATGGCAAAGGATCCGGTGGTGTTCGCCATGGCAAATCCCATCCCCGAAATCATGCCCGACGAAGCCAAGGCGGGCGGCGCGGCCGTGGTGGGCACCGGCCGGTCGGACTATCCCAATCAGATCAACAATGTGCTGGCCTTCCCCGGCATCTTCAAAGGGGCGCTGGCCGTGCGGGCGCGGGACATTACCGAGGGCATGAAGGTGGCGGCTTCCAAGGCGCTGGCGGACTTTGTCCCGGCGGACAAGCTCTGTGACTCGTATATCCTGCCCGAGGCTTTTGAACCGGGCGTGGCCGACGCGGTGGCAAAGGCGGTGGCCGCAGCCGCAAAGGCGGAAGGAATCGCGCGGATTTGACCATTCTTTTTCATCCATAGTATAGAGCGGGACAGGGCTGCATATACCGTAGAGAACGGCCTCTTTTCCCGCTTGCGGACCAAACAGCAAAAGGCGGGAACGAAATTCATGGAATACGTCTATCAAACCAAAGGTACCTGTTCGCGGGCCATCCATGTGACGCTCGACGGGGACAAAATTGAATCGGT
Source organism: Solibaculum intestinale (assembly GCF_040096205.1). Taxonomy (NCBI): domain Bacteria; kingdom Bacillati; phylum Bacillota; class Clostridia; order Eubacteriales; family Oscillospiraceae; genus Solibaculum; species Solibaculum intestinale. The sequence continues at coordinate 48,712 of NZ_JBBMFD010000015.1, read as the reverse complement.
CCGGTTCGACGGCGGCTGCAACGGCAACTTAAAGGGGATCGCCAAGCTGGTGCAGGGAATGACCGTCGATCAGGTGGAAACCTTGTTGAAGGGGACAACCTGCGGGTTTAAGTCCACCTCCTGTCCCGACCAGCTAGCCATCGCCGTGCGCAAGGCCAAGGACAAGCAGGACCGCGAGCAGAAAGACTAGATTCAAAAGAAACAAAGGGAGGCATTCCCATGTGTGAAGACAACGACATCCGCATTGCCGGCAGCCATCCGTCCCGGGAGATTTCCTCCTCGGCGGACTTAGACGCGGAAGCGTCCCTGCGGGAACTCAGCCGGGAAAAGGAAAACGGAAACCTGGAAAAAGCCCGGGGCTTGGGTGCGGCAGCGGCAGCCGAGGTATACGCCGACAACGGGGAAAGCTTTTTCGGAATGGACAGCTCGGAGAACGCCCAGATGCGCGAGCAGCGCCAGATGCTGCTGGCCTTTGCGGCCGTGGTGGGGTTTGACAAATATGTTCCAAATGCCCACTGTGCCCGGGCGGCTCTGTCCACCTTTTATGAAACGCTCAAACGGGACGCGCCCCAAATTTACGACGATGTGGAGCGCTCCTTTGCCTTCTCCTTCTATTTTCTCGAGTACCACCGGGGCCGCGATGTAGCGGCCGCCATCGGCCAGACCTTTGCCATGCTCTGCGGCCGACCGGGGGACAGCGTTTGCGCCCAGTTAGGCAAGGCGCTCTACCTGCGTTTTCTGGACGTGATCCAGAGCATGGCCGAACACACCGGTTTTGTCAAGGAAGAACCGGCAGGAAAGGAAGAAAGCCGATGAAAAAATCCGATCGATTTCGAAAAATCTTCAGTCAAGGAGTTATGGACATCTTCGAAATCTGGGTGGACCAGGAAACCGGGGTCAATTACCTATACCATGCTTCCGGATACGCGGGCGGGCTGACCGTAATGCTCGGGCGCGACGGCAAGCCGGTGATCACACCGGTGCAGCAGGAGGAATAATCCGGTATCGTAAGCAACTAAGCCGGGGCCCCGCGCTGTTTGTCCAGCGTGGGAGCTCCGGCTTTTGTACATAACGATGGGATGGTTTTCCATCCTCCCTTGGAGAAAGGAGCATTATCTATGAAAGTAGTCGCGTTCAACGGAAGCCCCCGCAAAAACGGGAACACCGCGTTCAGCCTGAAGGTGGTGCTCGGAGAATTGGAACAAGCGGGAATCGACACGGAGCTTGTCCAGGTAGGCGGCCATACCTTGGCCGGCTGCCGGGCCTGCGGCGGATGTAAGAAAAACGGCGGCCGTTGCGTTCTGCCAGATGACGGGATGAACGGGTATATAGACAAGATGAGGGAGGCCGACGGCATCCTCATCGGTTCGCCGGTCTATTTTGCCAACATCAACACCGAAACCAAAGCCCTCATCGACCGGGCGGGTTCCGCCCTGGGCCAGACCCTGGCCGGCAAGGTGGGCGCTCCCGTGGTTGCCGCCCGGCGGGCAGGAGGTGCCTTCGCCTATTCCGCCATCAACTTCTTCTTCGGCATCAAACAGATGATTGTCCCCGGCTCCACTTACTGGAACCTGACTCTCGCCCGGGACATCGGAGACGCCCAGAAGGACGAAGAAGGAGTCCGCACCTTTGAAACGCTGGGCAAAAACATGGCCGCCCTCTTAAACACCCTGAAAAAGTAGGTCCCGTTACCGGAAGTATTTCACCTGCTTGAGCAGCACCGACAAAACAAGGGCCAGCCCCGCCGATACGCCTCCTTGAATCAGGTTGGAGGGAACGGAGGTGAGGGCCACCTCCCAGGAGCCCTTGAGAATGGTGCCGCCGATGAAGTAACCCAGCACCATTACGAGCCCCGCCACAATCATGCCAACAATTGCCCGCCAGGAATACTTTTTGCCCTTGAGAGCCTTGTAGGCGATCAGGCCGCACACCGCACCTTCCGCTGCCTTGATGAGCAGGGAGAAGGGGGCCCAGTGGGCGTAGCCCAGCAGAAGGTCCGCCAGCATTGAGCCGATGCCGCCAGACAAGGCTCCGGCAATCGGCCCGAAAAAGAGAGCGGAGATAAACACGATGGTGTCCCCGATGTTGATGTAGCCGTTGGTGGCGGGGATCGGGATGGAGATGCACATGGTGGCAACCGCGGTCAACGCGGCGAACAGCGCGATGACAACAATGCGCTGCAAGGTGGTCATGGATTTGGTCATAGGTAATTCCTCCCCTTACAAAATGAGATTTGACGTTTGCGCAGGGCGGATCCAAACCCTGTGACTAACGCCGCAAATAAAAAAATCTTCTTTCCAAAAGTTCCTTTGGAAAGAAGATTTTTTATTACAAAACGTAATAATATAAACCAAATATACTGAAAATTCGCCAATCTGCACGAGAATTCCTGCTATTTGGGTTCCTCTTCCTTTCCCATTCAGACTATACTGGCGGTTGCGGATTCTCACCGCATCGGCTGTTGGGGCTGTTGGACTTATCCAGTCAAAGCTGGCATCACCACCGGTCGGGAATCACAGGAACGCAAAAGGTCCTGCTCGCCCTGCCCAAAGGAATGTATTCACTTTTTTCTTTGGCTTGCATTGTAAAACAAGACGGGGCAATTTGTCAACCCCTATTTTTTGTTTAAGACCTCCACGCAGGATTGCAGCACCGCGTTTGCCACCGAACCAGCCGCCTTGAACCCGGAGCCGCCGTTCTCAATCACCACCGCGAAAGCCAGCGGCGCTTCCTCGTTTCGCACAAAGCCCACAAACCAGGCATGGGGCTTCGAGGAGTCGTTGACCTCCGCCGTACCCGTTTTCGCGCACAGATCGAGCCCTGCAAAATTGTCGGCCCCGTAGTTGTTGAGCACCGCCCCGTGCATCATGTCCGCCAAAATCGAGGCGGTAGAGCTTTCCATGATTTTGGCCCCCTCGACGGTTTTACCGATGTGGGTGGGGATATTTAAGGGCCCGAGCACATTGTTTACCAGCCGGGGCTGCACCACTGTGCCGCCGTTGCCGATGCCTCCCGCAATGGTCATCATGGTAAAGGGGTTTGCCATATCGGTATACTGGCCGATGCCCGACCATCCCAAATCCGCCGCGCCCGCATCCGACACCTTGTAGCTTCCGCCGGGATAGGTAAGGCCGTCCACCGTAAAGTCCCCGTTAAAACCCATTTTTTGCGCCTGCTCGGTCATGCGCACCGTCCCCAGTTCAATGGCCACCTGGGAAAACACCGTGTTGCACGATTCGGCCAGCGCTTCTTCGAACGTAAGCTTTCCATGCACGCCGTTGCACTTGATGACCCCGTCGGAAGCCTCATACTGGCCGGAGCAGACAAATTCCCGGGTCATAATGTCGGGAATGTTCTCAATGGCGGCGGCCGCCGTCACCAGCTTAAAGGTGGAGCCGGGCGGATAGAGGCCGGACAGGACCCGGTTGACGTAAACGCCCTGGTACTGCTCGGAATCGGGATCCATGTCCGGTTTGTTTTGAGGATCGTAGGAAGGGGTGCTCACCGAGCAGAGTACCTCGCCAGTCTTATAATTGTAGACGCACACGGCGCCTTTACGCCCGGCGAGCTGCTCGAGCGCCACGCGGCTTACCTGGGCGCTCACCGTCAGGTTGACCTTGCCCCCTTGGTTCCATTCCTCCAGCATGTGCACCCCGCCCACCGGGTTATAGCCGGAAAGGCCGGCGGCAAACTGCTTTTGGATACTCTTGGAGATGAAGTTCTCCGTATCGCCCACCGTGTGCAGCAAAGCTTCCCGCACAGCAGGATCCTCTGCGTAATAGCGAAGTCCGTTTTCCGAGTAGGCGAGCTTCACCCCGTCCCGGTCGTAGATTTCGCCGGTGTTCTGCATCAGGCCGTTTGCGTAGATGTGCCGGTTTCGTTCGTTCATCACCCAATCCGACCCGTTGCAAAACCAGGTGATGAAAAAGGCGGCCATCCCAATGCAGAACAGACCGATGAGGATGTAGACCAAAATGGCCCGATGAATGACTTTTTTCATGCGGCAAGCCTCCCTTGTTTATAGGTTCTGGAATCCGCCGCTTTGATAAATCCCAAAAGCCCCCAGCAAGCAATCATAGAAGAACTGCCCCGGCTGACGAAGGGGAGGGTCACGCCGGTCAGCGGGAGAATATCGGTGACGCCGAACAGGTTGAGCGCCGCCTGGAACAAAAGCAGGCTAGCAGCCGAACAGGCGGCGATGGAATAAACCGAGGAGCGGGTGCGCCCGGCGAGCCGGCCGGCAAACAACGCCCAGCCCACATAGACCGATACCGCCGCCGCGCCCAAAAGCAGCCCCCATTCCTCGCACACGATGCCGAACATCAGGTCGGTGGTGGAAGCCGCTACCGTGTGCAGCACCCCCAGCCCCGGCCCCAGGCCCAGAAGCCCCCCGCTCGCCACCGACATGAGAAGCTGGGTCTGCTGATAGCCGGACGTGTCCGCGAATTCCCACACATGCCGCCAGGCCTCGAAGCGCTTGGCGATATACGGTTTAAATTGAAGAATCAAAGCCGCGCCCGCCGCCGCGCCCGCACAGAAAAGGATGAGAGTCTTCCAGTCCCCCGAGCGCATGAAGGCAATGACCAAGAAGGTCACAAAGAAGATGCAGGCGGTGCCGAAATCCCCCATGTAGAAAAGGGCGCCCATGCATACCGCGAAGAAGGCCAGAAACCAGGTCAGGTGCCTGGAGGACTGAAGCCGGTCCAGCGTAGCCGTCCCGGTCATCACAAAAGCAATTTTCACAAATTCGGACGGCTGAAAGGTAATGGGGCCGATTTTGATCCAGTTCTGCGCCCCGTAGATGATGCTGCCGAAAATGAGGTTGGCCGCCAGCAGCAGCACGCCGCCGACCCCGATCCACACCTTGTATTTCACCACCCGGTCAATGCTTCCCATAAACCAGATGACCAGGTTATATACCACCAGGCCCGCCACCACGCCCAAAAGCTGCATCCAGGTGGACGAGGGGAGCACCCCGGTGAGGGCCACAAACCCGATGGAAGTGAGGAAAAAGGCGGAAGCCTCCAGCTCGATATGTTCCCGCCCGATGGCCCGGCTAAAGCCGTAATAGACCCACTCCACTCCGATCAGCAGCACAAACGCCAGTAGGTGCAGCGGATTCTCCATCACCCGGTCGGAGAACAAAAGGCGGACCAGGCAGATGAGCTGAAAAATGGTCAGCAGGCCGAATAAGCCCGCCTGGGTTACCGGTTTGCGCAGCTTTTGCTTTGCGCTTTTTTGCTTGCCTATGCGGATGCTGTCCAACATGCGTCACATCCTCTCTAGTCCATAATCCGGTCGCTGAAGGCATAGGTCACTCCGCCCAGCGAAATCACGTCCCCGTTTTTTAACGGCGCGCTTTTTTTCACCCGCTCCCCGTTGACAAACACGCCGGTTTTCGAGTTGGTGTCGAAGATGAGCCAGCCGTTTTTCCGATGGCTGATCACCGCGTGGTTGCGGGAAATGGTGGGGAAATTCAGAATGATGTCCGAGTTGCGGGAACGGCCGATGGCCGTTTCCGGGTTTACAATCCGGGTTACATCCCGAGTCGCCGCGTTTACCAGCACGGCGATGGGCGTGTTTTCCGGAAGGTCCTGGCGCATGGAACGAAACCATACGATCGCGAACCCCAGAACCGGCAGAATCACCAGCCAGCGAAGCACCTCCGACAGAATCTGCGCAAGGGTTTGCAAAGCCGGGTAAGCGGCGAAGAATTCAGCCATTTGGGCAAGACTCCTTTTCCGTGCGGGAATCAGGGAAGGCTCCCGCCGGACCGCACGGGGAAAGGCGGGCGCTTATTTGGATTGCTCCGAAATGGTACAGCGCGCTTTGGCAATTGCAAGGGTGTTCAGGCTGTCTCCCACCACATTGAAAAATGACGCCAAAAGCCCGATTTCGGCGGAAGTCAGGCCTTCGGCCAGAGCAGAGGCGAAGGCTGCCGCCGCTAAATTTACAGAAAGCCCATCATAGAACTCCAGCATACCGATTCCTCCTTGGACATAAGAATACAGCCTATCCTATGTGGAAAAAGGAGAAAAGGTACTCATATTTCGATTATAGCATGCCCGGAGAACTCCCGCAACCGAAAGAAGGTTGACAATCGTCGGGAATACGTGTTATAAATAATTTTATGACAGGCAGGGAAAAAATAGGACATTCCGCCTGTAGCTGAGGAGGGTGTCACATGAAGTCCAGTGTTTTGCAAGCCATATTAGACCGCCGCAGCATCCGCGATTACCGTCCCGAGCAGATTACCGGCGAACAGCTTCAGGCGTTGATTTCAGCGGCTTTGGCGTCTCCTTCCGCCATGGACCGGCAGCCTTGGCATTTTACTGTAGTGCAAAACCCCGAAATTCTCGCGCAAATCAGCCGTGCTTCCATTGAGGAGCAGAAGAGAACCGCCGATGAAGAGACCCTCCAAAAGCTCAATCAGCCCGATGCGGATATCTATTTTCACGCGCCCACGGTGTTTTTCATTTCCTGTGAGCCGTCCGCTTCTTTCTGGAGCTATCTCGACTGCGGCATTGCCGCTGAGAACATTGCTCTGGCCGCTCAGGGAATAGGCCTTGGCAGCGTGATTTTAGGTTCGCCCAATGAGGCGTTCGTTGAGCCGCAGGCAGAAAAATTGCGCAAGCTACTTAAACTTCCACAGGGGCATGAAGTGGTTCTTTCGGTTGGAGTCGGTGTTCCGCAGGAAAATCCGCCTGCTCATGTGGTGAAGGAGGGCCGGTATCATATTTTATAAGGACGAGGTTTCTTTGAAAAACCATGCAGGCAGCAATAAAAGCGTGCAGAAAAAAACGGAAAATGGGTGTTGACAAAAGGTTTTGTTGCCGATATAATAGTTAGGCCGGCTGAGAAAAGCGTGCTGCGAGAAACGTTCATAGCCTTTTGCTTGGTTGACCTGTCCTACGATTTGCGTTCTAGGAAGTACAGCGGTGACAGCGGCAGACAGAAAAATATGTGGGGTCTTAGCTCAGATGGTAGAGCGCTGCGTTCGCATCGCAGAGGTCAGGGGTTCGACTCCCCTAGGCTCCACCAAATGAAACGACGGTATGAGAAATGAACATTTCTTTTGGAATGTCCATTTCTCATACCGTCATTTTTTTCGCTCAACCCTTTGATTTATCAGGGTTTGGGCGTTTTTTATGTTTACGGCTCAAAGCTTGCTGTTCAATGGACAAACATATAAAAATAAACACAAAAACCTGTAAAAAATAACTTCTGAACCCTTACTTCCAAATAACATATACAAGAACACATTGACAATCATCTATGCATATGCTATCGTATAGATAATGATCTATGTGAGGTGCTTGCCATGAATGAAATGGATATTGCTTTGATCTGCAAGGCTCTTGGAGATTCTAACAGGTTAAGGATTGTAAAAATGTTATCGGACGGTGAAAAATGCGGCTGCAAGCTGCTGGAGGCTTTTGAAATTACTCAGCCGACCCTTTCCCACCATATGAAAATCCTGTGTGAGTGTGGTTTGGTGGAAACCCGTAAGGAAGGAAAATGGTCGCACTACTCTCTGAACTGCGAAACACTGTCTGCATTTAAGGCGTTTATAGGCACACTAAGCTGCCGCAAAGGTGGTGACTGTGAATGCCGGTAGTTTGGGACTTTATTCAAAATCAGCTTCTCGGCATGAAATGGCTAAATGAATTGATTGGCATGGGCCTATCCGCTTTGGGACTGGATATTACTGGTAAAATCGGCGGCAGTGTTCAGTTTTTTCTCTACGATGTGATTAAAATTACAGTGTTGCTCTGCTTCCTGATTTTTTTCATCAGCTATATCCAAAGCTATTTCCCACCGGAGCGCAGCAAGAAGATTTTAGGCCGGTTTCATGGGATATGGGCGAATATCATTGCGGCCCTGCTGGGAACAGTGACTCCTTTTTGCTCCTGTTCCTCCATTCCGCTGTTTATCGGGTTCACTAGCGCGGGACTTCCTCTTGGCGTGACTTTTTCGTTTCTGATTTCATCTCCTATGGTCGATCTTGGAAGCCTGTTGCTGCTTTCCAGTATTTTCGGATGGAAGATCGCCGTCGCTTATGTGGCGGTAGGTTTGATGATTGCCGTCGCGGGCGGTACACTGATTGAAAAGCTGCACATGGAAGAGTATGTGGAATCCTTTATCAAAAGTGCAAGTGCAGTCGATGTCGAATCCCCGGCGTTGTCGCAGAAAGAACGGCTGGCTTACGCAAAGGATCAAGTGCTAAATACCTTCAAAAAGGTATTCCCGTATATCCTTGTTGGTGTCGGTATCGGTGCAGTCATCCACAACTGGATTCCCGAACACTGGATCGAAGCGGTTTTGGGGAGCAACAATCCTTTTGGCGTAATTCTGGCAACGATTATCGGTGTTCCCATGTATGCGGATATTTTCGGGACGATCCCCGTAGCCGAAGCACTGCTCTTCAAAGGAGCGCAGCTTGGCACAATTCTCAGCTTTATGATGGCGGTCACAACCCTATCCCTGCCGTCTATGATTATGCTGCGCAAAGCGGTGAAGCCGAAGCTGCTGGCACTATTTATCGGCATCTGCACAGCGGGGATTATCCTTGTCGGCTATTTGTTCAATGTATTTCACTATCTATTCATTTAGGAGGAGAACAAGATGAGTCTATTTAGCAAAAAGAATGAAGGATGCTGCCGCGGTGGAAACTGCAATGCACAAACCATGCAGGCAGCAGGGAAAAGCAAATCAGGCAGTGCAAGCGTGAAAATACTCGGCTCCGGCTGTGCCAAATGCAATCAGTTGGAGGCCAATACGCTGGAAGCTTTGAGAACACTCGGTATGAACACGGCAATCGACCATATCACCGACTTTACGCAAATCGCGGCATACGGGGTGATGACGACCCCTGCCCTTGTGGTGGACGGCGAGGTCATTTCCTTCGGCAAGGTGCTGAAAACCGATGAAGTGATAGCCATTCTGAAAAAGGTACGGTAATCCTATGGCGTGCAAAAATGTGAAGGAGTGTGTCTGTCCAAAACAGACCTGCCCGAATCATGGAAAATGCTGTGAGTGTGTCATCAAGCACCGCACCACTGACAGTCTACCATTTTGTCTGTTTCCCGATAATGACGGTGATAAATCGAACCATAATCATTTTAAAGTTTTGAAAAAACGGTTTGAGACTTGAGAATGAATGTACAGCTTAGTTTGATCCCCCTCTATGAAAAAAGCGAGAGAAGATGTATCCGCCAAATTTTATCAAATCATGCCTTTTAGACACAACAAACAAATCCGAATCTACCGCCAATTGGTGATGGGTTCGGATTTGTTGCTTTACAGATGGCAGCGAATGAGAGAGCTGAACAGGCAAGCGGTACCTACGGGGATCCCAATAAATGGATCGAGTAGATAACGCTACGGGCAAAACGCAAAAAAACAGCAATCGGCCCATTCTTAATTTTGAAGAGCAGAGTCCGCGGGCTCTGCTCTTTTTTTCTTTCCTTCTCTTTTGCCCATTTCGAAAGCAGGTGGCGCCGCTTATCGGCAACCATTGTCATCCAGGTAAGACAGAACCGCCTTGCGCGCTTTTGTCAGGCCGCCTGAATTCCATGGCCCGCATGCTTTGCATCACGGCAAAGCATGCGGGTAGTTCAATCAGAAAACGTCCTCGGATCGCTTCCTTGACACGGGTTTGCACCTGTGCTACATTCCCCTTAGACTTGAGAGTTGACTCTAAGCTAAGGGGAATAAAACATTTTTGGAGGTGTTTTGTATGTACTATACCGTGGGTGAAATTGCAAAAGAGATCGGCCTGTCTCCTCATACGCTGCGCTTTTATTCCAAGGAAGGGCTTTTGCCCTTTGTGGAGCGCAGCGAAAGCGGAGTGCGCATGTTTAAGGAAAGCGATTTTGAGTGGCTGTTTTTAATCGAGTGTCTGAAGAAAACGGGAATGCCCATCAAGGATATCAAAGCATTCATTGATTTGGGAATGCAGGGGGATCACACCATCGGACAGCGGCTGGAGCTGTTTCGCAAGCAAAAGGAACGGGTAGAGGAACAGATCGCCGAACTGCAGGCGCAGCTGGATGTGATCAAATACAAATGCTGGTACTATGAGACGGCGGAAAACGCGGGGACCTGTGCGGTGCACGACACTCTGGCAGAGGAGGAAATTCCGCAGGAAATCCGTTACATCCGGGAAAAAAGCAAGCGGATGCACCGGCTCGACGGCACGCATGCGGTTAAGCCGTCTGGCGTGAAGACCCAGAGTGCGTGAACTTGACACGCTGACGGGCATCGCAGCCTTACGTCTTGAACCGGGCTGCAGGAGGCATCTTGCACGGGTTGCGGTTGCTATTTGGACAAAGCGCCGCTATAATAAGGAGAAAAGAGCAGAGAGTGTGGCAATTTTGGGGTAAGCAGGAAGCCGCACTGTGCAAGGAGGAGCCATGTGAGGCAGCAACGACGATCCAAAATCCAGGCCGTGTGCTTGTTGCTCGTCCTGCTTTTGCAGCTGTGGGGAGGACTTTTTCCTGTTATGGCGTCACCCGAGGAAAGCAGGACCATCCGGGTCGCCTACCCGATCCAGAAGAACATTACCGATGTGGACGAAAATGGAAAATACTTTGGATATACCTACGAATATTTGGAGGAAATTGCTCAATATACCGGATGGAATTATGAATTTGTGCAAATCCCAGGCAGCGTGGACGAACAACTGTCCACGCTGATGAAGATGGTCCAGGGCGGGGAAGTGGACCTAATGGGGGCCATGCTTTACAGTGAAGATTTGGGAAAGCAGTTCGATTATTCCGGGTATAGCTACGGCACATCGGAAACGGTGCTGCAGGTGTTAAACGAAGGCGGTCATAACATTATCGTTGACTCCCAGAAGGAACAGACCCTGCGGGTGGCGGTTTATTCCACCTCCGGGAGAATGGTGCGGGAATTATATGAATACTGTGAGATGAACCTGATTACGCCGGAGCTTATTGAGTGCGGCAGCAATGAGGAAATGATCCGCGCGCTTGAGGAGGGCCGGGCGGACGTTTTGCTCAATACCAGCATGAATTACCTGGAAAACGTGCGTCCGGTGATCCGGTTCGCACCCAAGCCCTTTTATTTTGTCACCTCCAAAAACAGCGATTCCGATCTGATCGCCGAGCTTAACGAAGCCATCGTCAGCGTCACCGAGGCCGATCCTTATTTTCAGACCACCCTTAATGAAAAGTATTTCGCACCAGCAAGCCGGACGTTTGTGCTGTCGGACAAGGAAGAGGCTTATATCGAACAGGCGGGTGTTTTGCGGGTAGGAGTGATGTCCAGCCAGCCTCCTTTTCAGTACAAGGATGAAAAAACCGGTGCGCTCAAAGGAATCGGCGTGGACCTTTTGCGGGATATTTCGAAAACCACCGGCCTGCAATTTGCAATGGTGGAGGCATCCTCCTGGGAGGAACTCTATACTAAGGCCAAAAACGGCCAGGTGGATTTGATCGCAGGGATGCCTTATGATTATACCACTGCCCGAGAGCGGGATCTGGCCATGTCCAGGCCCTATCTTTCCAGCCCCTATACCCTCCTGATGCATGAAGAGATGAGCGAAGACAGCATCCAGGGAAAGCGGCTGGCTTTGTCCAGAACCAGCACCTACGACGGTTATTTTGTCGGGACAGCGGTGCCCTATGACTCAGTGGACGCATGCATCCGCGCGGTGAACCGCCGGGAAGCGGACTATACTTATGTGGATACCTACACGGCGCAGTATTATCTCAACCTGCCCAGCTTTGAGGAACTCAAAATGGTCCCCCAGACCTATACCTCTTATCGTATTTGCTTCGGCGTGGTAAAGCAGAGGGATCATATTCTGCTGGGCTTGCTTAACAAATCCGTTTTGTCCATGGATTCGGACGATCTGCAGTCGGTAATCTATCAGAACATTGTGCACAAGGTTGATTTTTCCGTCGAGTATTTTATCCAGAAGAATCCCATTCCGGTTTTGGCGGCGGCAGGATGCGTGTTTTTGCTGGTCGTAGCGCTGCTTGTCGTTATTTTATTACAGCGGATCCGGGCCGGCAAGGCGATTTCGCTGGAACTGCAAAAGCATGTCCGCCTTTACTCCATTACCAACGATTCATTCTTTGAATATGATTTTAAAAAGAAGCGGTTGATTCTCAAAGACGCAAATGGAGTAAACGGAAATGGAGGAGAAATCGTACGTTACGACTTAAGCCGTTTTCTAGGGAAGGACAGCCCGGAAGGGAAAAGTCAGCGGCTTTTTCTGGAGATTTTGGATTCTGCCCAGAACCATGTACAGGAGATATATGTCTATTGCAGGGATGGAAAGTGGCACTGGATCCGCGTCACGGTGGAGACCATTTGCGACAGTGCGGGTGTTCCGGTCTATGCCATCGGAAAGATCAGCGTCATTGACGAGGAGAAGAGCGAGAAGGAAAGTCTTCGCGAACAGGCTCAGCGCGACAGTATGACCCATCTGTACAACAGTGAAACCAGCAAACGGCTGATTGAGGAGCATCTCCCAAAGCTCCAGCCGGGTGAAGTGGGGGCGCTGCTTCTTCTGGACGTGGATCTGTTTAAGTCCATCAACGACACCTATGGACACATGTGCGGGGACGAAACCTTAAAAGCGGTGGCAAGGCTGCTGGAAAGCAGCTTTCGGGACGGGGATGTGATCGGCCGTCCGGGCGGCGATGAGTTCCTCGTTTATCTGCCCCGCATTCAGGATATACCGGCGCTGACGAAGAAATGCGCCGGCCTGTGTGAGACAGTGCACCAAATCCGGCTGGATGCGGCGCGGGTGGTCACCATCAGCGTGGGGGTAGCCCTGTCATACCCGGGAATGGACTATGAGGAGCTGTACCGCCAGGCGGACCGGGCCCTTTATTCGGCCAAGGAGGGCGGGCGGGACCGGTTTGAGATTGCGCCTGCGGATCAAATGCATCGGCAGAGCGGGAATTCCTAGCCGGACGCCGCAACGCGCACAGGGCACGGACACATTTTGCCGGGTCGGCTTTATTTCTCTCTTACATTTTGATCCTGTTTTGTGGTAAAATAAAGATACAACGTGCGGTTTTGGCAAACGTAAGTCCAGTTGTCAAAACCGCACGTTTTTTCTTTTCACCGGTTTTCGGCTGCAAATGGGAGAAACGGCGCAGAACAGAGGAGATTCGGTAACGGCGCCCAGGCGCGGCCCGAACGCAACAGAGAACCGCTCTTCCCAAGGCAAAACCAGTGAGGAACGGGCTAGGGAACGTCTTTCTTCCTTAAAGAAGGAAGAACAGGAGCGTACTGCGCGCAGGGATTACGGCGGACGCCGTCCCTGGGCTTGAGCAGAATCGACGGATCGGAGGCAGGAATCGTTGTACCAGGTTGGAGAATTGATTTTATATGGAAGCACTGGCGTTTGTAAGGTGACGGACGTTAAGCCGCTGGAGATCGAAGGAGAGGAGCGGCTTTATTATGTGTTAAAGCCTCTCTATCAGGAATGCACCATCTCCACGCCGGCGGAGAACGGCAAGGTCTTTATGCGGCCGGTCCTCACCAGGGAGGAGGCCGAGCAGTTGATCGAACGGATTCCGTCTATACGGGCAGAGGTGTTTGAGACCTATGTGCTGCGCGAGCTGGTGGAACACTACGAGGCGTCGCTGAAAACCCATGACTGCGCGGATTTGATTGCGCTGACCATGTCCCTGTATGCCAAGAAGCAGGGGATGGAGCGGCAAAAGAAAAAGTTCGGGGCTCTGGACGAGCGGTTTATGAAACGGGCGGAGGAACTGCTGTTTGGAGAGCTTTCGGTTTCCTTGGGGATTCCTAAGGAGGAGGTGCCCCGTTACATCGAAGCGCGCGTGGGTATGGCCGCCGGAGAGAAAAGCGGAGCGCACGCGTCCTAATAGCAAAAGGAATGGGTTATAGAAAGATGAAGAAAAAGGCAGAGCCTGCGAAGGAATTCCCTTCGCAGGCTCTGCCTTTTTGGTGATAAGGAGTTTGGATGAAAAGCAGCCAAAAGAGAAATCGGCAAATCAGTCGTCGGGATAATCGCCGACCGGAGAAGGCTATATTGCATGTTCAGTTTGAGAATCACCGAACCGTCCGGCTGTGCAGTTTCCTCAAGAATGCGGTATTTCGTTTTGCTGCGCTCCAGGTCTTCTTTGAGCTGAAAATGAAGCGTCTTTTCCAGGCGCAAACACAAATTTCGCTTCTGACGAAAGTTTGGCGATTGTGCGCAGAAGACGCATGTAAAAAATGTGCGCCTTGAGCAGGAGAGAAGGCCGAAAAAATGAGAGTTTATCCGGATTTTACCTGGTTTTTTATCCACTGCCCGTCTTTCCTTTACGTTAACCGGATACACTTGAGTCTGTCAAAAGGGAGGGAATAAATCAGATGAAAAAATGCATCGCCGTCCTGCTTTGCGGGATGCTTGTGCTGTGTCTACCGTTTCAGGCGTTTGCCGCTTCGGTGACCGCGCCCGACCGGGTTTCCCTAAGCGCGGGGCAGACCCAGGTTCAGATCAACCTGACGGTGGACAACGGCGACTCCTATGCCGGAGCGGAATTCGGCCTGCAATGCGCCGACGGCGTTAAGGTGGAATCGGTCCGCTTTGAAAACGCCTCCGGTTCGGTTACTGCGCCCACCGAGGCGCGCGGGATTACCTGGTTCAGCTTTTTCTCCGGCAGCAATGCCTTTGAAGGTCCGGTGAATGCCGTCGTCACCCTGTCCTGCTCCGGGGAGACGGACAGCGCCGTCGCCCTGCAATACGTAAGCGTCTACCAACTTAGCGGCGGCGGGGTGGACGAAACGCTCCTAACGCCCCAAAAGCAGATACTTCTAGACCGGGAGGGGGACGAAACACCGGTGCCTCCGCTGACCCCACCCGACGGCGCGAAACCGGGTTCCTCGTCGGAGCCGTCCTCTGGCTCCGGGCAGATGCCGCCTTCGGAAAGCCTGGGCAGCGGAAATTTGTCCAGCTCCTCCGCCCCGTCCCAGAGCGGGACCTCTTCGGATCCGGCCGGTTCTGTTTCGTCCAATCCGCCGGTTTCCAACCCGGACGAGGACAGCTCTCAGCTTTCCTCTAGTCCTTCTCAGGGTGATGCCACCCCAAACCCCTCCACCAGCGGCGTGAATATGGGTCTGCTCATTGGCCTGCTTGCAAGCGTTACGCTGAATGTGGTTTTGGTGTGTGTGATCATACAGTCGAAAAAATCGGCGAGTAAGAAAGAGAGGTAGTTTTTCCAGATGAAGATGAAAAGCATGAAGAAAGCCATCAGCCTGGCGGCTGCGTCCGTCCTGCTGATGGGCGCGTTCACCACGTCTATGGCCTACGCGGCGCCTGCCGCCAGCGAGCCTGTGCCGATTGTGGCCGCGGCTGCCGAAGGCGCTACCGACAAAACGCCCCGTCAGCTCAACGTCCATATGGGCGACGATCCCTCCACTCAGGTAAACGTTACCTACACCACCGCCGTGGAATGCCCCTCGGTCATCACGGTGCAAAAGCAGGGGGACACCGCCACCCAAAGCTTTGTGGGCGAGTCTGCCTTCGGACAGGCAAACAAGTGCTTCCATAAGATTGTGGTTTCCGGCCTGGAACCCGACACCACCTATACCTACACGGTGGGCGAAGGCGCCGATACCTACGAGGGTAAGTTCAAGACCGCTCCCGCCAAGGGCAGCACTGACAGCTTTAAGTTCGCTTATCTGGCGGACACCCAAGTCGCCAGAGAGAGCGATGCGAAGGCCCTGGGCGCTACCCTTGCCGAGGTAAACAAGATCCCGGATCTGGATTTCGTTTACTTAGCCGGCGACATCACCGACACCGCCACCAGCGAGAGCCAGTGGGAAATGCTCTTTAACAACTCCGGCGCGTTCCCCAACGGCGGCCAGGACATGTTCGCCAACAACACCATCGCGGCGGTCCGCGGCAATCATGACAACAATACCCTCAACAGTCACATCAACGCTCCCGCTGAAGCGGGTCAGGTGGCTTACACCTTCGATTACGGACCCGCCAAGTTCATCATGCTCAACCTGGAAGAGGCTAAGAACAATGCCGACGCCAGAGCTCAGCAGGAAGTGATGCTGCGCGAGGCGGTGGCCGAGGCCAAGGCGGCGGGCCAGTGGACCATCGTGGGCTTCCATAAGTCTCTTTACACCGGCGCTTCCCACATCACCGACTCCGACGTCATGGCGGCCAGAAAGTTCTGGTGCCCGATTTTCGCCCAGCTGGATGTGGATATGGTTCTCCAGGGCCACGACCATGTGTATTCCCGCGGCTTCGTCACCGAGGACGGCCAGAAAGCCGACCGGGTGGTCAATGCTGCCGGTGAGACCCAGAAGCCTGCAAACGCGCCGCTCTACATGGTCGGCGGACATGCCGGCGGCCTGAAATGGTATTCCCAGAAGAATTATACCGTCTCCGATGGCGACCCGCTCCTTCCCAACTACGCCTTCCTGGACGTGAACTCCACCGACACCGGCAGCGACGTGAAGAAGGAACAGGTCATTGTGGAGATGGAAGTCTCCCAGGATTCCTTCACCCTCAACACCTACATGTTCAAGTATGACCCCAACACCGATACCATCACCACCGAGAAATACCTCTACGACACCCTGACCGTGACCCGTGACGTGCAGGTGGCCTCCATCGAAGGCTCCGATCTGGGCGTCGTGGAAAAGGGCGATACCGTTTCCTACACCGTTTCTATGGAGAACCTCAAGGATGTGAACGCCTACCAGGCTGAAATCAGCTACGACGAGAACGTGCTCGAACTGGTCTCTGCCCAGAGCAATCTGGAAAACACCCTTTTCTCCAACACCACCGATGAAAACGGCAAGGCCGGTATCGTCATCGGTACCAGCGATACCGTGACCAACGAAGGCAAAACCAACGTGGCCACCTTCACCTTCAAGCTCAAGGAAACCGCTCCCGTGGGCGACACCACCGTCACCCTGGTGAAGGCCCAGAGTGCCCAGAAGATTACAAACGAGGACGGCAGCTTTGACGCCGTCGACGTTACTCCCAACATGGGTGAGGATACGGTGGTCACTGAAATCTACTCCTACCGCGCCGCTTCCGACATCAATGGCGACGGAAAAGTAACTCTGGCGGATTTCTCCATTGCTCTGTCCTACTACCAGTCCACCACCGAGACCCGCTGCGACATTGACCGCGACGGTGTGGTTGACACCAAGGATTATATCCTGATTCAGAGCTATCTCGCCGCGTAACCCCCTTACGCGATTCTTCCTTACACATCCCCTCGCCAAGGACCAGGGCGGCCCTCCCGCCGCCCTGGTCCCACCTGGTTGCAACAAATAAAAAGACAGGATGTCCGCCTTATGAAAAATCCCAAGAAAAAGATCGGCACGGCTGCCTGGATTGTGTTCCTCGCCGGCTTTTTTGCGTTTCTCTACGTTTTCAATACCACCCTTGATTATCAGAAGCCCGGCGACTACCAGGACGGCATTGTTTACGAAAAGGCCCGGGTCATTGAGGTGGAGAAAGAGGACATGGGCCCCGACCCGGATTATGATTTTATCCAGATCGGAAAGCAATGGCTCAAGCTGGAGATCCTCACCGGCGAGTTTTCCGGACGCAGCACCACCGCCATCAACTACGTCCAGCGCGTCAATAATAAGCCCGCCAGTGTAGGCACCGAGCTTGTCATCTCCAGCTTTGACGGGTTTGTGACCACCAGCGTCGTCAACTACAGCCGGGAAAACTACCTCTATGTCCTGCTGGCCCTGTTTTTAGCGGTGGTGCTCCTTTTTGGAAGAAAGAAAGGACTCAAATCCATCGCGTCCCTGGCCTTTACCATTCTCTGCGTCCTCTTTTTGTTCCTTCCTATGATCATCAAAGGCGTGGAGCCCATTCTAGCCGCCGTGGTTGTGGTGGTGTTGTCTACCGCCGTAACCCTTCTTTCCCTCAACGGTTTTTGTAAAAAGACCGTCATCGCCGCCGTCAGCTGCAGCGTATGCACTATGTTCGCCGGCGTCATCGCCTACGCCACGGGCGTCCTTTCCCATATCTCCACCTTAAACGAATCGGAAGCGGAGCTTTTGCTGTTCATCTCCGATTCCACCGCTCTGCGGGTCAAAGACCTGCTTTTTGCGGGCATTCTGATCGCCGCTCTTGGCGCGGTGATGGACACGGCCATGTCCATCGCGTCCTCTCTGACGGAGATGAAGAGCATCGACCCAACCCTGACCCAGAAGCAGCTGTGGCGTTCGGGGATGAACGTGGGCAAGGACATTATGGGCACCATGACCAACACCCTCATTCTGGCCTTTACCGGCAGCAGCTTGAATATCCTGCTGGTTTACTATATGTATTCGCTGCCTTACATTGCGCTGATCAACCTGGATCTGCTGGTGGTGGAAGTGATCCGCGGCCTTTCCGGCAGCATCGCGGTAATCCTGGCGATCCCGGTGACCACGCTGATCGCTTCCCGGGCGCTGCACGGCGGCAAGGAAGAGCGGAGAAAAATACCTGCGGCGAAATGAGACGGGAAAGCCGCTGCAGGAAAAAAGAAAACTCGGTATTAAGATGACGTCCAAAACGGGAGGCGTCACGTTGACCGGCCGGACCGGAGGACACCGACATACGGCCTTTCACCGGGTAAAGGCGAAGGAACGCAGGTTGGTCTGCGATACAGGGAAAACAAAAGTAGAGAGGGCGGGGATATTCCCGCCCTCTCTTTTGGTTGGATTAAGGAAAGAGCAATCAGCTTAACCGGGTAATCTCAATGGAATTGAGCCGGCCGGTGATCGCGTCTGCCCCTAGGGAAGCGTCGCCCCAAATGGTGACCGTCAGCAGCTGGTCGGTAACCTCAACCGTGTAGGTGTTGGGCCCGCCGTAGTTGTCTGACGCAACCCCTTCCGGCGTCACCTGGGTATGTATGTCGTCTGCATGATCCTGGAAATAAAAGTTGGTGGTATTGACGGCGTCCTTGGCACCAGTGTACATGAACACCCGATAGGTGCCGTTTGGCAGGTCCATCTGGAAGGTGTATTTCTCGCCGCCCTTTGCATACACAAAGTCACAGATTTTTGCGCCGCCGGTGGGGGTGACTCCCGCCTGAACCGGCCCTTTAAAACCGTATCCCTGCAAAAGCCCTACCTTTTTGTATAGGGTCTGGTCGGTCATTTGGGTAAAGCCGCCCCAGACGGCGGAGGTTTCGGTACCGAAGTCGATCTGCCAATCGGTCTGCCAGGCGATGTCCGGGTCGATCATGGCATTTGCCTGGTCGGCGGTCAGGGCGGGCGCATAGACGGCCACGTCATCGAGAAGGGCCGCGCCAAAACCGCCACCTGCTTTTACGCAGAGATGGTTAAGCCTGCCGTCTCCAAAGACAAAAGAAAGATCCGCTTTCGCAGAGGAAACCAGTTTGCCGTTGAGATACACGTCCATGCCGGTGCGCCCCACGCTGTAGGTGACGCAGGCCCATTCGCCCGCAGGCAGCGCCTGAGAAGCCTCCCCGGTGCGTATGGTTTGGCCGTTTGCCTGCACGGTTGCCCGCAGATCCGAGCCGATGACCGTGGAGAATCCTTCTCCCTCCGCTTCAAAGAGGGAGGAGGAGCCGTCGGTTTTAACCCAGAAGCATAGTGAGAAACCCTCGGTCAGGCCGGAAAGAGTGTCGCCGGGCAAAGTAAGAGCTCCTGCGCCGGAAGTGGAGAGCACCAGGCCTTTGTCCGAATCGGTTACCACCGTTCCGTCGCCGGTGAGCAGCCCCGCGCCCAAAAGGGAGCCGGTGTTTTTGGTAAAGGTCCCGTCGGTGTTGGAGAAGGAGAACTGGTAAAGAGGCTTGCCGTCAAAAGCCTGCACGCCGCTTTGGGCGGCTTCCACGGTTACGTCAAAGGTACGCACAGCCACCGCCCCGTTTTTCATCACGTAGGCCGTTAAAGTGACGGGCCGGTCCTCCGTCTGGCGATGCACCACGCCGCTGGCAGTCAAAACGGAATCATCGCTGGTGGTCCAGAAAATGCGGGTGTCATAATCGCCGGCAGTGCGCAGCGCCAGGTCGGCGTGCACGCTTGGCGCAAGGGACAGGGCATTCGCTGCGCTTTCAGCCGCGGCCAGGTCCCGGTCGCTTTGCGTAAGCCGGCTGCCCCAGATGGTTTCGTTGTTTGACCCGATGGCCGAGAAGGTCATCACCTGGCGCTTGAGGCCGGATTCGTCCTGCTGCTTGAAGAAAACGCCGTTATAGGTCACGCCGTTGATGGCGGCGCTCATATAATAAGTGCCGTCGGTCATGCTCCAGCGTCCTTCCAGGTCGCCGGTGATGGAACCGTTTTCGTTGAGGCGAATGAGGAAGGTATCGAGCATACCGGAGCTCGAAAGAGTGCCGTGGTTGACAAACTCATAGTATCCCACAATTTCGTCTCTGGCGTAGCCGGTTTCGGAGATGACGTCGCCGGCGTTTTCATATACCGCCATCACCGGCCAGCCCTCTTCATTGCGGAACAGCTGGTGGATGCGGTCCTGGTGGTTGCTTCCCCGTTCGAAGCGCTGGTGATAGATGTTGTACATCTGCCCGTTTCCGTCGGTATAGATGGAGTTGTGTCCGCCGTGCTTGTAGCCTTGGCTCATTCCAGAGAACTTGTAGTTGCCCATTACTTTGACGCCATAGTCGGAGGGTGTTACCGCATCGTCTGCAAAAGCAGCGTTTTGCCCCTTGGCGTCCAGATAGGGGCCGGTGACGTTCTTGGAGCGGAAGAGCCGCTGGTTGTATCCTTCCGTGATCTGTCCGTAGGTCACATAGAGGTAATAATAGCCGCTCTCCTGGTCGTACTCGATGTACGCGCCTTCGCCGCCCTTATAGAAGCCGCCGGCGATGCGGATGCCGAAATAACGGTCGATGTCGTTGCCGCCTTCGGTTTTGCCGTCCTTTCCGGGGTACTTGGCCGCGCCGGTGGCGGGGTCGAGCTCAATGAGCATGGCGCCGCCGTAGACCATCCACAGCCGCCCGTCCTCATCGAAGAAAACCGCCGGGTCGATGGGCATGGCGTGGTCGACAATGTTGTAGCTGCCGTCTTCGTTGAACCAGCTGTCCCGAAGCCCTTCGATGGTACCGTTTTCGATCAGCTCAGGCAGGTTGGTTCGGGTCCAGATGGTGTCTGCCGTAGTTCCTTCTTCGTCCGGCCCGCCGGTGAGAGTGAAGCCGGAGTAAAGGATGGTATCCCCGTACTGATAGGGGCCGGTGATGCTTTGGGACACCGCATAGCCGATGGCGCCCCGCTTGTGATTGGAACAGACGGGGTAATAAATCATGTAAGCGCCCTTGCTGCCGTCTGCGTTTTCGTACCGGGGATTGTAAATCACATCGGGCGCCCACAGGGCCATCCCGTTGCCGGCGTTGGTGCTTCCGTCCTTATATCCGGCCCAAGCGAAAGAACCGGCCAAATTGGAGGCTATGTCCTCGCCGTAAAGCTGGCAGCGCACCGTGCTCCAATTGATCAGGTCGGAGGACTTGGCGACTCCCTGATTGGAGCCGAAGATGTAGTATTCCCCGGTGTCCTTGTCCTGGACGATGGAGGGGTCGTGTACAGAAGAGCGGCTTTTTGCCGGTGCCGCTTCGTATTGCGGCTCCTGGTCCACGCCGAGTTGGACGGAAACGGCAGCCTCCGTGTCCTGCCAGACCCTGGAGGCGTCCGCAATTTTAACCGAGAAGCTGCGGCTTCCCCGGGTACTGAGGCTTGTCATCAGCAGCCAGGTGCGGGTGCCGTCCCCATTGTCTGAGAAGACCCGGGTGGAAACCATGCCGCTGCCCGATTCATTGAATAACGCCACATATTCCACCGCATCGTTGGTGATCACCGTCACCGGGAAGGGTTGGTTGACCGAGCCTGTTTGCGGCCCTTCGGCGCGAAGCAGGGCAGGCGCCGAGTGGGGCGGCTCATAGTGCTCCACCAGAGAAAAGGAGACGGTAACCCCGGTATCCGCCCCGTCGGCCATCACCTTGAGCGTCCGTACACCTTTGGTGGCCAGTGACAGGGAAATGGTCCAGGTGCGGGTACCATCCGAGTTGTCTTTACAAGTTTGTTCTGAAACCAGGCCCATGCCGGATTCGTTTGCCAGGTAACATTTTTCTACCGTGCCCGAGGTGACCACCGTTGCCACAGCCGGTGTGTCCAACCCATAAGCCGGCTGGCTCATGGAGGCGGTGATCACCGGTCCGGCAGCTCCCGCCGGAACTCCGGGAAACAATAAACAGGATGTCATTGCTGCCGCAAGAAGAATGCCGAGTGTTTTCTTTCCTTTCATTTTTCTTTCTCCTTTTCAATTGTACAACTGAAATTTGTGCTCGTAATAGAGAATAAAAACACACCCCTTTCATAATTAATTTTAGATGATTTGCTTTAATTCAAGCGTAACATATGTATGTACAATACGAAAGCAAAAAAATATAGCTGTTTGTACTGCTTTTTTGCATCGGTGAATTTTTATCGTGTTTTTCTTCCCTTTTCCCGTAGGAAAAGCAGAAAGCGGGCCTGCAGGCGGCAAAAGGGAGAAGCGGCGCCGGCGCTGGAAGGATGTTTTCCGGGGAAATTGCGTTTGCTACCAAAAGCAAGGGAGGCGTCAAGATGATCCAGGAATTCTTACAAGCGATTCGAAACCGCCGGAGCGTTTATACCATCTCGGATAAGACCAGCGTTCCCAACGAACGCATTGTGGAACTGGTGAAGGAAGCGGTGCTGCATACCCCGTCCTCCTTTCATATGCAAAGCGGCCGGGCAGCGGCCCTGTTCGGCGGGCACCACAGGACGCTGGGGGAGATTGTGCTGGAAGTGTTAAAGGAGCGGGTGGCGCTCAAGCAGTTTCCCGCGACCCGGAAAAAGTTCGAGCCCTTCGCCGCTGGGTATGGGACGGTTCTTTTTTCAACGACGACGGGGTGGTAAAAGAATTTGCGCAAACGTATCCCTCGTATTAGGAGAACTTCGGGAACTTCCCGGTTTGGACCCAGCAGTCGGCCGGAATGTTTCAGGTTTTCGTCTGGATCATGCTGGAGGCGGAAGGGTTTGGCGCGTCGCTGCAGCATGATAACCCGCTCATCGACGAGCGGGTAAAGGCACGCTTTGGCATCCCGGAAAGCCGGACGCTGCTTGCGCAGATGCCTTTTGGCATGCTTCCGGCAGAACCGGCAAAGAAGTCTTTCGCGCCTGCCGAGCCGCGTGTGAAGATGTTTGCGTAATCGAAAAAGGTACGCCCGGCAGGGGATAGACTTTTCTGCCGGGCGTACCTTCTTGTACATGTGCATACGGATGGCTGTAAAAAGAAGGAAACGGGGAGGTTCGAAGGCGAGGGGTTATTGACTTATTCAGCCGAGTGAAGTAATATAAGAGCAGAAAAAAACAAAATTCGTCTGATTTAAACAAAAAAACAGACTACGTTTCACCGGTTTTGCTCTCTTCACAGGGCGGACCGTTTGATATGCCTGTAAGGGACCCTGCCGGTTTTGCGGCAGGGGTTTCGTTTTGTTTTGCCGGTACGGACTTTGGAAGAAGGAGGGATTCGTTTTGCCAATGATTGCGTTTTTGATCGTTTTCCCCTTTTTGGCGGCGCTTGCGCTTGCGTTCATGAAGCGGCATGGGAAAGGGCGGAAATATTTTATTTTTGCCTGCTGCATCGCCATAGTGGCCGGAGTGGTCTGGTTTGCTGGTGACGCGCTCCTCGGGAGCGGTGATCTGTCGCTGCTGCCGGAGGCTAAAACCGTCGACATGGGAATCTTGGCGGCGGAAATCGGCCTGATGGGCCTGATCGTATTTTATGGGTTCAAATTTCGGAAGTACTATGTGGCGCTTTTGTCGGTAGCGCAGACGGGGCTGATTGCATGGCTGGAGCTTACCGGAAAAAATGAGATTGCGGGCAATCGTATTTTTTCCGACAAGCTTACGGTGATTATGGTGCTGATCGTGGGCGTGGTCGGCTGCCTCATTTGTGTCTACGCGGTGGGGTATATGAAGGATTACCACGAAAGGCACAAGGAATATAAGGATCGGCGGGCCTTTTTCTTCGCTATGCTCTTTGTGTTCTTAGGGGCCATGTTCGGCCTGATCTTCTCGAGCAGCTTAACCTGGATGTATTTCTTTTGGGAAATTACCAGCCTTTGCTCCTTTCTGCTCATCGGGTATAACAGGACGCCGGAAGCGGTGCGCAATTCTTTTAAGGCTTTGTGGATGAATCTGTTGGGCGGCCTCGGATTCGCCGTGGCCATCGTGTACGCGGCACTGGTACTGCATGTGAACACCTTACAGGATCTGGTGGCCATGGGCAACGGCACCACCGTCGCTATCATTCCGGTGATTCTGCTTGCCTTTGCAGGGCTTACCAAAAGCGCCCAGCTTCCCTTCAGCGGCTGGCTCTTAGGCGCCATGGTGGCGCCCACCCCCACTTCTGCACTGCTTCATTCGGCCACCATGGTCAAGGCGGGAGTCTACCTGCTCATCCGCCTGGCCCCGGCCATGTGCGGCAACTTGGCGGGCACCATGGTCACCACCATCGGCGGCTTTACCTTCCTGGCCACCTCCATGCTTGCCATCTCCCAGAGCGACGGCAAGAAGGTGCTGGCCTATTCCACGGTATCCAACTTAGGGCTGATCGCCGCCTGCGCGGGGATTGGAATGCACGAGGCGGTCTGGGCGGGCGTTTTGCTGATGATGTTCCACGCCGTGTCCAAGTCGCTGATGTTTTTGTCGGTGGGCGCGGTGGAAAACAGCATCGGCAGCCGCAACATTGAGGACATGCACGGCCTGATCGTCAAGCTGCCGGAAATGGCGTTTGTCATGATCGTGGGAATCGCGGGCATGTTCCTAGCCCCCTTCGGGATGCTCATTTCCAAATGGGCAGCGCTGAAAGCGTTTGTGGACTCTAAGAGCATTCTTTTGGTGGTGTTTTTGATCTTCGGCTCCGCCACCACGCTCTTTTACTGGACCAAGTGGCTCGGAAAGCTGGTGGCCATGATCCATAACTCGGAGCGCCTTCCCAACACCGTAAAGGGAAGCGAATGGTTTTCGCTGATATCCCAGGCCTTTCTGATGATCGGCCTGTGCATCTCCTTCCCCTTTGTTTCCACTTATTTAGTGGAGCCTTTCCTGGCGGACATGTTCCACGAAACCCTGCCGGCCATCATCAGCTCAGGCAATCTCTTTATCATGCTCATTATGCTGTGCGCCATTGTGATTCTGCCCATTGCGGTGCGGTTTCTCACCTTCGGCAAAAAGCGGAAAATCGTCATGTCCTACATGGGCGGGGCCAATGCCGGCAACGACCGGGCCTTTGTGGATTCCTACGGAAAAGAAAAGCCCATGTACCTGGCCAACTGGTATATGGAGGAATACTTCGGGGAAAAGAAGCTTCTAAAGCCTTCTCTGATTTTGTCCACAGCCGCTCTTCTGGTGCTGATGACCATTGCGATCGGAGGTGCCGTCTAAGATGGAACTAATCTGGCGTATTCTTTGGGTGGCGGGCTATGTGCTGCTTGCCCCCTTGCTGGGCGGATTGCTGGCGGGCTTTGACCGGAAGATTTCCGCCCGGATGCAGGGGCGCAGGGGCCCGTCCGTCTGGCAGCCCTTCTACGATCTCTTTAAGCTCTTTCAAAAGCAGTCGGTGGTGGTCAACAACGTCCAGGATTTCCTGGTTTACGGCTTTCTGCTGTTCATTGTCTTTACCGGCGGGCTTTTCTTCTTCGGCGGGGATATCCTGCTGGTCTTCTTCGCCTTGACGCTGGCAGGCATCTTTTTCATCATGTCCGCCTGCTCGGCGAACTCTCCCTACAGCTCCATGGGCGCCCAGCGGGAATTGATGCAGATGATGGCCTACGAGCCCATGGTGCTGCTGGCGGCCATCGGGTTTTACATCTCTACCGGTAGCTTTTCGGTCATGGACATCATCGCGGCCAAAGAGTCGGCCATCGCCTACCTGCCGGGGATTTTCATCGGCTTTTTGTTTATCCTCACCATCAAATTCCGCAAGTCCCCCTATGACCTGAGCACCACCCACCATGCCCATCAGGAGATGGTCAAGGGCTTGACCACCGAGCTTTCCGGCAATATCCTAGCCTGTGTAGAGCTGTCTCATTGGTATGAAAACGTGTTCTTGCTGGGGGTAGTGGGTCTCTTTATCGTCAATTCCACGTGGTGGAGCTGGATTGTGGCAGTGGCTGTGATCCTCGTTTCCTATTTTCTCGAAATCCTCATTGACAACGTGTTTCCCCGGGTCAAGTGGCAGAACATGCTCAAAACCACCTGGGTGGTCACCTTAGTGGCTGGCGTGATCAATCTGTTGATTCTAACCATGATTAAGTAAAGGGGGAGAGCGCATGAACGTATCCAAATCCCCGTGGCTGCTCCATTACGACGGCTCCAGCTGCAACGGCTGCGACATCGAGGTGCTCGCCTGCCTGACGCCGGTGTACGACGTGGAGCGGTTCGGCGTCATCAATACCGGCAACCCCAAGCACGCGGATATCTTTTTGATCACCGGCGGTATCAACCACCAGAACGCCCAGGTGGTCCGGCAGATTTATAATCAAATGCCAAATCCCAAGGTAGTGGTGGCGGTGGGCATCTGCGCCTGCAACGGCGGCATCTTTAAGGAATGCTATAACATCCAGGGCGGGGTGGATACCGTGCTGCCGGTGGACATTTATGTTCCCGGCTGCGCCGCCCGCCCGGAGGCTATTATGGACGGGGTGGTCAAGGCGGTGGCCCTGTTGGACCAGAAACGAAAGACGGCGGCCGAGCAGCCGGCGCCGGACCCAAAGGAGGCAGGCTAACATGATCGACGGCGAAATCCTCACCATCGGCCCGGGGGACCTGGTTCCCCACGTGCTGCAGATTAAGCACGACGGCTACCGGCTCATCCAGATCTGCGCCACGACCACAAAGGAAGGGTACGAGTTGACCTATTCTTTCGGTAGAGGCTATGAGATGGCGCACCTGCGTCTTATTGTCGGTCCGCATGCGCAAATTATGAGCATCAGTAATATTTATGAGCCTGCGTTTCTCTATGAAAACGAAATTACCGACCTGTTTGGAGTTCCTATTCAGTTGATTTCACCCGACTACAAGGGCAAGCTGTATCGCATCGAGCAGCAAACGCCCTTCCAATAAGGAGGCGTTGAACGTGGCGACGCGAAGTGTAGTGCCCTTCGGTCCCCAGCATCCGGTGCTGCCCGAGCCCATCCATCTGGATCTGGTGCTGGAGGACGAAAAGGTGGTGGAGGCCGTTCCCTCCATCGGCTTTGTCCACCGGGGCCTGGAAAAGTTGGTGGAAAAGAAGGATTTTCACGAATATGTGTACGTGGCCGAGCGCATCTGCGGCATTTGCAGCTTCATGCACGGCATGGGCTACTGCGAGGCGGTGGAGCGGATTATGAAGGTGGAGGTTCCCCAGAGGGCCCATTACCTGCGCACCATTTGGTGCGAAATGTCCCGTATCCACAGCCATCTTTTGTGGCTGGGGCTTTTAGCGGACGCGTTCGGATTTGAAAGCCTGTTTATGCAGAGCTGGCGGCTGAGAGAAAAGATTCTCGATATGTTTGAGGTGTCCACCGGTGGCCGGGTCATCTTCTCGGTCAACAAGATCGGCGGCGTCCGTAAGGACATGGACGCGGACATGCTCAAAAGCTTTGTGGCGTTGTTTGACGACATGGAGAAGGAGCTGCATATCCTTTCAAAGACGTTTTTGAACGACTACGCGGTCAACAGCCGTTTGCAGGGAGTCGGTTTTTTAACCAAGCAGCAGGCCCATGATTTCGGTGCGGTCGGGCCCTTTATGCGGGCCTCCGGGATTGACCGGGACACCCGTAAGCTGGGCTACGCCGCTTACCCGGACCTGGACTTTGCACCCATTACCAGCGACGTGGGCGACTGCTACGCCCGCACCCAGGTGCGTATCAAAGAAATCTTCCAGAGCTTTGACCTCATCCGCCAGGCGGCGGCGAAAATCCCCGACGGGGAGATCGCCGTACCGGTGAAGGGGTTCCCGGACGGGGAGCATTTCATGCGGGTGGAGCAGCCCAGAGGGGAGGCCGTCTATTACGTCAAGGCAAACGGCACCAAGTTTTTAGACCGGGTGCGGGTGCGCACCCCTACCTTTGCAAACCTGCCGGCCATGCTCGAAACCCTCAAGGGCTGCCAGCTGGCGGACGTGCCGATTTTGATTCTGACCATCGACCCGTGCATCAGCTGCACCGAGCGGTAACCACAGGAAAGGGGAGATTGGGATGAACATGATGAATTTTACCCGGGTGGCGCTGAAAAACCTGTTTTCCAAACCCGTCACCCGGCCTTACCCGGCCCAGCCCAGAGACTATCCCGCGCGTACCCGGGGCCAGGTGGCCATCGACATGGACGCCTGTATCCTGTGCGGTATGTGTATGCGCAAGTGCCCGGCGGGAGCCATTCAGGTGGACCGGGCGGCGCGGACCTGGAGCATCGAGCGCTTCGGCTGCATCCAGTGCAACAGCTGCGTGGAAAGCTGCCCGAAGAAGTGCCTGCATATGGAGCAAAGCTACCCACAGCCGGACGCGCACAAACGGGTGGATACGGTGGAAAAGCCACCCGAACCGCCCAAGGAACCGCCGGCAACCGCTGCAAAATCGGAATAATAGGAATACATATTGTAATGTTTTATCAGATTGCTACGAATAGGAGGCGCAAAATCCATGCACGATTATCATAAGGCCGTGGATATGGTAAACTACGGCGTGGCCCAGGCAAGCAAGCAGGGCAAGCGCAAGGTCACGAAGATCACCCTGGTGATGGGGGACAGCTGCGGCTATTCGGAAGAGAGCATCCGCATGTACTTTGACGAAGTGTCCGCGGGTACTGTTTGCGAAGGCGCCCAAATCTGCGTCGAACATGTGAAGGCGAAGCTCAAGTGCCCCCAGTGCGGCAAGCTTTTCGAGCGCAAACCCATGCACTTAGCCTGCCCGGACTGCGGCGTGGAAGGGGAGCCTACCGATGTGGGCACCCAGATCGAGATCAAGAGCGCCGAGCTGCTATGACCTGGACGGTGACCGTGCGGGGCGTGGTGCAGGGGGTGGGATTTCGCCCCTTTGTGGCCCGCCAGGCGTCCGCCCTTTCCTTGACGGGAACGGTGCGCAATAACGGCGGGGTGGTCACCATCGTCGCCAACGGTTCGAAAGAGGCGATGGATGCATTGGTCCACCGCCTCTCTTGCGTTGCGCCGCCGGGCGCGGTGGTAGCCGACGTGCAGGTTTCGCCTGCAGAGGAGGGGGCGTTCGACGGGTTTTCCATCGTTTCAAGCGAGGACGGTGACCGGGCCGTTCCGGTGCTGCCCCCAGACCTACCGGTGTGTGACGATTGCCTGCGGGAGCTTGGAGACCCCCAAAACCGCCGCTACCGGTATCCTCTCATCAGCTGTGTCTCCTGCGGGCCCCGGTACAGCATTTTAAAGGACATTCCCTATGACCGGGAAACCACCGCCATGGATGCTTTCGATATGTGCCCGGCCTGTGAGGCCGAGTATCAGGGGAACGGCAGGCGGCGGCACGCCCAGACCATTTCCTGCCCGGACTGCGGCCCACAGGTGACGTTTACCTGGACGGATGGTCCAAAGCGCCGAACTATACATAGGGACGAAGCTGTGAAGCAGGCAGTCCAGGTTTTGAAGGCGGGCGGGGTAATTGCCGTGAAGGGAATGGCGGGGTACCAGCTGTGCTGCTCGCCCTATGACGAAGAAGCGGTTCGCCGCCTGCGAAAGGCGAAGAGCCGGGAAGGAAAACCCTTTGCGGTCCTTTACCCGGACATGACCGCAATCCGGGCTCATTGCCCAGTCAGCCCCGCGGAGGAAGAACTTCTTGGTTCCCCGGCTCGTCCCATCGTGCTGCTTCGGAAGGGGAAGGACCCTTTCTGCCGGGCGGTGGCGGGGGAAAGCCGGGAGCTGGGCGCCTTTTTGCCCTGCACGCCCTTGCAGAAGCTTCTTCTGGACGAATGCGGCCCCTTGGTGGCCACCAGCGCCAATGAAAGCGGGCGGCCCATGGTGTTTGAGGACGGGAACGCCCTCTCCATGCTGGACAGACCGGTGGACGGGGTCCTATCCCACGACCGGGAGATTCTCACCCCTCTCGACGACTCGGTTGCCCGGGTAATTGGGAAAAAGGTGCAGCTCATCCGAAGGGCGAGAGGATACGTTCCGCTGCCGGTGACGCTGCCGGTGAAAACAAAAGCGGACCTGCTGACCATGGGCGGAGATCTAAAGAGCTGCTTCGGCCTTTTGCACGAAGACTCCCTCTATCTCAGCCAGCACCTGGGGGACTTAGACGACGAGAGAACCCAGACCTTGTTTGAGCATACCCTTGCGCGGATGGAACGGATTTTTCGCATTCATCCAAGCGCCGTTGTCTGCGACCTACATCCCGGCTACCAGTCCGCCCGCCTGGCGCAGGCGCTGGCTCAAAAACAGGGTATCCCCCTTCTTAAGGTACAGCATCACCATGCGCATGCGGCGTCGGTGATGGCCGAGCATGGACTTAGCCGCTGCATCGGCGTTGCCTTTGACGGCACCGGCTACGGAATGGACGGGACCGTGTGGGGCGGGGAGTTTCTGCTTTGCGAGGAGGAGCGGATGACGCGTATGGCGCACCTGTCCTACCTGCCCATCTGCGGCGGGGACCAGGCGGCGAAGGACGCGTCTTTGACCAGCCTCTGCTACCATCTGGCGGCAGGAGAGGAATGCGAGGATGAAAGGTTTCCTCTGGTGCGCCGGGCGGTTGAGGCGAAGATAAACGTGGCCGCGTATTCGAGCATGGGCCGTCTGTTTGACGGGATCAGCGCCCGGCTGGGGCTGGGCAAGCGAAACCGGTACGAAGGAGAATGCGCGCAGGCCCTGGAAAACGCGGCAACGGCTGCGAAAGAAGCGGGCGTTGCCCCCATGTCCCTTTCCTTCCCGCTTTCCAAACGAAATGGAATCCTCCAGATCGGGCAGGCGGAGCTATTTTCACAGCTTGGACGGTATTCTGACGAAGGGGCAAACCCGGGCGCCCTGGCGCTGGGATTTCACGAAGCGGCGGCGCAGATGGTGGCAAACGTCTGCCGCCAGATCCGGGCCGAGACGGGAGAAAACAAGGTGGCCTTGTGCGGCGGGGTGTTTTTCAACCGGCTGCTGCTGACTGAGTGCCTTGACCGGCTGCAAGCGGACGGATTTTCGGTCTATCGCAATGAAAAAACACCGGTGAACGACGGCTCGCTGGCTTTGGGCCAGGCGTACCTAGGTATATGGATGCAAAAGAAAGGCGGAGGATGAAAAGCATGTGTGTGGCATTGCCGGGCAAGGTAATTAAACTGGAAGGGACCAAGGCCACGGTGGACTTTAACGGCAACCGGGTTCCGGCGGAGGCTGGCTTGGTAAAGGCAAAACCTGGGGACTATGTTCTGGTGCACGCGGGCTGCATTTTACAGGTGCTTTCCAAAGAAGAAGGGGACAGCCTCACCGACTTGTTCTTGGAGCTGGAGGCGTTATGACCGGCTTGGTAACCGCCATCCGGCAATACGACGGCCCACCGGTGCGGTTTATGGAGGTGTGCGGCACTCATACCGCCGCCATCGCCCAAAACGGCATCCGCAGCCTTCTGCCGGAAACCATCCGCCTGGTATCGGGTCCGGGCTGCCCGGTCTGCGTCACTGTGACCGCGTATCTTGACCGGCTCATCGCCCTTTCCAAGGAACCGGACACGGTGGTGGTTTCCTTCGGCGATCTGCTGCGGGTGCCGGGGAGCAAGGGAAGCCTTTCCGACGGGAAGGCGGAGGGCGGCCGGGTGCGAATGGTGTATTCGCCCATGGAGGTTTTGGATCTGGCAGGGAAAAACCCGGATACGACCTTTGTTTTCGCAGCGGTGGGGTTTGAAACCACCGCGCCGGTTTATGCCCTGCTTTTAAAGCAGGCGAAGGAACAGGGGATCGAAAACATCCGCCTGCTCACCTCTCTGAAAACCATGCCTCCGGTGATCGAATGGGTCTGCCGGAAGGGACAGGTGGACGGCTTTCTGGCCCCCGGTCATGTAAGCGTAGTCACCGGTAGCCGCATCTTCGAGCCCTTAGCCGAACGTTATCGGCTTCCCTTTGCGGTGGCCGGGTTCTCCGGGGAATCCATTCTTGCCGCTTTGTACGGGCTGACCAAATGCAGAGGCCGGGGAACGGTTCTAAACCTGTATCCTTCGGTGGTGACCCGGGACGGGAACCGCCAGGCGAGGGAAGCGGTGGAGGAATGTTTCGCCCCCTGTGACGCGGCCTGGCGGGGCATTGGGATCATAAAAGGCTCCGGCCTCCGGCTGAAGGCGGAGTACGAACGGTTCGACGCGGGAAGCGGAGGGCTTATGGAAGACCGGGAGGCAAACCGTTCCTGCCGGTGCGCGCAGGTGCTGGTGGGCAGACTGGAACCTGCCGGCTGCCCTCTCTTTGGGAAGGCCTGCACGCCCGCCATGCCCCAGGGAGCGTGTATGGTGTCCACCGAGGGGAGCTGCTATCACGCGTTTTTGAGCGCAGAAGGAGGAATCAGCCGATGAAAATCACCATGGCCCACGGAAGCGGCGGGCAGGAAACCGCAGCCCTGATTGAGCAGGTGTTTGCGTCCCGGTTTCAAAACCCGGTCCTTGCGAAAATGGAGGACGCGGCGGTGGTGCCGGGCGCGCACCGCCTGGCCCTCACCACTGACAGTTTTGTGGTCACGCCCCTCTTTTTCCCCGGCGGGGACATCGGCCGTCTTTCGGTCTGCGGTACGGTCAATGACCTGCTCATGAGCGGGGCCATCCCTCAGTACCTGACCTGCGGCTTCATTCTGGAGGAAGGAGTGGAGATTGAGGAGCTTGAGCACATCGCCGCCTCCATGGCGGACACTGCCCGGGAGGCCGGCGTGAGCATTGTGGCCGGAGATACCAAGGTGGTGGAAGGCAAGGGCGGCGTCTATATTAACACCGCAGGCGTTGGTTTTGTTCCTAAAGGCCGGGAGCTGGGTGCCGACCATTGCCGGGAAGGGGACGTGTTGCTTCTGTCGGGAACTTTAGGGGATCATCATGCGGCCATCCTCAGCGCGCGCATGGGGATTGAGAATGAAATCCGAAGCGACTGTGCCCCCCTGTGTGAAGGAGTTGCCGCCCTTTTGAAAGCGGGCGTGCAGGTAAAAGCCATGCGGGATGTGACCCGGGGCGGGCTTGCCACGGTTTTAGGCGAATGGGCAGGACGGTCGGGTCATGGGATCCGGTTGGAGGAAGAGGCGTTGCCGGTGTCAAAAGAGGTGGAGGCCTTCTGCGGCATTCTGGGCCTCGACCCCCTGACCATGGGCAACGAGGGAAAGTTTGTGGTGGCGGTGGCAAAGCAGGACGAGGACCGGGCTTTCGCGGCGCTGAAAGCGGCGCGGTACTGTGCACACGCGGCGGTCATCGGAAGGGTGGAAGGACCAGGCGACGGGGTACGGATGAACACAAGGCTGGGAGGAACCAGACGGGTTCCCGCGCTTTACGGAGAAAGCCTGCCTCGGATTTGTTAAAGGCGGCGGGAAAAGGTCCGTGCGAATGCAATAAAAACGAGCAGTTTCATGCGGATCCTTTTGCCATAGACACATTCCATTCATGCTTTGTTTTCTCTTTGCTTACGGGAATCGAAAAGTTTCTTCACATCCCTTTGGTATTCTATAGTTGCAGGGAAAAACAAGAGCTACAAACCACATGCTTTTTCATTTTCATCTCCTTCTTCTTTCATAGAAAACAGGCGCCGCTTGAAAGCGGCGCCGTTTTCTTTTGCAGTAAAAGAGCACGGAAGACGCGCTTTTCCGGGCGAAGGCAATAGCCGGACCCTTTTCAGGTTGGGATCCAGAATGAAACGGATGATATGGATTTTGGCGCTTTCCCTGTAAAAATATTTCAAAGAAATGTGAAAATGGTTGAAAACACAATCAAGATTTCCTATAAAAGTAAAAAGACGCAGGTGAAAGAATCCTTGTGTTTTTTTACTCCTATGGTATAATCAAGACATTCGGAAGGCGGGGGAACTTAGAAAGGAAAAAACGGGAATTTATCCATCGGAAAAGTAAACTGGTAGATCCCATACGGGGAAGGAGAAACCATGAAGAAAGAGCTGAGGGTGCGCATGTTCGGCGGCTTTTCCATCCAGTATGGGGAAAAGAAGCTTACGGAAAATGTCGGGCGGACCAAAAAGGTGTGGGCGCTGGTCGAGTTTTTGCTGGCACACCGTGGCAAAGACGTTTCCCAGGAAAACCTGATGGAAGCGCTTTGGGGAGACGAGGAGTTCTCCAATCCCTTGGGGACTCTGAAAAATTTAGTCTACCGGGCGCGCAAGCAGCTCAATGAGCTGATGCCGCCGGGGGAAACGGTATCGTTCATTCAGTTTGAACGAAGCACCTATGTGTGGAATTCTCTGATTCCCTGCCGGATGGACACGGCGGAATTCGAAGCGCTGTGGAAAAAGGCGGGAGACGAACGGTTGGCCAAGGAAGAGCGCGTCCGGCTATACCAGGCGGCAGTGGCCCTCTATCAGGGGGAATTCCTTCCCAAGTCTTCTTATATGGACTGGGTGGTCTCCAAAAGCGCATACTATTCCACTATTTATAATGAGTGTGTCCTTAGCCTTTGTGAGATGCTGGTGGCTCTTCACCGATATGATGAACTTGTGGTGGCGTGTGAGAGAGCGGTGCTCCATTGCCCGCTATCGGAAGACATCCACCAGGCCCTTTTATACGGGTATTACAAGACCGGTCAGCCCTCCAAGGCAATCCCTCATTACGAACGGCTGCGTGATGCGTTCTATAATGAGCTGGGGGTGGAATTGTCGGAAGCAACCGTCCAGCTTTATCGGACCATCCGCCGGAAAATACACAACTTGGAGATGGACTTGCACGTGATCCAGAAAGATTTGCAGGAAAGCAGCCAGTGTGCAGGCGCGTTTTACTGCGACTATGACGTATTTCGAAATATTTATCGGATGTTGGCGCGCTGGATCCTGCGCACCGGCCAAAGCATCTATATTGCGTTGTTCACCTTCACGGACAGACAGGACGAGCTTCCCGACTCCAGCACCATTCCGAACGTGATGGCGGTTTTGCGAAGCTGCGTATGCAGCCAGCTCAGGCGCGGCGACGTAGTTTCCACTTACAGCTCTACCCAGTTGGTAGTGATGCTGCCGCTGAGCCGGTATGAAGACGGGCTAGGGGTGCTCGAGCGGATCACGCGCTTTTTTATGCAGACCTATCAGGGCGATGACGTGAAGATTCACACCAATCTGCGCGCCATTGAACCGGCAGACTCTTATAGGGACCGAAGCTAAAAAGAGAGAATCTGGAATTTGTGACCGTCGTGTGACTGGGAGACGGTATACTCGGTTTATCGAATAGGAAAATGGATGGTTTCCTTTCTTTTTCTTCGTTATCACGTTTTACAGCAGCGCTTGTTTCAGGATCCCCAATTTTGGAACGGCGCGGCTGTACCTTCTCCATATTGCCGGCCAATCTATGGTTTGAGGCTCTGCTTTTTATCCCAGAAAAGCAGTTTCTTGGCCAATGATTTGGTCGGCATTCCTCTTGTTCGGGAAAGCCCGGTATGTCCCGGATAAGGGTATACCAGGGCATTTATAACATCGCTGAATGCGATATAGCGAAAGGCATCCGTCCCATCCGATATACCGGCACGGATGCGGGGGCGGGGTGAGCAGCCGTTTTGATACAAGAAACTGTGTTTTTATGGGGATTTTTTCAAAAAGGGCTTGTAAATCGGCAAGACACGTGCTATAATACATACTTGTAAATAAACCGTTGATGAAAGAGTGGGTGCTGCACCCGCTCTTTCGTTTGTATTACGCCGATTTCACCGGGGACCAAAGCTGCGGGAACCGGGCTTGGCGGCGGATGTGGAGGAATCTATGGCAAATGCATCCCACGGCGGCAATACGGCCGCCACGGTCTGGAACCTGTGCGAGCCGGTGGCCGCCGAGCTGCATCTCGATTTGTGGGACGTGCGCTTTTTGAAGGAAGGCGCGTCCTGGTATCTGCGCATTTTCATCGACAAGGAGGGCGGCGTGTCTTTGGACGACTGCGAGGCGTTTTCCCGGGCCATTGACCCGGTTTTGGATGAAGCCGACCCGATTGCGCAATCCTATTGCTTGGAGGTTTCGTCCCCGGGCATTGAGAGAGAGCTGACCCGGCCCGCTCATTTTGAAGCGTGCATGGGAGAAACGGTATATCTGCGCCTGATCCGCCCTTTGGAAGGCAGGCGGGAATTCAAAGGCACGCTGACCGGGTTCGAGGGCGGCGTGATCGAACTGACGGACGAACAGGGCGGCGTACTGCGCTTTTCGCAGAAGGACACGGCTTTGTGCCGTTTGGTTGACGATTATTTTGGAGGTTAAGGAAAAAATGAACACCGAGTTTTTTGAGGCGTTGCGCCTGCTTGAGAAGGAAAAGGGAATTCCGGCGGATTATCTGCTCGAAAAGATCAACGCGGCCATCGTCATCGCGGTCAAGCGCGATTACGGCGGGCACGACAATGTGGAAATCGAAGTGGACCCGGATAAGAACAAGTTTGAGGTCTATTTGAAAAAGACGGTGGTGGAAGAGGTAGAGGACCCGGATACGGAGATTCTGCTGGACGAAGCCCGCAAGTCTTCGAAGAAGGCACAAATGGGCGATGTGGTCCGGGTGAAGCTGGAGACCAAGCAGTTCGGGCGTATCGCGGCCCAGACCGCCAAGCACGTCATCCGCCAGGGCATCCGGGAAGCGGAGCGCGGCCAGATCGCGGCGGAGTTCCAAAGCCGCCAGCAGGAGCTGGTGACGGCGGTGGTCCAGCGCATCGACCCGAAGACCGGAGCGGTGACAGTGGAAATCGGCCGGGCGGAAGCGATTCTGATGAAGAACGAGCAGGTGCCTGACGAGGAGCTGCACGAGGGCGATCACGTGAAGGTTTACGTGGTGGAGGTCAAGGAGACCGAGCGCGGACCCAAGGCGATCATTTCCCGGACCCATCCGGGGCTCGTCAAGCGCCTCTTTGAGATGGAGGTGCCGGAGATTTACGACGGCACGGTGGAGATCAAAGCGGTTTCCAGAGAAGCAGGCTCACGCACCAAGTTGGCGGTGATGAGCCGGGACGACAAGGTGGACGCGGTGGGCGCCTGCATCGGCAACAAGGGAGTGCGGGTCGGCAAGATCGTCGACGAGCTGGGCGGCGAGAAGATCGACATTGTCAAGTACAGCGACGACCCGGCCAAGTTCATCGCCGAGGCTCTTTCTCCGGCAACCGTTCTGGGTGTGGAAGTGGATCCGGACGGCGCCCATGCCTGTAAGGCCACGGTACCCGACGGGCAGCTTTCCCTGGCCATCGGCAACAAGGGCCAGAACGCCCGCCTTGCCGCCAAGCTCACCGGCTGGAAGATCGACATCCGCCCCGAAAGCGGCTTTTACGGCGAATAACCAAAGCGGTCTCTTTTGACCGTGATTTTATGATACAAGAGGTATTCGAATGCAAAAAAAGATTCCCATGCGAATGTGCACCGGCTGCGGCGAGATGAAGCCGAAGAAGGAACTGGTGCGGGTAGTGAAAAGCCCCCAGGGCGAGATTTCGCTCGACCTGACGGGAAAGAAGCCGGGGCGGGGCGCCTATGTGTGCAAGAATGTGACGTGCCTGCGGGCGGCCAGAAAGGCCAGACGGCTGGAACGCGCGTTTTCCTGCGCCATTTCCCCGCAGGTGTACGACCAGATGGAGGAGGAAATCGCGACAGATGAAGGATAAGCTGCTTAACCTATTAGGGATCGCCAGGCGGGCGGGGAAGATCACCATGGGGATGGACCCGGTGAAAAGCTCCATCGCCAAGGGCGAAACCAGGGTCGTGCTTCTGGCGCGGGATTTTTCAAGCCGTTCGGCGTCGGGAATCGAATCGGTCTGCGAAGAGTGGGGGCAGGAATGCCTGCACCTTGGGCAGAGTATGGATGAAATCGGCATGGCAATCGGAAAACGGGTGGGTGTGATTTCGGTCAACGACGCCGGATTCGCCAAAAAGGTCAGGGAGCTTTGCCGCTTCGAGAATGAAGGAGGAACTGCGTTATGATGAATAAATACCGAGTCCACGAGGTGGCAAAGGATTTCAACCTGCCCAGTAAGCAGGTGGTAGATCTGCTGGGGGAATATTTTGAGGAGCCCAAAAAGCACATGACCGCGCTCACGGAAGAAGAACTGGACGTGGTGTTCGAAAAGTTTACAAAAGACAACGAGGTGGAGAACTTCGACGAGTATTTTGCCTCCGGCGTCAAGGAAGAGCCGAAGGAAGCGCCTGTTAAGGCGCCTGCCCCGGTCTTTAAAGAGGAGCCGGCGAAACCCGCCGAGGCCCCGGCCGCGAAAGCGCCGGCAGCGCCTCCCGCGGCGCCGGCAGCACCGGCTGGCCAGGGCCAGAGCAAAGCCCGTCCCGGCGGAAAGATCACGCCCGTAGCGCCTGCGCCGGGCTCACCGGCTCGTCCCGCAGCGCCGGCTGGCCAGGGCCAGAGCAAAGCCCGTCCCGGCGGACGGATTACCCCCGTGGGCCCCGCGCCAGGCTCACAGGCCCGCCCGGCGGCCCAGAGCCAGAGCAAGGCAAGACCCGGCGGAAAGATCACTCCGGTGGGCGGTCAGCCCCGTCCCACCAGCCAGCGGGCCGCGGCCCAGCCCCCCCAGCGGCCTCAGCAGCAGGCTCCCATCAAGGGCCCGCGGGAGCGCCGTACGGTGGATACCCGCAGCGCAGTGGTGCAGCTTGACAAGTACAACGAAAAGTTCGAGCAGCTGGCTCCCGACCGTGCCAAGAAGGACAATATTGTCCAAAAGCAGAAGCTGACCCAGCGTTCCCAGTTCTATAACCGGGGCCGCAAACAATACAATTCCCGCCGGGAGACCGAGGCCGAGCGCCTGAAGAGAATCGCGGCCGAGCGTCAAAAAAAGCAGATGACCATTACCATCCCGGAGATGATCACCGTAGGCGAGCTGGCCGCACGGCTGAAGGCCACTTCCTCCGAGGTCATCAAAAAGCTTATGATGATGGGGGTCATGGCCACCATCAACCAGGAGATCGACTTCGATACCGCTACGCTGGTCGCCATGGAATTCCATGCCAAGACCGAGAAGGAAGTAGTGGTTACCATTGAAGAGCGCATCATCGACGACAGTGAGGACACCGATGAGAATCTCCAGCCCAGAACGCCGGTGGTGGTGGTCATGGGCCATGTGGACCACGGCAAGACCTCCCTGCTCGACGCCATCCGCGACGCAAACGTCACCTCCACCGAGGCGGGCGGCATTACCCAGCACATCGGTGCTTACCGGGTGTATTTGGGCGACCGGGAAGTAACCTTCCTGGATACCCCTGGCCACGCGGCGTTTACCTCCATGCGGGCCAGAGGTGCTCAGGTGACCGACATCGCCGTGCTGGTGGTAGCGGCGGACGATGGCATCATGCCTCAGACGGTGGAAGCCATCAACCACGCGAAGGCCGCAGGCGTGGCCATTATCGTGGCCATCAATAAGATCGATAAGCCCGGTGCCGACCCGGACCGCATCAAGCAGCAACTGACCGAATACGAGCTGGTGCCCGAGGAATGGGGCGGCAGCACCATTTGCGTGCCGGTGTCCGCCAAGCAGCGTACCGGGATCGACAACCTGCTGGAAATGATCATTCTCCAGGCGGATATGATGGAGCTCAAAGCCAACCCCGACCGTGCGGGCAAGGGCACGGTCATCGAAGCGCGGCTTGACAAGGGCCGCGGCCCGGTGGCGACGGTGCTGGTGCAAAACGGTACGCTCCACGCCGGGGACGTGATCGTGGCGGGCACGGCGGTTGGCCGTGTGCGCGCCATGGTGGACGACCGCGGCAACCGCGTGGAAGAAGCTGGACCCTCCGTACCGGTGGAAATCACGGGCCTTGCGGAAGTGCCCAGTGCCGGCGACGTGTTCAACGCCGTCTCCGACGAGAAACTCGCCAGAGAACTGGTGGAGCAGCGCAAGCAGGAAATGAAGGAAGAACAGTTCGCCGCGTACCAGAAGGTTACCCTCGACAACCTCTTCAGCCAGATGCAGGAAGGCGAAATGAAGGAACTCAACATCATCGTCAAGGCGGATGTACAGGGCTCGGTGGAAGCGGTGCGCCAGTCCCTCGAAAAGCTTTCCAACGACGAGGTGAAGGTCCGCGTCATCCACGGAGCGGTGGGTGCCGTATCCGAGTCGGACGTGATGCTCGCCAACGCCTCCAACGCCATCATTGTCGGCTTTAACGTGCGTCCCGACCCGGTGGCTCAGACCAACGCCGAACGCGACGGGGTGGACATTCGTCTGTACCGCATCATTTACGACTGCATTGAGGAAATCGAGGCGGCCATGAAGGGAATGCTCGCGCCCAAGTTCCGGGAAGTGGCTCAGGGCCGCATCGAGGTGCGCGCGGTATACAAGATTTCAAACGTGGGCACTGTGGCGGGCTGCTATGTGCTCGACGGCAAGGTGACCCGCCAGTCGGAAATCCGGGTGGTGCGCGACGGCATCGTCATCGCCGAGGACAAGATCGATTCCCTCAAGCGGTTTAAGGACGACGTGCGGGAAGTGGCCCAGGGTTACGAATGCGGCATCGGCCTGACGAAGTTTAACGACATCAAAGAGGGCGACATCTTTGAAGCGTATATCATGGAAGAATATCAGGAATAATATCCGATATACGGGGAGGGATTCGCAATGGCAGGACATCGAATGGACCGGACGACCGAAGACATTCATAGAGAACTGACGGATATCTTCCGTTCTTTAAAAGACCCGCGGGTAGCGGGCATCATCAGCATTGTGCGCTGTGAGGTTGCAAACGACCTGTCGGTGGCAAAGGTGTATATCAGCTCGGTCAACGGCTTGGAGTCGGCCAAGACCGCGGTGGAAGGGTTAAAGAGCGCGTCCGGCTTCATCCGGCACGAGCTGAGCACTCGGCTGCACCTGCGTCATACGCCGGCGTTGCGCTTTGTGCCCGACGATTCCATCGCGCACAGCGCGGACATTTCCGCGCTTTTGAACAAGATCAGCAAAGAGGGGGGAGAAGGGTGAGAGAGGTGACCACCGCCCAGGCGGCGCAGATGTTGCGTGAAGCGGACGATATTCTGATCCTCACCCACCAGTACCCGGATGGGGATACCCTGGGATGCGCCTTTGCCATGTGCCGCGGCCTGCTTTCCATGGGAAAACGGGCGCGCGTCGTCTGCTCCGACCCGATCCCGCAAAAGTACTCCTATCTCTATCATGACATGAAGGAATGCGCGTTCGAGCCAGGGTTTATCCTGGCGGTGGACGTGGCCGACGCTCCTCTGCTGGGCAGCGGCCTGAGCGAATACGCCGACCGGGTGGACCTGTGCATCGACCATCATCATTCTAACACCAAGTATGCCGCAAACCTGCTGCTCAAGGAATATGCAGCGGCGGCCGAGGTGGTATTTGAGGTGCTGCTGGAGCTGGACGTGACCATTGATGAGGACATTGCCGCCGCCATCTATACCGGCATCTCCACCGATACCGGCTGCTTCAAATATGCAAACACCACGGCGCAAAGCCATGCCATTGCGGCCCAGATGATGCGGGTGGGGATCGACACGTATCCCATCAACCGGCTTATGTTCGAGATCAAGTCGAGGGCCCGGTTTGAGATCGAGCGGCTGGCGCTGGAGTCGGTGGAATATTATTTTGACGGCATCTGCGCGGTGATGTACATAACGAAGCAGATGCTGCAGAAGTCGAAAGCGCTGGAAAGCGACTTAGACGGCCTGACCCCGATCCCCAGGCAGATCGATGGGGTGCAAATCGGTGTGACCCTGCGGGAAAAAAGCGACGGGGCATGGAAGATTTCCGTGCGTACCGGCGTAGAGTTCAACGCCAGCTCCATCTGCGGGAGACTTGGCGGCGGCGGCCATATGCGCGCCGCCGGCTGTACGGTGACCGGCACGGCCCGGGAGGCCTGCGACAAGATCTTGAAAGAAATTGCGGCGGAGCGGGAAGATGAACGGAATTCTGTGCATTGACAAGCCTCAGGACTTTACCTCCTTTGACGTGGTGGCGGTGATGAAGCGGCTGCTTTGCACCCGCAAGGTAGGGCATACGGGAACCCTGGATCCCATGGCCACCGGCGTACTGCCGATTCTGGCCGGAAGCGCCACCCGCGCCGCCGAGTTACTTCCCAGCCACGACAAGGAATATGAGGCTGGCTTTCGGCTGGGGATCACCACCGATACCCAGGACATCTGGGGTACGGTAATGGAGAAACGTCCCGTTTCCTGCGGGAAAGCGGAGATCGAGGCGCTCCTGCCCCGGTTTACTGGGGGGATTTTGCAGCTGCCGCCCATGTATTCGGCGGTAAAGAAAGACGGCAAACGGCTTTATGAGCTGGCCCGCCAGGGGATTGAGGTGGAGCGGGAAGCCCGTAAGGTGACGGTGTTTACGCTCGCGCTAACCGGCGAGAGGGAGGAGGCAGGGGAATACAACCTTTCCATCTCCTGTTCAGCTGGAACCTATGTGCGCACGCTCATCCATGATCT
This sequence comes from Solibaculum intestinale, assembly GCF_040096205.1. Classification (NCBI taxonomy): domain Bacteria; kingdom Bacillati; phylum Bacillota; class Clostridia; order Eubacteriales; family Oscillospiraceae; genus Solibaculum; species Solibaculum intestinale. Next base: position 6,195 of record NZ_JBBMFD010000015.1, on the reverse strand, counting down.
GGGACAAGCCCTAGGCTGCGGCGCGGTGATGACCTCTCTGCGAAGGACCAAGGCCTGCGGCTTTTCGCTGGATGACTGCCTGACCCTGGAGGAAGCCCGGGCCCTTTCGGAAAAAGGGACTCTTTGTGACCGGCTTTTGCCGGTGGACTTAGGGCTTTCGGGCTACCAGGCGGTGCGGGTGACCGACGCCCAGTTTACCCGGTTTCGAAACGGGGGCGCTTTGTTTCTTTCGCGGGTGGACCAGGCTCCGAAAACCGACGGCGCGTTCGTGCGGGTGTATAATTCACAGGGACAGTTCGCCGGCTTGGGGCTGGTGGATGAAAAGGCCCAGGAACTAAAGGTCAAACGGATTTTTTCCGAGTGATCGCCGCTTTTGCGGCGCTTTTTCCAAAGAAAACCGGTTTTTCTTTGGAAAAAGCATCGTAAATGAAACGAGGATTTTTCTAGAACAAAGGAGCTTATGCTGTGGTTATAACCGGAGAGCTTCCCAATCAGACAGAGAATACCGCAGTGGCGCTGGGGTGCTTTGACGGGCTGCATCTGGGCCATATGGCGGTGATTGACCGGGCGCTGGCCGCTGCTAGCGACGGGCTGCTCGCCTGTGTGTTCACCTTTACAAAGCCAGGACTGGAAGAGGAGCTGATGCCCTTTTCTATCATGGAAGGGCTGCTCGTCCAAAAAGGGGTGGGGCTTCTGGTCCGTCCGAAATTTGAGAGCATCCGCCATATGACCCCGCCGGAATTTGTAGACCGGGTGCTCATTGAATCGCTGCATGCCAAACGTGTGGTGTGCGGCTACAACTACCGGTTCGGCCGAAACGCCGGCGGGAATGCTTCTACGCTGGTGCGCTTGTGTGAGGAGCGGGGAATTGCCGCGTCCATCATCCCGCCCATTGAGGTGGACGGGGCGCCGGTGTCCTCCACCCGGATCCGGGCGCTGGTGCGGGAAGGAAAAATGGAAGAGGCGGCCCGGCTGCTGGGGCGCCCCTTTGTCATTGATTTTGAGGTGGTCCGGGGCCAGCAGCTGGGTCGCCTGATGGGCACGCCCACCCTCAACCAATCGGTTCCCAAGGGATTTGTACAACCGAAGTTCGGCGTCTATGCGTCTCTTGCCCGAATTGAGGGAGGCTATTGGCCCGCGGTGACCAATTTCGGCGTGCGGCCCACGGTGGGCGCGCCCGCCCCTCTCTATGAGACCTGGATTCCCCATTACGAAGGGGATCTGTACGGGGAAAAGGTGCCGGTCTGTCTGCTGTCCTTCATGCGGCCCGAGCAGAAGTTTGACAGCATCGACCTGTTGCGTACCCGTATCCATCTCGACGGGGTGGAGGCGGGAAAGATCGCCAGGCGGCTGAAGCCCGCTTTGGTGCTTGAGGAGGAAAAAGGCCAATGATGAAGGAACTCCAGGAAGAAATTTTGCGGCTCAAAAAGGAGACGGGTGCGGCCATTCTGGCGCACAGCTATCAGTCGCCGGAAATTTTGGAGATTGCGGACATCCGTGGGGATTCGTTCGCCCTGTCGGTGGCGGCCCAGAAGCGCGAGGAAAGCACCATTGTGCTGTGCGGCGTGCGCTTTATGGCGGACACCGTCAAGCTGCTGAACCCAGAGAAAAAGGTGATTCTGCCGGTGGACCAGGCGGTATGTCCCATGGCCGACCAAATCCCGCCCGAGCGGGTACGGCGCTTTAAGGAAAACAACTCCGATTTTACGGTCGTCGCTTACATAAACACCACCACCCGGCTCAAGGCGGAGTGCGATGTGTGCGTCACTTCGTCAAGTGCGCTTACCATCGTCAAAAAGCTGCCGGATAACCCGATTCTGTTTATTCCCGACGCAAACCTGGGCGGCTGGATCAAGCGGCAGCTGCCGGAGCGGGAAATCGAGCTGTGGGACGGGTGCTGTCCGGTTCATGCGGCGGTAACTGCCCGGGACTGCGCCTTGATGAAGGAACGCTATCCCAAGGCAAAGCTGGCGGTTCATCCCGAATGCCGGGAAGAGGTGCTCACATATGCGGACTATGTGGGCTCTACTTCCGGCATCCTGTCCTTTGCCGAGCAGTGTAAGGAGGACGTGATCATCGGTACGGAAAAATCCATTTCTGACTGGCTGTCCCTCCACCATCCGGACCGCCGGTTCCCGGTTTTGAGCAAGAAGCTTCTCTGCTCCAACATGCGCCTGACGGGGCTTACCGATGTTTACCGGGCGCTCTTGGGTACGGGCGGCGCGGAAATCCAGATTGATCCGGCCTTGGCCCAGGCGGCCAGACGGCCGATCATGGAGATGATCCGGCTGGGTGAATGAATAGAAAAACCTCGGCGGCATATTAGAAGCCGCCGAGGTTTTTGCTTTCTGAATTTGGAACCATACCGTCGTCCCAGCCGGTAAAAAAGCCGCCCGCAATTGGGGGCGGCTTTTTTAATTCCTTACAGTAAGCTTTGGATGCTCGATTCCATCTGGGCGGGCGTGGTGGTCGGCTCAAACCGTTTGACGATTTCGCCGGTTTTGGTAATGAGAAACTTGGTGAAATTCCATTTGATCTGGTTGTCCGCCTTGTAGTCCCCGTCTTTGGACAAAAGCTCGTCTAGAACCGGGCCGATGGGGTGGCTCATGTCAAACCCTTCGAACGTGGTGTGCGCCGTCAAGAACCGAAACAAGGGCGCGGCATTGGGGCCGTTTACATCGATTTTCGCGAACATGGGGAAGGTAACGCCGTAATTGCGTGTGCAGAACTCCATGATTTCTTCATTGCTGCCCGGGTCCTGCTCTTTGAACTGGTTGCAAGGAAAGCCCAAAACCACAAGGCCCTTGTCCTTATAATTCTGGTAGAGCGCTTCCAGTTCGGCAAACTGCGGGGTAAAGCCGCATTTGCTGGCCGTGTTGACGATGAGCAGCACCTTGCCTTCGTAGTCGCGCAGAGATACCTCGCTTCCATCCATTTTCTTCACTTTGAAATCGTATACGTTCATAATCTGCCTCCTAAGCTTTCACGATAGGGTTAGTGTATGTATAGCGGGGCCGATTCATGCAAACAAACGCAAATGCAGAATCGGGGCCCAAAAAGGGCCGCTATCATGCGGCCCTCTTCCTCGGTTTAATGTGCGCTTTCGTCGTTTGCCATTCCTTTTGCAAAGAACTTGTACAAAAACGCGGCAAGCACTGCACCTACCAGCGGACCTACCAGAAAGACCCATACGTTCGTCAGACTGGTACCGCCGGTGAAAATGGCGGGGGCCAGGCTGCGGGCGGGGTTAAGGGACGCGCCGGTAAACCCGTAGTCGATTACATAGAAGACCAGCAGGCTCAGGCCGATGCCGATGCCGGCCACGCCGGAGAACCTGCCCTTCTTGGTGGCGGCCAGAAAGACCAGGACGAACAGCATAGTCAAAATAATCTCAATGACCAGGCATTCCACCACATAGGGGTATTTATACGTGTCTACATACACGGCATTCGCGCTGTACCCAGAAACACCGAACAAAGAATTGAACAGGGTAATCAGGCCGCAGGCGGCGAACCCGCCCACTAGCTGGCTGACGGCATAACCGGCGAATTCCTTCCACGAGATCCGACCGGTGATGGCCATTCCCAAGGAAACGGCGGGATTGAGGTGGCAGCCGGACACTCGGCCGATTACAAAATACATGGCGATGAATACAAAGGCAAAAATTAGGCACAGCCCCAGAGCGTCCAGGGTACTCGCATACATACTGATTCCGAGACAGCCAATCAGGACAAACATGGTGGTCCCGAAAAATTCAGCGATGCATTTTCTGGCAAAATCCATGTGGGTTCCTCCTACTGTTTTGATTTTTTCGTCAATGATTGTACCATTTTCTGGCCGAAGTTGCAAGGACTTTGCAACAGAATTCACAAGTTTGTGCCGGTTCAAAGCGCGCCCCGGATACTGAGAATATACCGGGCCTGATCCAGGGGATTGACGCCCCGGTAAGGCGTTGTCGCGCCCAGCTCCACCGGGCAGGGCTCGTAGCCGTCAAACCGCACCGACAGGTTTGCCCGCCCCGAGGAAACCGACGCCGCCCAGACCGGGAATTCCATCGAGGTGGCGGCGGGGACCCGCCCTTCCAAGGTGAACATCCCCTTTTGGATCACCGGCGTATCGAACTGACCCCGCATCCGGATGATTTCCCCCATGGCTTTGCCTCCCGCCTCTTCCGGGAGAGACAGACGAAAGGCCTGCATGGGTTCCAAGAGAGTCGTGCCGGTGTTTACAAGCCCATCCATGATAGCCATGGGAGTGGCCACGATAAAATCCAGCGGGTGGGTATGCTCATTGTGGTGCTCGCCGGCGATGAGGGTGATTTTTGCATCGGTGACCTCCCAGCCCAGGGGACCCTGGCGAAGGGCGTCCGGCAGGGCCTGGGCCACCTGCGCCTGGTAGCGGTAAAGGATGTCGTCGTTTTTGACGATGCTTTTGTAAGCGATCCCGCTGCCCCGTGGTCCCGGTTCGATTAAAAACCGCAGCACCGCCCAGCAGGGCTTGGGCATGGTGTAAGCCACAAAGCCTTCCCCGACTGAGGCGGGCGTCTCCTTATAGATAATCGTAGGATCGGAGAAATAAACCCGCAGGCCGAAACGGGTGATCATCAGCGCTTCTAGAACCTCCAGCTGGATGAGCCCGGTGATGCGAATGAGCAGGTTTCGTTCCTCCGGGACCCACGCCATCGTAAGAAGCGGGTCTTCCGCGCAAAGCTCCTCCACCGCCGCCACCAGAGCGGGGTAGTCGCCCTCCTCATAGGGGAACACCCGCACGCTTAAGAGCGGGTGAGCGAAGGAGCATCCGCCCGGAACTGGTCCCGGATCGCCCAAGATGTCCCCTACCCTGGCGTGGGCAAGGCCGCAGACCGCCCCGATGTCTCCCGCCTGCAAAAGCCCGGTGTCCTCGTACTTCGCGCCGCTGGTTTTCCGGATCTGCACCACCTTTTCCTCCAGATCTCGGGTGGCGTTTCGTACCGTATCCCGGTTTTTTAAGGTTCCCGCGTAAAGACGGACGTGAGAAACCCGACCCATGGACTTATCGTGCTCCATGCGGAAAATAACGCCGGACACTGGTGCTTGCGCATCTCCCTTGTTTTGGGGCGCCGTGAGCGCCAGTAGATTCAGCAGCGCCCCAACGCCGGTCCCTTTGAGGGCGCAGCCGGTCAGAGCGGGGAAGAGCCGGCGGGCTCTTACGCCGGCCGCCAGCGACGAAAAAAGCCGCTCCTTGGAAAGGGGCTCGCCCGACAGGTAGGCTTCCAGAAGCCCGTCGTCCTCCTCCGCCAGCGCCTCCACCAATCTATCCTCCGCCGGACCGTCTTCAAAAAGACGGTCTACCACCACCGGCGACAGTCCCAGCCGTTCGCCTGTTTCTTGCAGCACCCGGGAAAGGTCCGCCCCGGCCCGGTCGATTTTGTTAAAGAAAAGGACGGTGGGAGTCTTTAGTTTGGCGAGAGCCCCGGCCAGCACCTCAGTTTGAGACTGGATTCCTTCCGCCGCCGAAATCACCAGCACCGCGCAGTCGAGCACCCGCAGCACCCGCTCTACCTCGGACGCAAAGTCGGTATGACCGGGGGTGTCGATGAGATTGATGGTGCGCCCCTTCCAGGAAAGCACCGTGGAAGCCGTGCGGATGGAAATGCCGCGTTTTCGCTCGAGATCCAGAAAGTCGGTCTGGGCGGTGCCTTCGTCCACCCGGCCAGGAGCGCGGATGGCGCCGGCCGCGTAAAGAAGCCGTTCAGTCAGTGTGGTTTTGCCGGCGTCCACATGGGCCACCAGACCGATGTTTACGACGTTTGGAGAAACGGACAAGAATCGACACCTGCCTTATGAAAAGATAGAAGCCCCGCGCTTCCGGGGATACCAAAGCGTCTGTCCGAAACGTCCGCTTCGTAACCAGACGGAAAAGCCTTGCAAAACCGGGAAAGTTACGGCGTTCATACCCTGGGCGTCCCAGCTTGTACTCAATGAGAAACGGCCTTTCGTAGATTGCCGGCAGTGGATGCAATGGCATGGCGCATCCGAACGGAGATTCCTTTCCACCTGCGTCAGCCCTCCTGAAAGAGTCTGCTTTGCCGGTAGCGCCCGCTCAGGTCGCTGGACTGCCGGATTCCGAAGGCAGCCTGGCGCGTTCGGTGCCTAGGGTGGAAAGAATCGGCCACCGGGAAGACGAAACAAAGAAAAGGGCGCGCACCCTACGGTG